>JBCCZQ010000062.1:0-17857 GCA_039187315.1 Planctomycetota bacterium | reverse complement strand
TTGTATGCCCGGCGGATCTACGCCGCGGCACGGAGCCGTCTCAAGTCGTCCGAGGCCGCTGAAGAGGTAACGCAGTCGGTGCTTGCCACGGTGCACGAATCCATCTCGCGGGGGCGCTATCGCGATGAGGGCCGGTTCGAGTCCTGGCTTTTCCGCATCGTGATGAACCGCGTGCGCGACGAGGCTCGGCGGCGCGCACGCGATCTGCGGCTGACACGAGGCCTCGCAGACCGGCCCCGACCAGCATCGCCGGGCGACGATGAGCAGACGCACACGAACGCGGATCTCCTCAGAGCGATCGCGGCCCTGCCGGAAGCGGATCAAGAGGTCATCTCGCTGCGCCACCACGCGGGGTTGAGTTTCACATCCATCGCTGCGATGCTCGGGACGCCTATGGGCACGGTGCTCGCGAGGCATCACCGGGCTTTGAAGAAGCTCAAAGGGTTGCTTGAACAGGACGGAGATCTCCGCTAAGCAATGACGAAGTACGGTATTCCGGGGATGACAACGCCATGAACGATCAACCAACAGGATCACACGCAGACGGGCACCTGCCGCTGCCTGATGATCTCGGAGCGTTGGCTGAGGGCCTGAACGATCTCGGCATCGAGATCCGCAACGAGCCCGAAGAACGGTTCGAGGCAAGGCTGCTCGGTGTGATCGAACGCAGCGAAGGCACATCGTCGGACACCAAGAGCATCGCGGTGCCCGGTCGCGCAGCGTCGGGACGCCGTCGATCGCGGGCGGCAGCCGGCTGGGGTGTGGGTGCGCTCGCCGCATGCGTGCTCGTAGCCATGCTGCTGGTGCCCACCGGCGTGCCGACACCGGCTTCCCCACAGATCGCATCCGTCGACGACGATGCGCTGCTGCTGGCGTCGTTCGAAGTGCTCGATGACACGCTGGCCTGGGCGGATGATTCGCTTGATGAGATAGCTACCAGCGTTGACGGCCTCCGTGCGCAGGAGCAGAGCCTGACCCCGGAGAATCTTGACACATGGCTGGACACCGTCGGGATGGAGCAGCCGCTATGACATCGTTGCGAGCCGCCGGCGCGGCGCTGGTGCTGATCGCGGGCCTGGGAACGCAGCCCTGCATGGCGCAGCCCGATCGCGCGCCCCCTCCGGACAACATGCAGCCGAATGTGTCTCGCCCTGGGCTGCTCGACGCGATGCGTGAGCGTCGTGAAGAACGAACCCCAGAAGTAACCGCCGAGGATCTCATACGCATCCGGGAGATGCTGCCCGAATTCGACGGGGCGTTCCGGGAACGGATGACATCGCTGCTCGATCGTGCCGACGCCTCGCTCGAGTTCGATAGGCCCATCGTGGGAAGACGGATCCTGGGGCGGCTCGCGCAGCTTGCCAAGCTCCGAAGCGGAGACCCGGTGATGTACGGCGCCCGTCTCCGCGAGTTCAAAGCCGGCGGCGAGATCCTGCGCGCGGCCAAGCAACTTCGGGACGCCTCGCTTGAGCCGGAAAGCACGGATGGCGTGCGGTACGCCGAGGCGCTTGCCGCGCTCCGCACCGCGATCACCGAAGGACACGATGCTCGGCACGCCGTCTTCGAGCTGGAATTGAGCAGGCTCGAAGCGCATGTGGACAGCTACCGTGCGCGTCTCGATGCCTCGATGGCGCAGCGGAGCGAGACCATCGATCAGCACCTGGCGGAGATGGAACGGAGAATCCGAACGGGCCAGCCGCCGGGGCCTCCGCAGCGTGAGCCCGCCGGGGCGATCAAGAGGTCAGGAGACGACTGAGCCGGGCTCGATCCCGTCCATCGGCGTCAGGAGCACGACCGCCCGGTCGCCCTCGCCCTTCGCGGCGTTGCTCGCGGCAAGCAGCATGCCTCGGGATTCCTGCCCACGGATAGTCCGTGGCGCGAGGTTGGCGACAATGACAATGCTCCGGCCGACCAGGTCCGCCGGCTCGTAGTGCCCTTTGATGCCGGCGCAGATCTGGCGGGTCTCACCGCTGCCATCGTCGAGTTCAAGCCTCAGGAGCCGGTCGGCGTCCGGGTGCGGCTCGGCGAGGGTGATGGTCGCGATGCGGAGATCGACCTTCGCGAAGTCCTCGAACGTGATCTGCGGCTTGAACTCGACGGTGGATGCCGGCTCACTCATGGCGGTGATCCTTGCTGCGATGGTGGTTCTAGGAAGACGGGCATGAGTCTACGGCCGCTGCCATCGGCCATCGACGTAGACGGTCAGCGATGGATCGATGCCCAGGATCGCGGGGAGCTGCTCGAGCTCGGGATCATCAACGGGGTCGGTCAGACCGAGCGCTGTCGCGGCAGACCATGTGCGGGCATCTGCGTCGAGGACAACGGCCTCGAGCGCGAGCGAGCCGACCAGCTCCCCCTGGCTCAGATCCGGGCCGGGATCACCCCTACACGTTGAACAGAAGACGCGATCCCGAGACGGGTTGCTCGGGTCAGGAATGATGCGGGCGTTGCTGCATTCGGGGCATGGCCAGATGCGGGCCTCGGCTTCGTGCCTCGAAAAAGACAGCGGCGCAATACCTCTGGCACCGACATCGCGGACGCGCTCGGCGATCGCCTGCACACCCGGCGTATCGAGCCGATCTCTGGCCAGATTGCCGAGTCCTGCCCGCGCGAGGCCCAGAAACTCGGCGAGCCGCAGGCGCAGGATGGCATCGTGGGCAGGCGTGCCCGCAGCGCGTCCGCTCGCTCGGCGATACCTGGGATCAAGACTCGTCGCCAACGCGCGAAGCCATCGCTCCCGACGCTCGGTCGGTTCGAGCTGCGCCAGCGCCAGGCACGCGCTGGGACGGATCCAGGCGTTCTCTCCGGCCTCGTCGGCCAGGACAGCGGCCAGCACGAACAGCCGGCGGGCCAACTCGACTTGGGCGGGCGAATCAGCAAGATCAGCGACATCTTCGCCGAGCTCGAAGTACCCGCGCGGCAGCGATGGATCGAGCATGGTCAGCCGGCGATCGAGGTCGTCGGGCAGATCCTGGGCCCGCGTTTCGCACAGAAGCAGCGGGATCGGCGTCAAGACAAACAGACACAGCAGCAGGGTTCGAACGAGTCTGTTCATGATTCACCCGCTCCGATCCGCAGCAGCCAGAGCTGGAGCATCGCGCGTTCGACAGCGATGAGCTGTTCAAACACATCCGTCGCAGACTGCCGCTGTTCGAGAAGCTCCTTCATCTGTTCCGCGATCGCCGCCTTCTGCTCCGGAACCTCGCCAGCAACTACATCGGCAGCCAGCTCCGTCGCGGAGACCTGCCAGGCAGCAAAACGCCCGATGTCGCTGCGCGCCAGCGCGAGACGGGCATCACGCCTTGTCGCATGATCGCGGAGGCTGCGACCGGTCGCGAATACATCGGCAGCCCGCGTCCATTGCGATGTGTAGTCGGCATAGCGTGCGGCTGCGGCGCGGAGCAAGCGTCCCTCGGCAGAGCCCGTCTGTCCGGTCAGCCCCCCTGCCTGTTCGGCGTAGCTCTCGGCCAGCCTCGCCACAGCGGCATCAAGGGCCACGCCGTCGCCATGGCCGACCAGATCCGTCAGCAGCGAGGCGACCAGGGCACGTCGCGCTCGCAGAGGCCAATCGTCACGATCGATCGGCGGCAGAGGCTCCGACACAACCAGACCGACAATCCGTTCGGAGTTCGCGACGCGGGGCAGCCTCGGCAAGGCCTCGAGCACAGCGTTCTTGATCGAAGGCTGATCCGCGAACAACGGAAGGGCCTCGATCGCCTGGCGACGCACTTGAATGGGGCTCCCAAAAGCAGCCTCGTTGACAAGCGCCTCCGCTGCGATCGTGCCTAGCTGCGGGCGGCTGCGGATCAGTTCGGTCAGCAGCGACTGCCTGATCGGGATATTGCGCCTCGCCGCGAGGTAGCGGAGCGCCCAATCTGAGGCGGCGTCGCGCGTGATCGAAGCCGTCCCCTGTGAGCGCGACGCGGTGCCGTCCGGTATGCCCGAGCGGAGCGAACCCAGGATCTGCTCCGCCCCGGTCTCCTGTCCCCACAGGATCAGACGGCAGGCGTTGATCAAGCGGCTTGAAACCACGGCATCGTCGATCATGGCCGGGACCGTCGTCGGCGCGGGCGTGGCAAGGTGCGCACGGGCAAGCCGGACACACTCCTCGGATGCCCACGAGATATCCACGCCGTCGAGCCACTGCTCCGCAAGCCGTCGCCGGACTGCCGATCGCTCCTGGGGCGATGCCGCCGGCGAGAGCTCCAGATCGGAAGCCCCCTTCACAAGCCTGGGTTGCGTGCGCAGCGAGGTCACCAGCGAAGCGAGGGTCGGGGTCGCGATCTGGCTGTCACCGAACCACCCAAGGACCCACCCCGCGGACTCGCGGTCTTCGGGCAGACCGAGCCTGGTGAGCAGCTGCGCCATCGATCGGCGGCGTCGGTCATCGCCTGCTGAGAAGGGGGAGCGCATCACCGCATCGAGGCTGCTGCGAGCGACACCCCGAGCGAGCGATTCATCGGTAGAAGCAATCCGATCGACCAGCTGAAACCACGGCTCGCCGAACACGGCGCCGGACTCCGCTTTGCGGATCAGATATGCCGCGGCGCCCGAGGCGAAGCCCGGCTTGACCGATGCGACCCGTGGGCCGAGCGATCGCGACATCGCTTCGAGCACAACACGGTCCACCTGAGTAGGCAGCGCGTTTTCCTGAGCGATCCGTGAGAGAAGACCCGCTGACCATGCAGCCGCCACGGTGTTCTCGCTGCTCGCGGCGGCTCCAATCGCTTCAACAGTGCGTGCTGCTTGGTCGGCCGGCATGCGGTACAGCAGGTCGACAACCGTTCCAACCGCCAGGCGGTCTTGGCTGACTGTCCGGTCAAGCCAGGTTTCCGCGAGGCCGGCAGCAACAAACGCAACCGCATCAGGCGTAGGCGTTTGGCTGTCGTCACGCATGCCGATCGCGGCCAGGTACCAGTCGGGTGTATCACCAGCCGAGTCGGCCACCTGGTTCGGCGGCCCCTGTATGGTCGCGGTGGCAGCGGGTACTGCAGACGGTCCAGGTGCTTTGGATGACGACTCGGTCGCGGCGATGTCCACCTTCGGTTCCGACTGTGTCGGTGCAGACTGGTTCGATGGCTGGTCCACAGGAAGCGGTCTGGCCGGGCTGGATGGGGTCGGCTGGAACACGACCCATGCCGAGGCGAGCGCGAGCACTCCAACGACCGCCATAGCGCCGGTCAGGATCCATCCGGTATCGCGCTGCCGAGAAACGGTGTTGATACCGGTGTGCGCCGAAGCACGGCTCCCGGCTTGGTCGCCCCGTGCCGCAGCGGCCTTCCCCGGCTCGCGGTGCATCAGACCAGTCAACGTGTCAGCGAGCTCGGTCGTCGAAACGCCGTGGGCGTGCGAGAGCATCGCGAGCCGACGTCGGGCCTGCGTGTTCCATCCACCCTGCGACGCGATCACAAGGACCGCTTGCGTACGCAGGGCCTGCTGCTCGGCGAGCCCCCCCCGTGGCGGTGCCTTCTCGGCTTGTCTCGGCGTCGCGGCGATCCCGGCACGCGAGAGCAAAGCCCTGCGGGTATCCGCGTCGAGCAACCGCGCAGCAGCCGCGTGCAATGCCAGCCTCGCGTCGTTGCCCTCGACCGATTCGCCCCGCGGGTGCTTCGCGACCTCTTCCATCCTCCGATCGAGCGCATCGACGACTTCCGCATCCTGCACATCGGCGATCGGCAGACCGAGCACCGTGAACGGATCGGCGTCGGCTGGCACGCCGAGGATGACGGTAACACCGGGTTCTTGCTGCATCACCCGCCCCCACCTTCGATCGCGCCGAGCCGGCGGAGGATGTCACGAAAATCGCTGCGCATCGATTCCGGCCCCATATCGGGATGAAGCACGAGGAACTGATCCCCCGCAATGCGCCCCGCTTCGGGATCGATGGTCGCCAGCAGGCGGAAAGATTCGAGCCTTGCCGCAAACCATCGGTCCGTTCCAGGCTCCGATGAAGTCAGTACAAGCCTCCACTGCGTGAGGGCAGCCTGATCCTGGCCGTCACGCTGCAGCAGCGCCGCAAACAGGGCAACCGAAGCCGCATCGCCGCCGCCCAGCTCGCGGATGGTCTCACCGGCACGGAGCGCAGCAGCCAACACGCCGTCTTCGTCAGGCGACGCATCGAGAAGCTGCGAGGCGGCGCGCAATACAGTGTCGAGCACCCCCAGCCTAACAGCCGAACGCTCCCCAGTCTCGGCAAGCGATGCCTCGACACGCACGCCCCTTTCGACAATCGCACGGAGCGTGTCGGCATCATCCTGTCCATCAAGCCATCGGCGGACCGCGTCGCGGTACATCAGCCGCACTCCGGCCTGCTCGTATTCGCCGGGCAGCGACGCGAGCCGGGCAAGCAGCAACTCCGAAGCAGCAGCATCCTTGCGACTCACGGCGATCTGCAACTCGCGGAACAGCAGCTCGGGCTCAACATCGGCAAGATCGATCGATGCAAAACTCGCTGCCCGCCTGAGAAGTTCGATCGCCGCGGCAGCCTGCTCCGGCTTCGGCGGGACCACGCCGAGCGCCGCGTCAGCAACTCGGCGTGCACGGAGCACCACGGCGCGGGCCAAATCGGCGGCCCGGTCGGATCCCAGGCTGCGCAGCCGGACTCGATCCTGTTCAAGCAGCTGCGCTTCCAGGGCGAGGAACCGTTCGGCCGCATCGGCAGACTCCCTACCCCGGAGCACGCGGAACTGGCGGTAGAGCAGCAAGGACGCCTGACGCTGCGCATCGGCGTACACGGGCGAATCGATCGGTGTCGCGAGGAGGATGTCGACAGCATCGCGCTCTGTCAGGAGCCTGGCCACGCTTGGGCGAAGCGCCAAGCGTGATGCACGCTCACTGCCCGGGTAGCCCGCGAGGTACTGGATCACCGACTCGTCGCGGAGCGGGGTCAGACGCTGATTGCCCTGTTCCACGGCGGCGTCGAGCGCGATCACCTTGACCCAGTGCGCCTGCTCACGGATCTCGATCGAGAGATCTGCACCGATGACAGTATCCAGAGCGTTGATCGCCTCGAGCGGTCGGCCGGCTCGGGCCAGCGCAAGCCCCGCCTGCGTTCGCGCATCCGCCGACTCGGACAGGAAACGATCCGCATCTGCCGAATCCGATGCGAGGAGGAACTGATCACCGATCGATCCCCAGCGCTCACGCGCGAGCGGGTCGGCGGCCGGCCCTGCGCCCGTGTTTTCAGTGAATGCAGGCTCCGACTCGAGCACATCGAGCATGAGCAGGCCCCGGACGTACTCGACAACGAAGCCGCCGTCACCGATCAGATCGGTTCCGTAGCGTGCGGCGAGATCCGCGATATGCCTGATTTCACCGGAGGCAACGAGATCCGCGAACGCCGCGTTGATGAGCCTGCGGAGAAGCTCCGATCCCGCCCCGCCAGCGCCGGACTGCCGAGCCTCCAGAGCCACGACCGCGACGAGGCGGGCCAGCAGCGGGTCCCCCTCGCCTGTCTCGGGGCTGAGCCAGCGCCGCGCGAGCGTGTCGAGATCGCGCCACTGCCGCCCGTGCGCAAAAACGGCGACGCGGCGCGCGGGCAGTTGTGCGCGGATGGTTTCATCGACGTCCGTGCTGCGGCCCACTAGGTCAAGCCACGCATTCGCCTCCACAGAGCGCCCCACGCGTGCGGATGCGAGACCAACACCAACCGCAGAACGTGCGATGTGCTCGAAACGCAGCAGCGCCGGTTGGACGCGCTCAAGCGACGCCGCTTCGCCACCGATGCCATTGACAAGCCACCCGAAATGCCGCAGCGCATCCTGGCTGTAGCCCGGATCGTCCGTGAGAACGGACATGTAGTAGGCGCTCCACCCCGCAAAATAGAACGCGAACGAGCGCAACCGACGGGCCTCAGCGAGCTCATCGGACACACGCTCTTCGTTCTCAGCATCGAGGCGGCGCGTAAGCGCGGCCTCTAGCTGCTCGGCCCGCTGGTGCGATTCCTGACCGAGCGAGATAAGCAGCGGCAGGATGTCACGGAGCACCCGCTCGGCCTCGGCGAGTTCATCCGCCGCGGCCATCCGCAGACGGTGACGCTCCGCGATGCGCTCCGCACGCAAGTACGCGGCTCGCGCCAGATTCATTCGTAGCTGGGGGGAGTCTGCTTCGGGGACCAGACGCAGCAGCGAGGTGGCTCGCGTCGCCCACCCTTGGCGGGTCACATCGTCCGTCGTTGATTCGAGCAGGCGGACATAGATCTCAGCAAGCTCACGCGCAGTCTCGACGCGCGCAGCCCCCGTTTCACGCTCGAAACGGTGCTGCAGGTAAGCCGCATACAGATCTTCTAGGCCGCGCTCACGCATGTAGTCCGCATGCGAACGTTGACCGCAAGCCGAGGACACAGCGAACGCCAGCCATCCGATAGCAGCGGCCACCAGCACCGGGATGGGGGCTTTACTCCGGCGTGACATAGGTCACCTTTGTGAAGCCGGCATCCTCGGCGGCCTGCAGCGCACTAGCAACACCGCCGACGCTGGCGCTATCCTCGCCGAGCACGAATACACCGGGCTCCTTCGGCAGAGCCCCCAGCAGGCGTGTGAGCATGGCCTGATCATCAATCATCTGGCCCGAGATCGAGAACCGCTCGCGTCCGTCTTCAGCTCTGAGCACTTCCACGATCTGCGGCTCCAGGTTGGTCGCGCCCGCGTCCTGAGTCCTGGCAGAGAGCGCGGCGAGGAGTTCTTCCTCCCTCGGCGTGATCGTTGAGCTCACGAGGAAGTAGATGAGCAGCAGAAAAAACGCATCAATCATCCCGATCAGTGGCAGCTCATGCCTGGCCCGTTCCCTGCTGCGAACGAGCTTCACGGTGACACCCCGTCCGGCGAGGTGGCGATGCGGTAGTTCACCACGCCGCTGGCGACAAGCTCGCGCGCCAGTTCGTTGAGGTGGATCGCCGCGGTCGCACGGTCCGGACGGATCAAGACAGCGGTTGTCTCGGGCGAAGAGGCGACTTCCTGCCGGACCATTGCTCCGAGCACATCCAGCGAGACGACCTCTGATTCGACCCTCAGCGTGCCGTCACCGAGCAGATCGACGACGAGCGCGCCGGAGTCGTCTTCCATATCCCTCTCGCGCCCCGTTTCCTCGGGCAGCGCGACAGGCTCGCGCGCGAGCCGAGAGAACTGTGCCGTGACGAGGAAGAAAATGATCAGCAGCAGCACGACGTCGATCATCGGCGTCAGGTCGAAGCCCGCGACATGGGTTCTGCGTGCGATCATCCGGTGGGCGTCGCTGGGCGTGGAGCGGCCGCGGGCTGCGCCGGTGCCGCTGTTGCTGGCGGCCGAGCGGCCTGATGCGATTCGACGTACCCGAGCAGCTCTTCGGTCATCTCGGCGACCGCCGCCGCGAGCGAGTCGATCCGGTTCCGAAAGAACGTCGTGCAGGCCGTGACAGGGATCGCTACTACAAGCCCCAAAACCGTGGTGATCAGCGCAACCGAGATGCTGCCCGCCAGCTCATCGGGCCGGGCGAAGCCCCCGGCCGAAGACCCGAGCCTGTCGAACGCTCCGACCATTCCCACGACCGTCCCGAGCAGGCCGAGCATGGGCGCTACTGAGGCGATCAGCGCCAAGCCCTCCGTCGACCGGTTCAGCTTGCCAACCTCGTTCTGACCCGCCTCTTCCAGAGCAGCCCGGAACTCGAGCAGCCCGAACGGCGAGCGCGCGCAGCGTGTGAGCGCGGAACCGACGACATCAGTGATGAAGCTCGGCCGCTCATGGTTGACGCAGTACGACCGCGCCTGATCCAGCTGGCGCTTCGAAAGCATCTCGCTCAGCCGCTCGAAGTGGTCGTCCGGTGCGAGCGTGCTGAGCCTCAGCCGTACGAGGTGGACGATGACGAGCGCGAGCGCTGCGAACGAGAGAAGGACGATCACGAAGCCGATCGGGCCGCCCGAAGCGATGTGCTCGAACAGCGACTTCCCACCGCTCGCTTCGGCCTGACCGATGGCGAGAACGCCGAGGTCCTCGGCTGCGAACCATGATCCAATATGCGTGGCGACTTGCATCACAGCGAGCTCTCTCCATCCTGCCTGGAAGTAGCTGATGAATCCTGAAGCAGCGCGCGGACGCGCGGCCGAGCCAGCGCAGCATGCCCAGCGTCCTGCGACCGCAGCTCGCCGGCGAGCCGACGCGCCTGATCGACCCGCCCCAGATCGAGCAGCCCTTCGACCGCCTCCCCCAGCGCAAGGCCTGCCAAATCCGGGTGTGTGTCTTGGATCAGCACTGCCACGCGAAGAAGATAGCCGATGGCGGCCTCCTGCGAGCTCGTGCCCTCGCTGAGCAGCGAAACCCCGATCCCAGCATCGCACCACGCACGCATCCATTCCGAGTCGACCTGTGCCGACAAGTCCGCCAGCGCCTTCCGAGCGACGCCCCGCGCTGTCGAGTCCTGCGACATCGTGCCGACGACCGCGGCCAGCAGCCGTTGGCCGACATCGGTGGCGGGATCCGGCAGCGCCGCCGGCGACGAGTCATCCCCAAACGCGTGCGCCATGATCGAACCGATCGCGCCGACACGCCCCGAACCAGTCACGGGTGCGGTGAAGCTGCTGCGGTCGAGCTCGCTTCGGAGCAACGCCGGCATCAGGCTCGGCACCAGCAGCGTGTTCGCGTCGATAGGGCTGGCTGGGCCCGGTCCCGCCCAGACACCCTCGGCGTAGCACGCCAACGCGGTCAGCCATGGCTCGATCGCTTCCGACGGCTTTCCGAGCCGGAGCCGACAGTCGAGAAGGCCCTCTGCGATCAGGGCCGTCGATTCCGAACGGCTGTCGCGAAGACGTTCGAACGCGCGGCTCAGCGGGGGCTCCGCGGCGTAGGGATCGCCACGCTCGAGCCTCGCAAGGCCACGCCACGCATCCTCGGCCAGATCGCGGTACCCTCGCCACGCTTCGGAGCCATCTCCATCGATCAGCCGAACCCGATGCCACGGGAGCGTCCGAGTTGCACCGTCGAGTGTGAGCTGGACCCCGGCCTCAGAGAACACAAGCTCCGCCGATTCGACCGAGCCCCCGCCTCGAAGGTGGACCGTGCTCTGGCACAGCGCATACCCGCTGGAACCGATCGTCACGATCGCAGACAAAGCATGCACGCCGGTGCGGCCGATCATGGTGTGCCAGCTCCTGGAATATGCGTGTAGGTACCGTTTGAGGAATCGGCGATCCTCTGCATGAGGCCAGCGGCGGCGGGTGTCACAAAGGTGATGCAGTGGATCGGTGTCGGGCGTTCGCGGTTCATCGCGATGATCTGGTCGGCGATGCGGCCGTCGAACTCGCCGTCGGTCATGAAGTAGATCGCGTCCGGCCGAGGCCGGATGTCAAAGACGAGCTCGAACGCGGGCAGGGGGTTGGTCGTCCCGAGCGGTTCGAGCCTCTGGAGGTTCCGGCGGGCCCATCGCTTGCCGGACGCGTCGGCATCGGTCCAGTCACGACGGTTGCCCAGCGAGAAGGCATCATCGCTATACAGCACGATGTAGAACCCCACGTGCTCGAGCATCTCGGTAACGGATCGGTTCAGCTCGCCGACGGTCGCCTCGAGCCGGCCGTCGCGGTCCATGGACCCCGAAACATCGACGATGTACGCGAACCTGTTGCCGCGGGCCTCGATCCCGAAGAAGCTCGCTCCGCCGTTGGCGCCGGCCGCACCGGCGCCCGCTGCGCCATCAATCGAGACCGAACCGCCACCCGAGCCGACATCCAGCTCGAGAGCCGTGCGATCGACCGCGGGGGTCGCAGCAAGATCCGTCGTGAGCAGATCCTCGCTGAGCGGGTCCAGATCCGACTCAAGCAGCTGGCTGTCCGTCGGCAGCTCCAGGCTGAGTTCATCGCGAGCGACGGACTCCAGCGCGGACTCGGGCATGACCGCGAACTCGACAACACCCGGCGTCCGCGGCCCATCCCCGGTCCCGCCGCCCCACACGGACAGCAGCGTCGCGACCAAGAGCATCACCAGATGGATGACCAGCGACAGACCCAGAGCCCACGTCGATACGCGGCGGACCCAACGCTTCCACCCGACGCCCGCTCCGCTCCCGTAGGGAGCGTCGGATCGAACCTGTGAGCCGGCTGTGCTCGGACGATCAGCTTGCACGCCACCTCCGTGTGACTGCCCGCGTCACGTGCCGCGGCTGCCCGGGATATCAGACGCGTTGTGGGACGAGGGGTTCCCGCCGTCCACCCGGTCCGGGGATCGCGACTATGGTACCACGACAGGCCCGATCGAGCCTGCACGCATGGACCCTGGAGCCGCGCCGTGGGCGAGCATCTCCCAACCGATCGGCCCGCTCGAGTCCTGCTGAAGCTCAGCGGCGAGGCATTCAGTCGGGAAAGCGGCTTCGGGATCGACGCCGCCGCGCTCGGCTGGATCGCTGAGGAGGTCAAGGCCGCCTGGAGCACGGGCGTCCAGATCGCCGTCGTCGTCGGCGGAGGCAACATCATCCGCGGCAAGAAGCTGGCAGACTCGGGCGATATCGAGCAGGCTACTGCCGACTACATGGGCATGCTCGGCACCATCATGAACGGCCTGGCGCTCCGCGAGAAGCTCCAGTCCATCGGCGTCGATAGCCGGATCATGTCCGCGCTCGAAGTCCGCTCCGTCGCCGAGCCGTTCATCCGCAACCGGGCGATCCGTCACCTGGAAAAAGACCGCGTCGTAGTGCTCAGCGCCGGCATCGGCAACCCGTTCTTTACGACCGATACCTGCGCGGCCCTCCGCGCGACGGAACTCCGCTGCGACATGCTGCTCAAAGCGACCACAGTCGACGGCATCTACACCGCCGACCCGAAGAAGGTCCCCGAGGCGGAGCGGCTGGATTCGGCCTCGTTCGATGCGGTCATCCAGCGAGGCCTGGCTGTTATGGACGCCACTGCATTCACGCTCTGCCGCGAGCGGAATATCCCTATCCGTGTGTTCAAGTTCGATGAGCCCGGCAACATCAAGACGGCAGCGAGCGGCAAGCCCATCGGCACGCTCGTCAGCCAGCAGCAGACCGCTGCCACCTGACGGAGACACAGCATGACCGACCCCGACACGATCCTCCTCGAGGCTGAGGAGCACATGACCAAGGCCGTCGCCTACCTCGACCAGGAGTTCAAGGGCCTCCGCGGCGGCCGGGCTTCTACCGCCCTTGTCGAATTCATCAAGGTCGACTACTACGGCGCACCGACCGACCTGAAGGCCATCGCATCCGTGAGCGTGCCCGAGCCAACCCAGATCATGATCAAGCCGTTCGATGCCGGTGCCCTCAGCGAGATCCGCAAAGCGATCGAAGAGTCCGACCTGGGCCTAGCCCCCAACGTCGACGGCAAGCAGATCCGGCTCAACATCCCACCGCTCTCGACCGACCGCCGCAAGCAGCTGGCGGCCAAGGCCAAGAAGATGGGCGAGGAAGCGAAGGTCGTGATCCGCAACGCCCGCCGTGACGCGAACAAGCACGCCGATGGACTTTCGAAGGGTGATCAGCACCTTTCCGAGGATGAGGTCAAGAGCCTCAAGGACGAGATCCAGGACCTGCTAAAGAAGTACGAGGGCCAGATCGACTCCCGGGTGGACGACAAGACCACCGAGATTATGGAAGTCTGATCCACCATCGATTCTCAGTATCGGCCGCTTACCGGATCGACAGCACGGTCGGGTGCAGCAGCATGACCGGGTGGTCGCGGAGCATCAGGACGGCATCGATCCGGGCCCGCACCGCCGGCCACGCCGGGCCGAAGAGCGCCTCGGCGTTCGATCCGATCGCCCGCATGGCCGCGGAGCCGATCTGCTGGCCGGCCGCCCCGCCGGGAGCCGAAACCGACGACGAGAACTGGCCGAGCAGGTCCTCGAAGCTCATCGGACCCGGGTAGTCGAGCACATCGTACGAGCGCAGATCCAGATCGCCGGCGAGCATCTCGATGACCTCGGTCAGCGAGGCGACGCCGTCGGCCATGTCCAGCCCGACCGCCACGTTGCCCGTAAACAGGCGGCCCTCGGCGGTCTTGCTCAGATCGATCCCTTCACGCCCAGCGAGCACGCGCGAAGTGAACAGGTCGTAGGTCTCCTGCATCTTGGTCCGGACGGCCTCGGCCTGATCGGCGTCCCACGGATCGCTGCCGAAAAGGTCAGCGCGTGGTCCACGCGAGCGAGCCTTGACGTTGATGCGCAGATTCTCCATCACGCCGTCGATCGCGATCTTGCCGCCGACAACACCGATCGACCCGACGATGGAGGAGGGATTCACGAAGACCCGGTCGCCCGCGACCGCCACGTAGTACCCGCCCGAGGCGGCCATGGTGCCCACGCTGACGTAGACCGGCTTGGCTTCCGCCAGAGCGCGAAGCGACTGCCACATGACCTCGCTCGCGGTCGCCGAGCCACCCGGCGAGTTGATCCGCACCACGACGCCCTTGATCAGATCGTCCTCGGCAAGCTCGTTCGCAATCCGACGGATCGTGCGGCTTCCGACCGACGACGATCCGAAAAGCCCACCCTCCGAGGAATCACCATCGACGATCGGCCCGTCGAAGTGCAGCACGGCGATTGTGGGCCGGGTGGGGTTGTTGCTCGGCTCCTGCGACAGCAACGAGAAAATCGCGAACGGATTCGACGGATCGAGCGCCGAGCCCGATGCGGACTCGACCAGATCGGTCCGCCACGTCACATCGCTCTCGGTCCGCGCCTCGAGGTGTTCCGTCAGGTCATTGAGGCTGACGGCTTGATCGATCAAGCCGAGCGCAACGCCGTCGTCGGTCGAAGCGAACCAGGCCTCGGTCATCGCCGCATCGAGCTCAGCGTCGGTCAAATCTCGCCCAAGCTTGATAGTCTCGCGCATGTTGCCGTACAGGCTGTCGAGCAAGCCTGAGATGTTCTCGTCCCATGCCTCGCTCGGCTCGGTGTTCATCATCGTTTCATCGGCGCCCTTGAAGTCGCCGATCTGCACGAAGCTTGGCTCAGCGCCGATCCACTCGAGCATATCGCGGAGGTAGAACTCTTCCATGTACATGCCGGGCATCGAGAGGGCCGCTCCGGACTGGGCCAAGATCGCGTCAGCGTGTGCGCCCAACAGCAGCTGGCTCGTGCCGAACGACTCGCCGACGACGATGACCTCCTTCGGCGTGCTCTGGAACGCCGATGCCAGCTCCTCGATCTCGGTGGTCGTCAGGCTCGCATCCTCGAGCTGCACCACGATCGCCCGGATGTCATCGTCCTGGCTCGCGTCCTCGACCGCCGCGACGATGGACCGCACGGTCATCGCACCGTCGCCGGTCAGCCAGTCGAACGGCCCGGGCCGCTCGGCCAGCGAGCCGGAGATCTTGATCAGGCCGACAACGGCTTCCTCGGTATCAACTGTCGCCGACTTCTTGTCCACCTGCGCACCAGCAGCAGATGCCATGACGAGACCGAACGAAGCGAGAACCCGGAACGTGGTGGACATCGATCGTGCAGGCATGGAACCCTCCTCTACAGGTGCCGATACAGGTACCGAAGTGTACCGGTGGATCCGTCTCCGGCCGCAATCGGCACAAAACCCGGCCTAGCCGTACCCGAGCTGGTCAAGATCATCCTCTTCGAGCCCAAAATGATGCCCCAGCTCGTGCAGCATCGTTGTACGGATCTCTTCGTCCAGCATTGCAGGATCGATGCGGCCGGCCTCGTCCCGGCAGTGCTCGCGAAGACCGATCCGGAACAGATGGATCACGGTTGGCAGCTCGGTCTGCTCGACCGAACGCTCGGTCTCCATCACGCCGGTATGCAGACCGAGCATCTCGTCACCCTCATCAGGATCGATCCCAAGATCCCGACACATCATCGGCGTCGGCCGGTCCAGGACGATCACCGGGAGCTCCGATTCGATCAGCCGCTGCAGGTGCACGGGTAGACCGGAGATCGCGTCCTCAACCCGTCGATCGAAATCCGCATCGTCACCAATCGCCATCTGACGGCTCCCTCCGCACCACATCGCGGAACCGGGGAGCCGGGCGCAGGATCGCACGCGCGATCTTCCATGAATCCACAGCCACCGCAAGCAGACCAACCGTAATCAGCATGGAACCCGCGATCTGCACGATCCGAGCAGTCAACAACGGCCACTGCATCGACCAGGGGCCAGTCACTTCTGCAAGGAGCAACGACGCATCGGCGAGCATCGTCACGACACAACAAGCAGCAAGCGCAAGCAGCCGCTGCCGATGCCGATGGTTGCCACGCAAGAGGACCGAGCGCTGCGAAAGCGCCCGCCCAACAGGCCTGATCAGCAGGATCGAAGCCGCAAGAAGGCCCCCAAACGCCAGCCTTGCGGAAAGACGCTCGGCATCCATCGGCATCCATCCCATGTACGGCGAAGCGCTCACAGGATCGATCCGGCTGAGAATCAGCATCGCCACCCAACCGGCGGCCAGCGTCAACAGGGCTCCAAGGACAACGCACGCGCTGTGCAGTCGCGGCGTGCTCCGCATCGGCCGCACAATGCAGAGGGCGCTCAGGCCGGCCATGCACGACAGCCCGAAGACGACCCAGCCGGTCTCCGGATACACGCAGCGTGTGTGGCGAAGCACGCAGACCGCATCCGCGATCCGCTGGAACCACACCGTCGCGGCAGCAGCAACCCCCGCGCTGGACCATGCCACAAGACCGATCGCCGTCCGCAGCGGTGCCACTAACGGCTCAAGAGTGTCCGCCTCCGGGTCCACCGCGAGCATCAGCGTGGTCTTGATAGGGCAGCCGCATTCCGGGCAGCTCCCTACCACGGACAGCCCCGACAGCTCATAGCCGCACACAGCGCAGGGAAGATCGCCGGACAGCATCAGCTCGAGCGCGCGGTGTTCACCCGGGGCGTCTGCATCGAGACGGTCGAGTTGATCCTCGAGACGCTCGCCCATGATGACACCCCACCAAGCACTCGGCCCGCGCGTCTGAACGACGCCTGCACAAGTCGGGCCGATTCTGCATCATATACTGTTTTGCCACGCCTACTCGCACGCGCGGAGAGGGATCTGACGCATGGATGACACGATCGCCGCGATACGAGAACGCATCGCGACCGTCTACTTCGGCTCGCCCAGCGCGATCGACAGCCTGCTGTGCTGCGTCCTCGCCCGCGGGCACCTGCTCCTGGAAGACGTGCCGGGCGTCGGGAAGACCGCGCTCGCCTCAGCCGCCGCACGGGCCATCGGCGGGGAGTTCAGACGCATCCAGATGACCTCGGACCTCTTGCCGGCCGACATTATCGGCGTCAGCGTCTACCAGGCGACGGAATCCGATTTCCGCTTCATCCCCGGCCCGGTCTTCGCCAACGTTGTCATCGCCGATGAGATCAACCGAGCCCCACCTCGCACCCAGAGCGCGCTGCTCGAAGCCATGAACGAGGCCGCCGTGACCGTCGACGGCCGAACCTACAGGCTCGACGAGCCGTTCGTCGTGATCGCCACCCAGAACCCTGCCGAATACCACGGCACGTACCCGCTCCCGGAGAGCCAGCTCGATCGATTCCTCATCCGGACCGCCATCGGCTACCCAGACCCAGAGACAGAAGCGCGCATCATCGGATCCTACCGAGGGCCCAACGCAGCCGGCTCGCTTGAAGCCGCCGCGAGCCTGGAACAGGTCCGCGCGCTGCAAGCGGCCACCGACGAAACACACCTCGCGCCAGAGCTCGCGGCGTACATCCAAGAACTCGCCCAGCGCAGCCGAACGCACGACGACATCGCCGTGGGGCTTAGCACCCGCGGCGCGCTCGCGGTCACACGCGTCGCGAAGGCATCGGCACGGCTGGGCGGCCGTGACTACGTGACCACCGATGACATCACCGATCACTTCCTTCAAGTCGCCGCCCACCGCATGATCGTCCGAGGCATCCACGATGCACAGGACCACACCGCGGC
>JBCCZQ010000061.1:0-18601 GCA_039187315.1 Planctomycetota bacterium | reverse complement strand
CAGCACCTCCGCCTCACGCAGCTTGCCGATGATCTGCTCCGCCGAATGCCTGATCCGTGCCATGAAATCCCGCCTTCCCAGATGCGTCCGATGCCATGGATTCTCGCATAGCAACCGGACTGGTTTCTGGGGGGCAGGTCAGCTGGGCTTCGAGCGACGCAAGAGGCGCATCGAGGGCCGGCCACGTTGGTGCTACGTCCGTGGCGACGGTCCGTTGATGACCGTCGAGGACTGCGGTGACCGTCAGCCCGTTGTGGTGACCGCGCTGCAACCGGAGGTGTTTTGATGACGGGGGGAACACGAACACGGCGGGGGGAACGCTATCGCGGGTCGCAATCGCGGTTGCGGTGTCGCTATGCACGAAGTTATCGGGGGCGTACCCCCGTTCCTCCTCGAACCCGGTGGGTCTGCTACAGCACCTACGCGGTGGTACCTACCGACTATCTCTGTCACCTCTACTACTCAATAGAAGAAGGGGGGTACAGGGAGGTACGCAGGTACGAATGCGTTTGCAGACAGTGCGAGAGCCGATTCGGCGTACCCCCCATGTACCCGCCGCCGGGTACAGACCGGGCTGACGTTGCCACTCCGCCAACCGCGAATCACGTCTCGGCAACGCACGCGAGACCGATAAGCCTCGACGAGCTATCGGTCCCAGCTCCGCGCTCGTGGAAGCTCCACGACCACGTCCGGCAACCGCGCCGACGGCCGTCGCGTCCGACCTCACCGATTACTCATCAGGCCGCTAAGCGTTCTCGGACGACGGCGATCCGCCATCAGAGCCCGTTAGAGCCGAAGTTCTCGCACCCACCGCGCCGCACTCGATCCGGTTCCGCGCCGGTTCCGCGCGCATCACTCGGAGGACCGCGCCCATGAGCAAGCGGGGTACCAAGCACAGCAAGCCGCTCGCCCAAGACCCGGAGCGTCAGAAGGAGTTCCTCGACTATCTCGCGTCCGGTGCCGTCGGACCGATCGAGGCCGCGCGTCGTGCCTCGCCTCACCTGCAAGCCTCACGCGACGGACAGCCGGGCTACTCGGTATTCAGACGCTTGCGGGAGGTCGATCCCCGGTTCGCAGCCGCGTGGGATCAGGCGCTGGAGCAGGGCCGCGCACGCATGATCGCCGAGCTGGAGGAGCTGGCGATCGAACGCATCCGCAACCCCTCGAAGAAGCCGGTGTTCTCGAAGGGTGAACTCGTCGGATGGGCTCAGGACCTCAACGCGGCGACCAAGCTCCATCTCCGCTACCTCGCACGCCTCGACGCCGCCTGGGCTGAGCGTCGATCCACGGAGGTCACGGGCCGCGTGGAGCACGCCCACGCCCACATCCACGCCGAGTTCGATCCCAATTCCCTCGTGATCGACGTGACGAAGCTGGGGCTGCTCACGCCCGAACGCGCCGACCTGCTGATCGAACTCGTCGGCGAGCTGCGCGACCGCGTCGCCGCCGAAGCTGAGCTGATCGAAGAACCCACCAACCTGGAGGCACCAAGTGATGACTGAGTTCGACGGATGGCTCCGCAGGGCCCGCAGAGCCACTGGCAAGCCGCTCACGGAAGCGGAGCGCGACTCGCTGCGCACCGAGTTGGTGTTCACGGTTGGGCGTGGTGGCACGCCGCTCGTGACCACGCGGCTCTGCGACCCGGACACGCCCGACGGCCAGTTCAAGAACAAAGCCGACGCCGTTCAGGCGTGGGCCGATAAGCACCGGCGACTGAGAGGGGGGTGTACCCCCGATTCACAGAAACACCATGACAGGGATGCCACCCCCGCGGATCGCGACCCCTCGTCAAAACCAGATGAACCCGACCGGATCGAGAGAGCGTGAGACCACGACATCAGCACCCATTCACGGAGACACGAACATGACGGACACATCAAGACTCGAACAGCCAGACGACCGTATCAAGCCAGACCCACGACGCGGAGCGCCCGCGGCGGTCGACCCCGCGCGAGCGGACGCCGCATTCGCGGGAGCCGATTTCATGGAACTCCCGTTGGGGAGCCGCATCCACGCGACGGCGCGCCAGGCGCTCTCCTCAATGCACGAGGCCAGCGGCGAACTCGCGGAGGCGATGGTCGCCGTTCAGGGCGACGGCGTCATCGGCGGCGATGGCAAGCGGTCCGGAGACTGGCGGCTCACCCCGGGCGGTAAGCTCCGCGCGTTCAGCGGCGACGAACCGGCGCTCGCCGACGCGGCGGAGAGCCGCTTCAAGTCGATCGCCGAGAAGGTGGACAAGTCGCTTGCGGACCTGGGTGAGGTCGAGGAGCTACTCACCGGCAGCATCTCGAAGAAGCTGCGCGACGCGCGGAGCGAGACGCCGTCGGGCGTCGCGCTCGCCGGCGAGATCAGGCGGCACCTGCTCGGCATGGAACCCGGGAAGCGCACACAGTTCCTCGCAAAGCGCATCGCCGAGGGCGACCTCCAGACGGTCTCGGCGGTGCTCGACGTGCCCGGCTACCTGGCCGGTCTCGACGACCAGGCTCGTGAGGTAGTCCACGGCCTCGCCGCGAAGCAGTTCGCCGCGGGCGAGTCGGCCGCGCTCGACGGCGCGCGGAGAGCGTCCGAGATGATCCGTTCCGGTGGCACGGTCTTCGTCGAGCGTTGGCGAGCGTCGACCTCGCAGCTCGGACCCGGGAAGCGCGACCGCGCCGCGAAGATCGAGAAGGTGCGCGGGGGAGGTGCGGCATGAGCGATACCAGCGACCCGATCCAGGAACTCATCGCCGCGCAGCGAGGCATCATCGCGAACCTGACGCAGCAGCTCGCGCTCAAAGACGAACTCCTCGGCATTCACGAGTCCGACGCGGCCTGGCGCTCCGCGATCCGCTCGGGCAGGGCCACCGTCGACGACCTCACCAAGGCGCTCGAACAGGCTGAGTCCGAGGAAGGCTCCGACGCGCTGCCGCCCGGCTTCGTGCGAGGCCCCAACGGCCGCGTGCTCAAGGCCGGCGAGGACGGCCAGCCGCAGCCGCCCGAGCCGACACCACCGGCGGCCGGGCTCGACCTGTCGGCGACGTTCCTCGGCAGCATCGGTCGGAGGTAGGGAAGTGCTCCGGGGCGTGTGGTGGACGCCCCGCCCCGACCGGCCGAGCCATCAGTCGGTCGGGGTTTCTGGCGGCGGATCGGCTCACCGTCGCCATCGCCCGCCGGGCTCTCAGCGCAGCTCGGCGCGGCTTTCCGCGGTTCTCTCCATCGCCGCGGTGATGTGCGCACCCGGGGCGTGATGCCCCGGGTGCGTTTTTTGAAAAGTTGGATCGTTCCCGTCGAACGCAGGCGCTTCGTGTCTCTCCCGCTCGCCCGGGAAGCCGTTCGCCCAGGCGGGGATTCGGTCGTCAAGGTGCAAGAACCCAGATCAGGACCACACCGATTGCTGTGACCACACCGATGCTTAAGTAGGCGTTGCGGAAGACGGCCTCACGCCACCTGTCGGTGCCGAAGTCGAGCCACGCCTTCGGAAAGAGTGCTCTTTCGTGAAGAAAAACTCCGGGTTGGTGTCCGCCCTGCAACTCGTTGATACGTCGGACACAAACCATGATCTGCCGGTAGCGTCCCCACAACGAGCGGATGAACGCGATCTGGGCGATCGCGAACACGAGCACGCATCCGGACAATGCGAATCGCTGGGTTTCGTCGATAGTGTCTTGGTCGGCTCTCGCGATCCAACCCACCGCGAGAAGAACGATTCCAGAACCCCAAACGGTCACACGCTCGACCGACTTTCGGATTTCCTGTCCGATGGAGATCATCGCACTGTAGAGCGACAAAATGACCTCTCGCTTACCTTTAGACTCTCGTGAATCACCGAAGAAGTCGAGACCTTCCGCAGCGTTGTAGTCGTTCATCCTTCTTGCTCCAGGCATGATCTGGCTCATAGTTGATGAGGATCATCAGATGATCAACGACTCCGACGCGTACAAAGAAGCGTTGACATCTCTCCGGCAGTTCGTGACTCTGGTCGATCGAATCCGGAATGCAGCTCTGATCCAGACCGCAACCATCGTAGCTGGATACGTTGTCATCGTGGAGAAGGAGATGGTGCTCCTCCAGATGCTCGCCGCTGTCTTTGGAAGCATGGCGAGCTTCGTGCTTCTTCGACTGCACCGGCACTACCTCGCGTACTTCGAGGATGCGCAGCAGTGGATCATCGATGCCGAAAGACGATGGAGTGAGTCAGATCAGGATGGATTCGTGGGATATGTCGAGAAGCGCCGAAACGACCGAGTTGGGCCGTCCACTAGAGGTAGATGGCTTGCGCTTCACGGAGCCTTCGTGCTCATGTCGATCATCATGGCATTCATTGTCGTGCATGCCATCTGGTCGTACGCCAGCAGTCTTGATGGATGATTGGAGCGGGAGACACGCACAGCAGTCAGCCCACGCTGTCAACGCCGGATTCTGCCAAGCCCGCTCAGACGTTGTGCATCGTCGCTGATCGCGCGCCCTGCCCGATGCGAGAAAACTACAACGCGTCGCCAAGGCTAGATGCCAGTTTGGTCGAGCAAATTTCGTTTACGAGGCCGGTTGGGCTGCCGATACCGGGTCAGTAGATTCGTCATCATCGTCAAGAGCTTCAATGCGCTCGATCACGCGATTGAATGTCTTGATCGGGAGGTATCCCCACTTCTTGACAACATCTGCCTTCGGGGCTTCATCCAGCCAGTTGCAAACTGCCACGCTCTCAAGATAGAGACCTGTTGATGCATGCCCGCCATATTGGTGTGAGTACGGGAGCGAGACACACTCACGCGGCACGGGCTTTGGGAACGTACTGCTGATCGCGCAGAATTGGAACACCGTGTCATCATCGTCGTCGAAGCCGATGACGATGACGGGGCGGGGTTTGATGTTCTTTCCTTGAGGGTCGGGTGTCGAGACCTCGACAACGGCTTGGAGCACGATCTGAGACGGGTCAATCGTCACAGATCAGGCGGTGGCCTGCTGGAACGGGCTCGGCTCGTCATACCATGAGGCGGCAGGGGTTCGCTTCTTGAACTTCTTTACGCCACGAGGGACCTTGGGCGAGAAGAACGCTCGCAGCGCCTCTTCGGTGATCTCTTCGTCGCAGAAGTTTGGCTGCGATCGCTTCTCCCATGCATCCTTCCACGGATCTTCCGTGTGCGTCTTGTGGCGGAGCTTGATCGCAGAGTGGGCGCGGTAGTCTTCCCAGACGCTCGCCACAAATGCGCGAAGGTCCGGGTCGATGTCCTGCTCGTCTAGCCGGTCCGCAGGGATCGGGTTCTTGCCCAGATCCTTGAGCCGCCCATAGAGCGGTGGGACGACCGGGCCGTGCTGCCACGCTTCGAGGCGTTCCGCGAACGCTCGTTCGCCCCGCCGAGCGAGCGACCAGCCTTGGACGTAGTAGAGGAGCTTCTGGAGCCGCATGTTTGTCATGGGCTCTTGGTCCACATCCATGTCCTGCTCCGCGAGTTGGATCAGGATTCGGGCCACTTGCGCGGCAGTCGGGATGGGTCGCTCAGTTGCCATTTCTTCGTTGAGTATCGGGTATGTTTGGTGCTGTGTCTACAGACTCGATACGTTTCTCGGTTCTGAACAGTTCGCTGGTCCGATTATTGGTCCGCGTTGTCGAACTTTTCCTGACTCCCTTGTTCGGTATGGAACCGGCGCGGAACCGAGCTTCGGGGCACCCTAACGGCCCAGGCTCTAGCCACGAAAAACGGCCCTCACGGGCCGTGGAAAGTACCCCCCGAAGGACTCGAACCTTCAACCCGCTGATTAAGAGTCAGCTGCTCTACCGATTGAGCTAGGGAGGCCTCCGGCAATCGCCGGTAGGGCGATCATATCCTGGTTTTGGCCGTCCGGCGAGCCCCAGCACTCGCCCAGGGGTCCCCGATACAAAGCCATCGCGTACCACCAGTGGCCGATCACGATCCGACCCGCCCAGGGGGTGTTTATGGCGGTTTGGACCATCTGGGACCTTTCTGAAAGTGCTGACCTAGAATCCGTTTCGTCAGGGGGAGGCTTGTGCCCGTTGCCCTGGCGAAGCACGAAGACCAGAAGGAACCGCCATGCTTCCAGCCCAACGCCAGTCCAAGGGACGCAGCCGCCGCCGCAGAGCGCACGACGCCCTGGACATGATCCGTCCCGGGCTCTGTCCCGTCAGCGGCATGCCCAAACGACACCACCGCGTCTGCGCGGAGTCGGGCTACGTCCGTGCAGGCCTGACCATCAAGGTGCCGAAACTCGGCATCGGCCAGAAAAAGGCCTGATCGGTGCGGCTCGGCGTCGATGTGATGGGGGGCGACCACGCCCCCGATGCCATAATAAAAGGATGCGCCAAGGGCCTCGAGTTTCTCGGTCCCGATGATCGCCTCGTCTTGATCGGTCGGCAGCGCGATGCCGACGAGGTCCTTACCGAACTCGGCATCGACGATCCCAGGCTCGTCGTCGATCACTGCGACGATGTGATCGAGATGGCCGAGTCGCCGGCGAAGGCGGTCCGGGGAAAGCCGAACTCCTCGATCGTCCGCATGGCACGCATCGCCTCTCAGAAGCAGGACGCACCCGGCCGGTGCGACGCGGTGCTCTCAGCCGGGAACACCGGAGCTTGCGTCTCGGCGGGCATCATGCACATGAAACGCCTCCGGGGCATCCACCGCCCGGGCATCGCCGTCGCCATGCCCAGCATGCACGGCCCCGTCGTCCTGTGCGACGCCGGCGCGAACCCCGAACCGACGGCGCAGCACCTCTGGCAGTACGCCGTGATGAGCGATGTGCTCAGCCGCCAGCTGCTCAAGATCGAAAACCCGCGCGTCGCGATCATGAACATCGGCTCCGAAGAGGGCAAGGGCACCGACACGATCAAGACCGCACGCGACCTGATCAAGGCCACGCCCGGCCTGAACTACATCGGCTTCATCGAGGGCCGCGACTTCTTCGATGATGTCGCCGACGTGGTCGTCACCGACGGCCTGATGGGCAACACGATGCTCAAAACAGCCGAGGGCCTGGCCAAGAGCCTGTTCCGGGCCATCGCGCAGGAGATCATGGAGATCGACCCGGACCTCATGACACGGTTCGAGCCGATCGCCAAGTCCATCTGGTCCAAGAACGACTACCACGAGTACGGCGGGGCCCCGCTGCTGGGCGTCAACGGCTGCCTGTTCATCGCCCACGGCTCGAGCGAGCCGCGTACCATCGCCAACGCGATCCGCAGCTGCCGCGACTACGTCAACGCGGGCGTCAACGACGCGATCGTCCAGCGTATCGCCGAGGTCGAGGCCGCCGTCGCCCCCACCCCGGCCTGACTGGGCCCGTCCGAGAGGCCCTGTCCGATCGATTCAAGCCGGGGCCATCACGTCCCGGCCGACCGGGGCACAACGATGGTCAACCACTTCACCGGTCCCGTTGGCGTCGAGATCGTGGGTGTCGGCACTGCCGTCCCCGACGATGTCGTCACCAACGCCGATCTCGAAAAATTCATGGATACCTCCGACGAGTGGATCCGCCAACGCACCGGTATCGAGCAGCGCCACCGCATCCGCGCCGACGAGGGCGAGAGCGTCAAGCACCTGGCAAAGGCCGCCGCCGAGAACGCGATGGCTCACGCCGGCATCGATCCGTCCGAGCTCGACCTCGTCGTCATGTCGACCATGTCGGCCGAGATGACATGCCCGCCGACCTCATGCAGGATCGCCGACGAGATCGGCACCAAGAACGCCGGCGCATTCGACCTCAACGCAGCCTGCTGCGGCTTCGTGTTCGGCATGAACACCGCCTACGGCCTGATGCAGACCGGCCAGTACCGGACCGTTGCGCTCATCGGCGCCGACACGCTGACGAACATCGTCGAGTTCTCGACCAAGGGCCGCAACGCCGCGATCATCTTCGGCGATGCCGCGGGCGCCGTCATCCTCAGGAAGACCGACGACGCCGGGAAGGGGCTCATCGCCCAGGCCATGCACTCCAACGGCGAACGCTGGTCCGATCTCTACATCCCCGAGACCGAGCACGACTTCGCCGAGCACGACGAATACAGCGACTGGCAGCTCGGCAAGCTGATCATGAACGGCCAATCCGTCTTCAAGTTCGCCGTCGGTACCTTCCCCAAGGTCATCGAGCAGACGCTCGAGCGTGCCGGCCTCCGCGCCGATCAGGTCGACCACTATGTCTGCCACCAGTCCAACCGCCGCATCCTCGACGCCGCCCGCGACCGCTTCGGCCTCGACGAGGGCCGCTTCCACATCAACATCAACAGGTACGCCAACACCGTCGCCGCCAGCGTCCCCCTCGTCTTCAAGGACCTCGTCGATGCCGGCCGCGTCAAGGAGGGCCAGCGGGTCATGTTCGTCGGCTTCGGCGGCGGGCTGACCTGGGGCACCAGCCTCTGGCAGATCTGAACCAGCACCATTCCGGTGAACCCGCCGCGTACCATCGCCGCATGACAACCCCTCTCGCCATCCTCTGCCCGGGCCAGGGCGCCCAAGCCCTCGGCATGGGCCGTGCGTGGGCCGAAGCCTCGCCCGAGGCCCGAGCCGTCTTCGACGAAGCCGACGCCGTACTCGAAGGCTCGCTCGGCTCACCGCTCTCGACACTCTGCTTCGAGGGCCCCGAAGAGGCTCTCAACCGGACCGACGCCTGCCAGCCTGCGCTCTTCACCGCGGGTGTCGCCTCGTGGCGAGGGCTGCGCGCTTCGCTCGGCTTCGCGGCCGGCGAAGCCCCGGTCGCCGCGGCCGCGGGCCTGAGCCTCGGCGAGTACACCGCGCTGCACATCGCCGGCGCGATGGACTTCGCCACGGGACTGAAGCTCGTCGCGCTCCGCGGCAAGGCCATGCAGGACGCCGCCGCCGCAACCCCCAGCGGCATGGTCGCGCTCATCGGCGTCGACGAGGAACAGGCCAACGCCATCGCCGACGCATCCCGAAACGACGGCGTGCTGGTCTGCGCGAACTTCAACGCCCCGGGCCAGGTCGTCCTCTCGGGCGACGCCGCGGCCTGCGAACGCGCCGTCGCCGAAGCCAAAGCCGCCAAGGTCCGCGCGACACCGCTCCAGGTCGCCGGCGCGTTCCACTCGCCGATCATGCAGCCCGCATCCGAACGGCTCGGCGAAGCGCTCGCCGCCGCCGAGATCGCCACGCCGAGCGCCCCCGTCTGGTCGAACGTCACCGCCGCCCCGCACGAGCCGGACGCCGGCGCGATCAAGGCCCGCCTCGCCGAGCAGCTGACCAGCCCCGTCCGCTGGGCAGCGTGCGTCGCCGCCATGCACCAGATGCTCCCGGATGCGGCCTTCCACGAGCTCGCCCCCGGCAAGACCCTCGCCGGCATGGCCCGGCGGATCGATAAATCGCTGACCATCACCAGCCACGACGCGCCGGTGCTCTAACGCCAACACGCGGAGCCTGACCATGCACGCACGAGCCGTTCTCGCGATGACCGCCACCGTCTTGACCACGCTCGCGCTGGTCGGCTGCAAAGAAGAAGAACCCCCGCCGCCCCCGCCGCCGCCGCCGCCACCGCCGGCAGAGCCAGACCCCGAGCCGGTCGACATCCAGCCGCTGCTCGAAGAGGCCGACGCCGATCCACGGCTGGTCTTCCCGCAGGAGGTCGCACCTGTCGAAGCCGAGCTCGCCAAGGCCGTCATCGCCTTCGGCGACGCGCTCGCCACCGGCGACGACGCCGCGATCAGCCCGTACCTCGACACCACCGGCAAGGCCACGCTCGAACGCCTGCTCGTCACCGGCGGGTGGTACGACGCCACCGACGAGCTCGAATCCGTCACGGTCGCCGAGCTCGACGAGTTCGGCACCAGCGGCTCGGTCGTCTTCCGGCTCAACCAGCCCGGCGACTCCTACGCCCTCGCTTGGGACGCCAGCCAGGGACCCAGCGGCTACGTCTTCAGCCCGGTGTGGACGCCGGATGAGTCGTCCGAGCTGGCAGGTGAGGCCCGCGATGACTTCAATCTGGCCGACGCGATTGCTGATGGAAATGCTGAGGCCATCCAGGGCGCTCTATTCGTCTTCTACTACTTGGAACTGAACAAGGCCATTCAGCGAGATCTCGGCGTTCCCGAAGCACCAGACGAGGCCGTATTCCAGCTCATGGCACAGCAGTCAGGGAATCCCGTTGAGCAGATGCGCCTGGGCTATAACTTCGGTCAGGAAGCACACGAAAATGGCGAACAGCTCTCGGGCGAGATCGCAACTCAGCTGCTCGATATCTTCGCGATGATCACGCAGGCTCAGCAGCTCGACCTGTCGCGCGACAGACTGATCGAGTTGTTCGCCGATGTCGCGGGCATCACGAACGATGAACTCGCCGAACTTATCGGCGGCTGACTGAAAGTGAACCGAAGCATGTCGACCGACCAACGCATCGCCTTCGTCACCGGCGCCAGCCGCGGCATCGGCAAGGCCATCGCCCTCAGGCTCGCCGCGGACGGCCGGCACGTTGTCCTCGCCAGCCGCTCCGAGGGCCCGCTCAGCGAGGTCAAATCGCAGATCGAGGAGGCCGGCGGCAGCGCCTCGGTCTGCGCCGTCGATGTCAGCGACCGCGCCGCGCTCGCCGAGGCCGTCACTTCGACGGCCAAAGAGCACGGCCGGCTCGACATCCTGGTCAACAACGCCGGCATAACTCGCGACAACCTGCTCATGCGCATGTCCAACGACGAGTGGGACGGCGTGATCGACACCAACCTGACCAGCGCGTTTGTCGCGATGAAAGCCGCCGCCCGCCCGATGATGAAGGGCAAATGGGGGCGGATCGTCAACATCGCCTCGACCAGCGGGCTCGTCGGCAACGCGGGACAGACCAACTACGCCGCCGCCAAGGCCGGCCTCGTCGGCATGACGCGGTCCGTCGCCCGCGAGCTCGGCGGCAAAGGCGTCACCGCCAACGTCGTCGCGCCCGGCTTCATCGAAACCGACATGACCAAGGACCTGCCCGACGAGGTCCGCGCCCAGCTCGATACCATGGTCCAGGTCGGCCGGCTGGGCACGCCCGAAGACATCGCCGCCGCCGTGGCATACGCGACCTCCGAGGACGCGGGCTTCCTGACCGGACAGGTCATCACGGTCGACGGCGGGATGACCATGGCCTAGCGGCATCAGAAACCGCATCATCCAAAAACCGCCTTTAAACCAGCTCAGGCCCATGCGCGAAGCCGCTCAGGCATCGCCTGAGCGCGAACTCGCCTGCGGTGCTTCCCCACCACAGCACCAGCCTCTATCTTGTTCAGGGGCCATGCTGACGGAGGGCCACGGATGCACCGCCTCGTCTATTCCTGCCACGCAACACGAGAGATGTCCCAGGCCGATCTCAAGCAGATCGCCGATGCCTCACAGCGACGCAACACCAGGCTGAGCGTCACAGGTGTGCTGCTGTACGGCCACCGCCGATTCGTGCAGGTCCTCGAAGGCGAGGCCCCCGGCGTAATGGAGGTCCTCGAGCAGATCGACAACGACGACCGCGTCTCGCCCATGCGCGTCGAGGCCCTGCTCAGGATCGATCGGCCGCTTTTCGACCGCTGGTCGATGGCCGTCAGCGATGTCACATCGAACGCGGCCGTCGCTTCGGGCCACTTCGCCGAGCTGCTGACCATCTTCGCGACCCAGCCCGACCAGACACGATCGCGCGAGGATGTCGAGCGTGTCCTTGCCAGCTACCGCGAGCTGCTCGACCAGCACCAGACCGAGATGATCACGGCCTGAACCCCGCGATGCACCACCAGCGCAGAAAAACAGCCCCGGTAGAACCGGGGCTGCGCAGTCAATTGCCAACGTACGATCCGGCTCAGGCGTTGGCCGCGGCCTTCTCTGCCTTGGCCCGTGCATCGTCGAGCGTGCCGACGTACATGAACGCCGACTCGGGCAGATCGTCGCCCTCGCCCGCAACGAGCCGCTCGAAGCTGTCGATCGTGTCCTCTAGGCTCGTGTAGATGCCCGGGAAGCCGGTGAACACCTCAGCGACATAGAACGGCTGCGACAGGAACCGCTCGATCCGTCGAGCGCGGGCCACGATGAGCTTGTCCTCCTCCGAGAGCTCGTCGACGCCGAGGATCGCGATGATGTCCTGAAGGTCCTTGTACCGCTGCAGAATCCGCTGCACCTGACTGGCGACGTTGTAGTGCCGCTCGCCAAGCACGCTCGGGTCGAGGATCGTCGAGGTCGAGGCGAGCGGGTCCACCGCGGGGAAGATGCCCTTTTCCGCGATGCCACGCGCGAGCACCACGAACGCGTCGAGGTGGGCGAACGCCGTCGCTGGCGCCGGGTCCGTCAGGTCGTCCGCCGGCACGTAGATCGCCTGCACCGACGTGATCGCACCCTTCGCCGTCGACGTGATCCGCTCCTGGAGTTCGCCCATCTCCGTCGAAAGCGTCGGCTGGTAGCCCACCGCGCTCGGCATACGGCCCAGCAACGCCGACACCTCCGAGCCCGCCTGCGTGAACCGGAAGATGTTGTCCACGAAGATCATCGTCTCCTTACCGGAGGCGTCGCGGAACTCCTCGGCCATCGTCAGGCCCGACAGCGCGACACGAAGACGCGAGCCGGGGGGCTCGTTCATCTGGCCGAAGACCATCGCCACCTTGTCGATCACGTGCGCGGTCTGGCCGTTCTCATCGGTGTACTCGGCCTCCTGCATCTCGAGCCAGAGGTCGTTGCCCTCGCGTGTCCGCTCGCCCACGCCGCAGAACACGGAGTATCCGCCGAACTCACGAGCCACACGAGCGATCATCTCCTGGATGATGACCGTCTTGCCCACGCCCGCACCGCCGAACAGTCCGATCTTGCCGCCACGCACGAACGGGCACAGCAGGTCGACCACCTTGATGCCCGTCACCAGGATCTCGGTCTTGGGGTTCAACTGGTCGAACTCGGGCGGTGCGCGATGGATCGGCTTCCGGCTATCGACCTGCGGCGCCGGCTTCGCGTCGATCGGGTCGCCGAGCAGGTTGAACACCCGGCCCAGCACCTGCTCTCCGACAGGAACGGTCACCGGCCCGCCGGTGTCCTCGGTCTCCATGCTCCGTCGGAGACCGTCCGTCGAGCCGAGCGCCACCGCCCGGACGACGCCGCCGCCGAGGTGCTGCTGCACCTCGCCGAAGAGGGTCTTCGTCTGGCCGTCCTCCTCCCAGCGGCACGTAATGGCGTTGTAGATCTCGGGAAGCTGGTCCTCGGGGAACTGCGCGTCGAACGTCGAACCGATGACCTGGAGAATCGTGCCCTTGGTGCCCTGCGCCATGCCGGAAGGTCCTCGTCTGAAGGGTCGTTGGCCGCCACCGTTAGCGGGACGGCACGATAGGCCGCCGCCGCCCGTGCGGCCCCTCCTCGAGGCCCGTTCGATCGCCTAGAACAGGTCCGCCCGCCGATACCGTGCCTCCGCATCGTGACGACGCGGAGCCAGGTAGACCGTCATCGAATCCGACTCCGGCCCGTCCTCCAGCGAATCCTCCCGGACCGAGCCGTCGGCGAAACCAAAGTGCCGCGTCTGGCCGAACCACGCGCCCTCCCAAACCTGATAGAACCGCTGGGCTCGCTCCTGAGCGGAGTACCGTGCCGCGTCCGACCACCCCGCCGGCGCCAGCACCATTAGCTGCCAAGGCTCCGCCGAAACATGCCGCAGGCCCAGGTTCGTCCGGAACGAGTCCCGCCCCCTCTGCCCATCGGGTGTCTGGAAGCCGAGCACCGCGCCCGGGCGGCACCACTGCCACTCGTTCGCGAAGTAGCTCGTCCCCACCACATCCGCGACCGGCCTCGCATCGTCGGCAGGGATCGTCGCCGCCCCAAGACCGAACCAAGCCCAGGGCGACGCGTCGTTGTCGTACACGTTGACAAGCCCAGCATCGCCAGGCGAGCGGAAGATCTCCTCCAGCCCAGCATCGCCCGCCTCGCTCGGACTGGAAACCGTCCCGCCGAGGTAGCTGTTCAGCGGCCGCGCCATCCGACGCGCCTCGGGCAGCGCCCGCTCGTCGACCTGCCCGCCGCCGAACGACCATCGCACCCGACGCTGCGCACCGAGCCGGTCATCGGTCGTCCGCTCATCCGCCGAGGCCGGGAACTGCCGCTCGTCGGTCTCATACATGCTCCATGCAAGCGTCAACTGACGCAGGTTGCTCTGGCACTGCGTCTGACGAGCAACCGTCCGAGCACCCGCCGCGGCCGGCACGATCAACGCCATAAGGACCGCGATGATCGCGACCGTAACCAGCAACTCGATCAGCGTGAAGCCCCGACGTTCCATCGCCGCGCTCCGCAGGCAGGCGATGCCCCTGCTGGCAGCGATGCCCTTACCCGTACCCGTACCCGAGGCGCCCCCGCCCCGCCGATGCTCGGTGTCGCTCATACCCCCGCTGTCGGTCGGGATTCCCCCCAGACTCACACCCGGATCGCGGGAAACAGCACACCGCCGGAACCGGTGCCCGGCGAGCAGTCACACCCGGCATTCCCCGTTCCTGACCGCACTTTCTGTGCGGAAATCGCTGGCACGCGCCCCCGCTCTGCAGGCTCTACCATGACGCCGGATAACAGGTCCGGAAACCGAACACACGCCGCGGAGACTGCCCGATGAAGATCCACGAGTACCAGGCCCGCGAGCTGCTCGACGACGCGGGCGTCCCCGTGCCTGGCGGCAGGCTGCTGGAATCCATCGAGGACGCTGCGGGGGTCTACAAAGACGTCACCCAGGATGCCGGGACCGATCTGGCGGTCGTCAAGGCCCAGGTCCACGCCGGCGGGCGCGGCAAGGCCGGGTTCGTCAAGCTCGTCCGCTCTCCCGACGAGGCCACTGACGCCGCACGCTTCATGCTCTCCAACAAGATGGTCAGCGCCCAGACCGGCGACGACGGCCTCGAGGTCACCAAGCTCCTCGTCGCTGCCGGCGTCGACATCGCCAAGGAGTACTACCTCGCGATCACCACCGACCGCCAGACCCGCCGCAACGTGCTGATCGCCTCGGCCGAGGGCGGCGTCGAGATCGAGAAGGTCGCCGCCGAGACACCCGACGCCATCATCCGCGAGCGCATCCATCCCACCCTCGGACTCCAGCCCTACCAGGCACGCAAGATCGCCTTCCGCCTCGGCTTCAAGGGCAAGCAGGTCGGCCAGGCCGTCAAGGTCATGCTCAACCTCGCCAAGCTCTTCGAAGCCAAGGACTGCTCACTCGCCGAGATCAACCCCCTGATCGTCACACCCCCCACCGACGCGCACCCCGACGGCCAGGTTCTGGCCATCGACGCAAAGTTCAACTTCGACGACAACGCCACCTTCCGTCATAAGGACATCCTCGCGCTCTTTGATCCAGCCGAGGAGAACCCGCTCGAGCTCCGTGCCGAACGCATGGGCCTGAACTACATCGCACTCGACGGCTCGATCGGCTGCCTCGTCAACGGCGCAGGACTCGCCATGGCCACCATGGACACCATCAAGCTCCACGGCGGCGAGCCGGCCAACTTCCTCGATGTCGGCGGCGGCGCCAGCGAAGAAGCCGTCACCGAGGCCTTCCGCATCATCCTCAGCGACAGCCAGGTCCGCGGCGTCATGGTCAACATCTTCGGCGGTATCATGGACTGCGCCGTCATCGCCCAGGGCATCGTCAACGCCGCCCGCGGCTTCGAAAACGCCGACGGTTCCAAGGGCTTCCAGGTCCCGCTCGTCGTCCGCCTCGAGGGCACCAACGTCGACGCCGGCCGCAAGATCCTCAGCGACGCCGCCGCAGACCTGCCGACCCTGCAAGCCGCGACCGACCTCAAGGACGCCGCGGACAAGGTCGTCAAGGCCGTCGGCTAAGCGATCGCTCGAAACAGAACGGAGAAACGCAACATGTCTCACGGGCACATGCGATGGATCGGCATCATTGCGCTCCTCGCAGCGAGCATGGCGCTCACAGGCTGTGCAACGACGAAGACTGGTGCATCGGCCGCACCCTCACCCATCACCATCCACGAGCGCGACCGCTTCCTTGTCTCGGGCCAGCCGTCCAAGACCGACCTCGCCGCCATCGCCGAGCGCGGCGTCACCCACGTCGTCTGCTTCCGCTCCGACAAAGAGATGGCCGAGCTCATCGAAGAAGACGGCTTCGACGAGCGGGCTGCCGTCGAAGCCCTCGGCATGACCTACGTCCACATCCCCATGGGCAGCGACCACGGCTACAGCCCCGAACAGGTCGAACAGCTCTCCGCCATCCTCGAAGCCACCGACGGCCCGGTCTACCTCCACTGCGGCAGCGGCTTCCGCGCCCGCCAGATCTGGATGGCCTCCAAAGTCAGCCGCGGCCTGATGACCGTCGATGAGGCCAAGCTCGCCGCTCGCGACCTCGGCGAACGCGAGCCGGCCATCGACCAGCTCCTCGGGCAGCGCGTGACATACGACCTTGCCCCCGGCCAGAGCACGTCGGACGACCCGGAGTCAGACCCCACCGGCCCCAAATAAGCTGCTGCCATGGACGCCGCGAACGACGCCAACAGGCCGGTGCTGTTGCTGGCCGATCTCGCGAAGCGCTAACAACCGTTGACGAACGCCGTCACCCAGGCGAAGAAGTCGCTGTCGGTGCAGGTGCTGTCGCGGTTGACGTCGCAGGCAGCCTCCTGCTCGGGGCTCCGCGGCGTGGCCACAAACGCCGTCACCCAGGCGAAGAAGTCGCTGTCGGTCACCTCGCCATCGGCGTTGACATCTCCGGGGCAGCGCTCGCTGCACCCACCCGTGCCGCAGAAAATCGTCGCCTCGGCCACCGCAGAGCGCACGCCCGTCGCCGGCACAAACCACTGGAAGTAGAGCACCAAGCCGTCGAGCGTCGGATCATCAGGCACCGGCCAGAACGCGGTGGCTACCGGCTCCGTGCCCCCGTTGAGCGAGGCAGTCAGCGGGCCGACGGTCTCCTCGGCCGTCAGCACACTCCCCACCGGAGCCACCGACGAGATCAGCAGTTCAACCTGGGCCCCATCGGCGATGCCCGTGACCCCAAGCCGGAAGCCGTCCGATCCGGCGAGCGGCGGATTATCGACCAGCATCGCCGGCACCGTACCCGAGGTATCCGGGACACCCGCGCCCGTGACGACCGGGTTCGCCGCAAGCTCGCTCCGGAGCGTCGGCCGGTCGAACGGGAACGTCTCATTCGCAACCCGCGGATCAAGAAGGCCGGTGCCCAGGAACGCCGCAACAGCGCCGCGATCCGGCGGGGGTATCGGCGAAGGAATAAACGGATCGACGTTGAACCGGCCCGGACCGGGCGGCAACGCGTAGAAGTTCAGCACTTCCTGCAGCGTGACGAACTCGCCGTTGTGCATGAAGCTGGACTTCAGACCGACGTTCCGCAGCGACGGCGTCTTGAACGCACCGGAGTCGAACGGCTGGCCAGTCACACCCTGCCGACCCGTGTCCTCGTTGTTCGGGCGCACGCCGATGTTCCGGAAACTCTGATCCGTGAACAGCGGCGGGACGTGGCAGATGCCGCAGGTCGAGCCCTGGAACACCTGCCACCCCTGCACTTCCTCGGGCGTCAGTGCGCTCGCATCGCCGAGCTGGAACGCGTCCCACGGCGACTGATCCGAGATCAGCGTGCGCTCATAAGTCGCGATCGCAAACGCGATCCGCCGCGCGTTGATCGTGCCGTCGCCGAACGCCTCGGCAAAAAGATCCGGGTACGTCGGGAACGAGTCGATCGCAGCCTCAACATCCAGGGGCAGATCCGTCGCCAGCGCCAGCGGCCTGGCCGAAGCGAGCTTGGACGAAATCATCGCCCAGTCACGCCCAGGGTGGCCCATTTCGACGTCCGACAGCGGCGGTCCGACAGCCTGGCTCTCGAGCGCACCCTCAAACGCGATCGCAACGCTGCCCGTTTCGGGATCCGTGAACTGCCCCGTCGCCCGGCCGTCCCAGAACAGATCGAACGCATATGCCGCGTTGATCATGGTCGGAGCGCTCCGACCCGTCACCTGCACACCGGTGCCAAACGAGGCGTCAACCACGTACCGCCCATCGGCGTCCGCCTTCGGGATCCCCGGCGATCCGAAGATGTCGTCCGGCGTCACGAACGTCAGGTCCGGCCCAGGGTTGACGCCGAACCGCGGCTCCGTGCCTGCCGCCGATGGGATGTGGCACGTCCCACACGCCGTGATGTTGTCACTCGAGAGCTGCTCGTCCCAGAAGAGGATCTTGCCGAGAACACGCTTCGGCTCCGTGATCGGGTTCTCAGACGGCACCGGCACAGACGGCAGCGTCTGCGCCGAGGCGTTCGCCGACAGCATTATCGCCGAAGCCCATACCCCCAAGACGTTCACACAGAGACCACGACACCCGACCCGTTTCACCATGATGCCCGTTCCCTTCCTCGGCCCCTCAACCGAGTTCCGGCGCTGGCCGGATCTGTCACACGAGCCCAAAGCAAGACCCCATACGTGAATGACGAAGTCAGACGTAGACTATTGCACACGCTACACGAATCCCGGCCTGACGGAACCAAACGCATCCCAAGCCGTTCAGTTTTTGTGGTAACACACACCGCTTATTCGGACACGGAGTTCCATTTTCACGCCGCCATGATGAGGTACTATGACGCCGCGGGTGCGGTGGCCGAGCGGTTGAAGGCACACGACTTGAAATCGTGCAGGCCCGAAAGGGTCTCGGGGGTTCGAATCCCTCCCGCACCGCTTT
>JBCCZQ010000060.1:0-18734 GCA_039187315.1 Planctomycetota bacterium | reverse complement strand
GTGGCGACGACCTCGTTCGGTGGGACACAGGACGCGGGCACGACGCTGACCGTGCGCCCGCAGATCGCCGAGGGCGATCATCTGCTGCTGGAGTACTCGGTCTCTCTGAGCGCCTTCGTCGGCGAGTCCGCCGATCCGAACGTCCCCCCGCCACGCCAGCAGAACAGCGTCTCGAGCTCAGCGACAATTCCCGACGGCTTTACGATCGCCGTGGGCGGCATCGAACTGACCGACGACTCAGAGGCGGTCTCGAAGGTCCCGGGTGTGGGCGACATCCCGCTCGTCGGCGAGCTCTTCAAGAACCGCTCGCGCACCCAAGCCCGCAGCCAGTTCTTCGTCTTTATCCGGGCCAACATCCTCCGCTCGCGGGGGTTTGAGGACTTGCGGTTTCTTTCTGAAGAACAGCTCCGCGCCGCCGATCTCCCGCAGGACTGGCCGGCGATGGACGCCTCGTGGATCCGATGAGTCATGAGCACACTTCCCGATCAAGCTGGAGTGTCCTGCGCGAGCGATACCGAGGCGACGTTCTGCCGTCGGATCCCGCACGATTTCGCCCGGCGGCACGGTCTTGCGCCGAACGGTCGGCAGGACGGCGCACTCCGCTTGCTTGTGACGGCCGATACACCCCCCAGCGTGATTCATGCCACATCGGTACGCATGCGGACCCCAGTCACAGCCGAGACTTCCTCGCCTGAAGCGATCGCGGCGATACTGGACCGGATCTACACCGACGCCCGTGGCGACCAGGCCGATGATGATGCGGACTTGGCCTCAAATGATCAGCGTGAGGGCGCGGACTTGGAGCGCCTGATTGCTGCTACCGCCCACGACCTGCTGGACGTCGAAGGCAAAGGACCCGTCGTGCAACTCGTCGATACGCTGCTCTTCGACGCCTCGCAGGCCGAGGCCAGTGATCTGCATGTCCAGCCCACACTCGGCGACACGCTCATCCGCCGACGGATCGACGGCGTACTGCTCACCCACCGCACCCTACCCGCTCGCCTGGCAGCGCCCGTCGCCAGCCGTATCAAGGTGATGGCGGGCCTCGACATCGCCGAGCGTCGTCTCCCGCAGGACGGCCGGGCGACCGTCACGATCGGCGCCGGACGTCGGGTGGACTTGAGAGTCAGCACCATGCCGACGAACTTCGGCGAGCGGGTCGTGGTGCGCCTGCTCGACAAGGCGTCCTCGGCCCGACCCATGGACTTCGCCGAGCTCGGCATGTCCGACGCCATGCGATCGCGGTACCTGGCGTGCGTCGAACGGACGTCGGGCGTCGTCTTGGTCACCGGTCCTACGGGCTCGGGTAAAACAACGACGCTCTACGCCACGCTGCGATGGGCCGCGACCCGGGACGAGACCGGCCTCAACGTCATGACCGTGGAGGACCCCATCGAATATGAGCTCGCCAGCGACGGCGTGCCTGTCAGCCAGTCTCAGATCAACACCAAGAAGGGGATGACCTTTGCCAAAGGGCTGCGGCACCTGCTCCGCCAAGACCCGGACGTTGTGATGGTGGGCGAGATCCGGGACCAGGAGACCGCCTCGGTCGCCGTGCAGGCGAGCCTCACCGGCCATCTGGTCCTGTCGACGCTGCACACCAACGACGCGGCATCAGCCGTCACTCGGCTCATCGATCTCAACGTCGACGCTTCGTTGGTGGCCGCCTCGCTCAACGCCTCGATCGCACAGCGTCTGGTGCGCCGCACGCACGCTCCGTGCAACGGGGCCGGATGCGACGACTGCGCAGGAACCGGATATCGAGGCCGGGTGGGACTGTACGAGTTGCTGGTCGCCGATCGCGAGACGCGGCGCCATGTTGCGGACGGCGCCGAGCTCGACACGCTCCGAGCGGAGATCGAGCGGCAGGGCGGAGAGACGCTCGCACAGGCCGGCGCGCGGCTGCGTGACGCGGGCCTGACGACCGATGTCGAACTGCGGCGTGTGCTCTCGGGCGATACGTCGAGTGATCTCAGCAGTCTCAGTCACGATGGGGCGAGGGCATGAGTGTCTGGCGGTACACGGCCATAGCGCGCGACGCGGGCTCGGTCCATCGAGGCGCGATGGCGGGCGCCGACGCGCTGGACGTGCGCACCCGGCTCCGCCGTCAAGGGCTCGAACCGCTCGATGTGCGCCGGCAGCGCGATCCGATCGGCCGGATGGGTCAGCGGCTCGCGCCGACGCTCCGCGCGTGTCAACGCCGATCTCGGAGCCGCCGTCGGTCCGAGCTGTTCGAGAGCTTGGCCGGATTGCTCGCCGTCGGCACACCGCTGGATGGGGCTTTGCGTCTGCTCGCCTCCTCGTCCGGGTCGGATCGAGACACGCGGCGGGGCGCCGTGCTTCTGGAAGAGAGCGTCCGGGGCGGCCGGTCGTTCGCGGAGGCCATGGAGCGGGCGCCGGGCTGGTTCGACCGGGCTGAGATCGCGGCGATCCGAGCGGCCGAGCGCACCGGACGCCTCGAACCCTGCCTGGACCGGCTGGCGGAACGTCTACGCCGACGGTCCGTGTTGACTTCACGCATCGTCGGCGCCTTCGTCTACCCCGCGGTCGTCTCGGTCGTCGGCGTGGGGGTCGTGGTGTTCCTGTCAACGCACACCCTGCCGCAGCTCGCCGCCGTGATCCAAGACGCGGGCAGCGAATCGCCCTGGCTCACCAACGCCGTGATCGCTGCGGGCCAAATTCTGCTGCGCTGGGGCTGGCTGATCGTGCTCATGCTGCTCATCGGCTCGTTGCTCGCGCCGTGGTGGGGCGCGGCGCTCGGCCGATGGAGGCCTTGCAGGGTTGCGGTTCGCAGACTGGCTCAGCTCGGGGCCTTCCGCACGCCACTGACCGCATCACTCGCCCGCGAACTCGCGACGCTGCTGCACTCGGGCGTGACGCTCGCGCACGCGCTGGCCGCGGCCGGACCGACGGTGCGCGGGCTCGGGTCTGCCGATGTCCGACGCGGATTGACCGACGCGGTCGAGCGACTCCAGCAAGGCGAACCGCTCTCGGCAGCGCTCTCGCGGTCGGCGTGCTTCGACGCCGAGTTCCGCCAGCTGATCGCCTTGGGCGAGGAGTCGGGCACGCTTCCGGAGCTGCTCGACCGCTACGCCGAGCGCGCCCAGGACCGTGCCGAACGCGCGGTGGATCGGCTCGCTCGACTGATCGAACCGGCGGCCGTGCTGCTGCTCGCCGCGCTCGTCGGGGTCGTCGTGATGGCGGCCGTGCTTCCCATGATCCGATTGCAGGAGACCGTGCTATGAACCGGACCACACGCCGGGGTATGACGCTCGTCGAAGTGCTCGCCGTGGTGGTGATCCTCGGCCTCTTGGCCAGCACGCTGGCCGTAGGGTTTTCGGGGTCGTTCGGCAAGGGGCGGCGCGAGATTGCGCGCACGGGTGTCGCGCTCGTCGCTGGCAAGGTCGAGCTCTTCCAGCTCGAACACGGCGCCTGGCCGTCCATGGACGACGGCATCGCCCGGCTCGGGCCTCCGAACGCCGCGCCAACCGCCGCGTACTTCTTGGGCGAAGACAAGCAGGTCGATCCGTGGGGACGGACGTACCAACTCGTAGTGCCCGGACCCGACGGGCACCCGTTCGAGGTGTTGTGCTTGGGCGCCGATGGCGAACCGGGTGGCGAAGGACCGGACGCGGATATCAGCTCGGTACGTCTGCGAGATGAAACCCCATGAACGCCGATGTGCTCCATCACCACTGCGACCCACATGGCGGCAGATATCACTGCAAACACTACGGCGTGACGCTGCTTGAGACACTGGCCGCGATCACCCTCGCGGGGCTTCTCACGGCGGCAGTCGCCGGTGGCCTCTTGCGCAGCGACGGGCCATCGCGACTCGCGGAGGCGCGCTCGGAGTGGATCTACCAGGACCAAACCGCGCGATCGCTCGCCGAGCGGCAAGGCCCCTTGCTGCTGCGTGCCGAAGGCAAGAGACTCGAGCTCGTGTGTGAAGCGACGGGGACGCCGCTTCGCAAGGCACGCCTTGCAGCACGCGTAAAGGTGCGTATCTCCGCCGCAGCGGCAGAGCCAACATCATCTGTCCGCTATAACCGGCTTGGATGCACGCTTTCGTACACGGTCACTCTCGCTTCGGGTAACGCCCAAACGCAGCTGAACGTCAGCGGAACGACCGGCTGGGTTACAAGCACAGAGGGCAGGCGGCGATGATGCGATCTCAGCGCGGCTGCACCCTGATCGAAGCGCTCATGGCTTGCGTTCTCCTGGGCATCGTTGCCGCGACAACCGCAAGATGGCTGAGCGGGCCGGCTCGCTCGGACTCGGTCTCTGATATCGCGTCGGCGCCGATGCTCCCTCAAGACATCTTGCAGTACGTCCGAGCGGCGGACATCGATGAGTTGATCAACCACGGCGAACGCAGCGTCCAACTCAACTTCCCGCCTGAGTCGGACGACAATCAGTGCCAACAGCTTCAACTCCGACCGCTTGCTCGGAGCGATGGATCAGTCCGGGGTGTCTGGTTTGAAGTCTCCGGCGTCGACGGCGCCGGCCTCGTCTGGATCCCTCTGCCCGTCGCGGAGCACAGCGATGACCCGTAACCACGGCCTCACACTACCAGAGATGCTGCTCTCGATCGTGCTCGTTGCAGCCTTGGCGGGCGCAGGCTTCGAGCTTCTTTCCACGGTCCGCCGAGCCCAGAGCGATATCGGTCGCCACGCGGTCTGGCACACAACCGCTCACCGCGCGATAGAACAACTCCGCCGTGATGTGTCATGCGGCGATGTGGCTCCCGCTTCAGTGAAGCACGCCGAAGCCATACGACTGCTCGAACACGGTATCAAAATCGATACGCGGCAACGACAGGACGCGCTCGCCGGGTGGCGAACCGTTCGGTACTCGCTCGACGATTCCAAACTCTATTGGGACGATGGCAACACACGCGAGTTGCTGCTTGGGCACGTTCAGGAGTTAGACATCGTCTGGAAGCCGGATGCCCGGGGCCTCGAAGTCCGCCTATCCGGCCCGGACGGTCTCGATCTGTCCGCGTGGATCAGCGTGGACACTGACCGCGATGTGAAGGAACACAGCCGATGAACCGACGCGGCGTCGCCATGGTGTTCGTGCTCGGCCTGACCGTCCTCGTGACGGTTTCGACACTCGGACTGGCTCGGAGTATGGCGTTGCGCGCGCGGAGCGAAGATCGCATCGGTCTCGATCGGATCATCGCCGATCTGCAACAAGCCGCGCAAAGCCCGATCGAATCCTGGCTTGCCGATGTAGCCGACGAAACATACTTGCCGGCCGATGCCGCCGAACCCCGGTTCGATGTCCTCGACGATGCCTGGTCGTGGCGGGACCACGCTGCCCGCGTCCGCATCACCGCTTGGGACCAGTATGGCATGGCCCCATGGACTGCGCTGGACGGCTCGCCGCGGATGCGGTCGCTCCTGCCTGAGGCTCTACGCGTGAGATCAACGCAGACAAGCAACCTGCGTCCGGGCCTCGATCTATTCACGTCCAACAACGCGTTTCCCGAACCCCGCGACAACCGTGCATTGCAAGTTCATCCACAGCGGCTCGGCGCATTTCTGGCGACCCACAACCCACCCTGGTCGAGGGCGACCGAGGAAACCCCACCTGCTATCAATCTCAATACGGCGCCGGCCTCCCTGGTCCGCGCTGCGCTCCGGCTCGCCGGACGCGGCGGGGCTGACGCAATCTTGGAACAGCGCGAGCGGGGGCGTTCGGGACTTGGGGGACTCGAGACCGCGGCCAGCAAACAAAGCGAGAGTCCAATCCGGTTGGTCGGCACGAGCGACGCCTGGAGTTTCCGGCTCGATATCGAATACGCGGGCGTTCGGCGTTCCTGGTGGCTCGTCTACATCCGCGACCGGCAAGGCGGCAATAACAACAGCGGCGACAATCCCCGCCAACAGGTATGGAGATTGGCTCAGCGTCATGCGATTCCCAGCTGATCCCATCCGGCGGCACCGGCTCGGCGTAACGGTCACAACGCTCGCGGGCGCCGCAGCGTGCGCCGCGGTTGCGGCATGGGCGTTTGCACCGGTAGTGCAATCTCGTGATACAGGCCTGGGTCCGGACGTGAGTCGTCCTATTGATCGGCCTGAAGCGCTCCGGCACGCTGTCGAAACCGAGATCTCGGCCTCGACGTTCGAGATCGACCTCTGGCCCGCGGCAAAGTTGGCTCAAGCACCCGAGCCCGAACCGCCACCTCAGCCCACACCCCGGCCGCGGCCGCCGACGTTCCGGCTCGTTGGGATCGGCACGGACGCGAGCGCCGCACCGATTCGACAAGCCGCGTTCGATGACCCGCGGCGGGGACGGCTTGTCATCGTGCGTGTCGGCGAGACGATCGGGGCGTACACCGTGGTCGCCATCGGCGATCGCTCGGTCTCGCTCCTACGCGACGAACAGACCTACGAACTCGCGCTGTCGGGACGCGACAGAGGAGACCGGCCGTGACCGGCGCACAACGCATCTCGTCCGAAGTGGTCTACTGGTGGGTTCGCGGCGTGGAAACGCTGCCGCACGCTGCCCGGCGCCGACTCCACCGGCGACGATTGCTCTCGCTCATGGAAGCGGAACTCCCCGTCCCACTGGAATCCGTGCACGCGGAGTTTGTCCGTGCGGATCGGCAAACGATCGTCGGCTGCGCAATTGAACGCCGGCGCCTCGCCGACGAGATCGGAACGAACGCCACCAGTCTGACACCGACCGCACCGCCCGCGTATGTGCCAGAGCGAACGCCGCTCGACCGGATGAACCTGCTCACCGGCCCGTTCGAGCCTGTGCGGGTCCGGCGGTGGCGCCGCGCCCGTTCCTTGACGTGTATCGCGGCAGGTGTTGCGGTCTCGGCACTGCTCTGGCTCGGTACGGCGCGGCGAATCACAGCGCTCAACGCCGCTTCGGCCGGTACCCGCGAGGCACGCGCCCAGATCGCGGGCGAACTCTTCCCGTTCGCGACCAGCTCGGGCACACCGGTGCAACTCCGGCTCGAAGCGGAGCTGCGCCAGCTCCGATCCGCCGCCCGCGCCCGGTCTGGCGAACGCGCGCCCGGCAACGCCGCCGTCTCCCTCGCCCGATTCGCCGCTATGTGGCCCGACGACGACTCGGTCCGCGTGCACGATCTCAGTGCTACGGGAGAGTATGTCCACGCGACGCTCACGCTGCCCTCGATGGCGAGTGTGGAGTCGTTCATGGCGTCGATCGATTCGCCCGAGGGCTGGACGGTCTGGCCGCAGGACATGCAACGCGAACGCGATGGCATTCGTCTGCGTCTGGAGTGCTCGATCGAGGACGGAGGCGCGTCATGAGAGCTTTCCTCGTTCCTGCAATCTTGCTTCTTCTTGTGGGGCTCCAAGCCGTGTGGGCGGCAGGCTGGCTGCGGCAGCATGAAGACCGGCTTGTACGGGAACAGCAACGGCTCGTGCAGAGCCGAGCCGCCGCCTCTGAGCTGCGAAGCCTGCGCACCAACGTCCAGACGGACTTGGTGATGCAAGACCAGACCGAGAGCCTGCTGCCGTCGCTGCGCGAAGCGCTCGTCGCCGCCGACCTGCCCGCGGGCGCGCTCCAAGAGCTCCGCACCGAGTCCGATCGCTTGATCTCGGGCGAGCGGAGCGGGATTCCCGTCCGACGCCGGGTCACGCTGGTCTCGCTCTCTCCGCTCACGCCCGCTGAACTCGGCCGGCTGCTGGACGCCTGCGATCCGGACATCGCCCCCTGGCTGCCTCTGCGGATCGAACTCAAGCATCGGCCCCGCGAAGGCGCGGGCCGGTACGGCGCCCGCCTCTGGCTCACAGCCGATTATCTGGACCCCGACGGAGAAGCATCATGAACCGCGGGAATTCTTGCACAAGACTCGGCCTTATTGCACTCGCATGCCTGCTTGCCGGCTGCGCTGCCGGCGATGCGCGGGGACCCTACATGCCCGGTGATACGACGGCCCGTGATCCGGATCGGGCGCGAGCGCTCACGCAGCAAGCGGCGAGTGTGGCGGCGAAGGATCCCGAAGCAGCCGAAGCGTTGCTCCGCGAAGCCCTGACTGCCGACCTCTACCACGGCCCGGCCCACAACAATCTTGGGGCGTTGTTTTTGGAACGGGGCGACCTGTACGACGCCGCGACCGAGTTCGAGTGGGCACGCAAGCTGATGCCCGGCCACCCCGACCCCCGCAAGAACCTCGGCCTCACCCTCGAACGCGCCGGCCGGGTCGACGACGCCATCCTCGCGTACGAATCGGCTTTGGAGGCGTACCCCGGCCACATCGGGTCGATCCAGGGGCTTACGCGGGCTCAGCTGAGGTTCGATCGAGCCGACGACCGAACCGGGGAGTTTCTTCGCGAGATCGCCCTGCGAGGAGAAAGCGATGCGTGGCGCGACTGGGCGAAGCAACAACTCGCCTTGGGCCGCGATAATATCTAGACTTTTGAGTTGTTTGCAGTCATCATGAGACAGGCATGCAGCCAGCATCCGCGACCCTCGCGCTCTAGCCTACCGTAATGAACGCTCCGCCAAGACACGCTCGCGATCCCGAAGTCCGTCGGCTGCTGGCCGCGGCGGCGTTCGCGTGCTGGAAAAGCAACGAAGCCGCGCGTGGGTCCGGAGATCCACGGACCGCCGAAGACTGGCTCGCCGAGTACGACGGTCTTGACACGAATCGGCGTCGGGACACCGAAGATGCGTTACGGGCCTTCGATGCCGACCAACGACTGATCTCAATCGTCACGCCCGTGCTCCGTGCGCCTTGATGGCTACGGGGCACGTCGAGATGCTGAGGCCGATCGATGCCCGTTGGCTTCAGACCGGACCGGCGCAGGCAGCTGGATCGTGACGAGCATGCCGCCTTCTAGACGGATACGCACTAATGGCGCCGGCCCTTCATAGCCAAGGCTAACCCGGTCGGTCGCTCGGTACGCCCGCTCCCGCCCCACCTGGCGTCCGACGATCAGCTCGTGCTCTTTCAATGCGTGCAGCAAATGGCTGAGGTGCGACGCTTCGATATTCAGCGACGCCGTGATGTCTTTGCACGTATGCGGACGGATCATCAGTAACAACAGGACATCGAGACGGCTTCCCGTCAGGCAGAGCGCGAGGACATCGTCGAGTTCACGGTGTGAGCGTGGTGTCAGCGTGTTCGGGTCTTCGGCGGACACGGTCGGGTCTCCGTAGGTCCATCCACTGCGACTCTACGACGGTACTCATCAGCCGCCCTCGAACAATCCCCATTTTCGGAGGGATCCACATAGAGTTACGAAAGCTCATGGAACGCCATTCAAACAAGGTCCTACACATCCGCGACTCCTCGCCGAGTAGCACCACCCCGATGTAGCGATATCCATGATGCCTTTATTGAACTTTAGTAACCGATATCGCAGAACGCTATCGGTTATCGACTCGATCCATTTACGCTGCAGACATCGTGATCGCGGGCCGCCGCTCTTCGCGAAAGCAGAGAAGACGGCGAGGTAGCCAACACTTCTTCTGAAAGGCACACATCGTGGGTATCAAGTTCACGGCAACGGGTCTGGTCGCGGCGTCATGCATGACCGCTTGTGTCGCATCGGCGCAAACGGGAACGCCCCAACAACCGATCGACAGCATCGATATCAACCCATTCGGCGAGAACTGCCCGCCACTGAGCTGCGCGGGTGTATCGGTAGGGCCGTTCCAGGCGCCGGAGGGATGGGCGCTGAAACCGGATCGACGCCCTGTGGTCGTGCTCCAACTGCGCAACGGCAATCCGAACAACCCGCTCGGGATCTCGCCTTCTTGGTACGACGATGACTTCGAGAATCCCGACGGTCCGCCGACCGATGACGACCTCAACGGCATCCCCGACGTTTTTGACTGGCTGCTGAACCAACTCGATGTGGCGTACGACCTCGGATACCGCCGCATGGTGATGCGCCTGCCGGCGGGGAGCCTTCGGGGCGGCCCGATGACGTCCTCGCAATGGTGGCCGATGCCCGAATGGAAGCGCGATGGCTTCGAGATGTTTGTCGCCGCTTGGCTTGCCGAAAAAAATGAGCTTGGCGATCCGGTGTCACTCGGCGTGTACGCCGGCTATCCGATCAATGATCCATGCGAATGGTCGATGACCGGCGCCCGGTATCCGGACCCGACCGTGCTGGCCGACGTGTGCGCGTTCTACCGAAACGTCAAGCCGTGGATGGATGTCGGTGTGAAGGAGTATTGGCTCGATGCGTCCGGTCCGGACTGGCCCACCATGGCCACCTTCCAGCACAGCCCGGATTACGCGGGCAAGATCCGCTTCGGCGGCGAGGCGATCCCGAACATCGGCCCGGGCAACGGGTGTGGCGGCCAGAAGACGCCCGACCCGGGCGCGGTAGCCGCCAGCCCGTTCGTTGCGCTCTTTAGCTTTGTGGTCTCGCGCTTCGGACTGAGCGAGCCCGTCGACCCGATGGCGACGCAACTCGGCGTGATGTTCAACGGCCACCATGTACAGTGTGGCGCATCTGAAGGCCAAGAGTGGCAGTTCCCCGATCTGCGGCGTATCCAGTCTGAGGGCTGGGTGCCCTGGATCGACGGGCTGGCTACGAACTCGCAGTGGCGCCGCCAGAATGAACAAGCTCCGTATCAGTTTGACTACAGCTTCAAGTATGGCGCCGAGGGCATCCACCGCATCTACGACTTCGGCACGCTCACCGCCATCATCGATTTCAATAACGACGGGCTGATCGAGGTCAGAGACTACGACGAGCCCGATCTCGCAGCATTCCTCGACGCTTGGTATGACAACGCCATGGGGCCCGGGACCTACCTCGAGGGTGATGTCAACGGCGACGACGTCGTGGACGCCGCGGACGTTTCTGCCTTCTTCGCCGCGATCAGTGATTGGAACCAGAACGGCACGCTTGTAGGCGTCGACCTGGGGCCGGCGCCGTGGCATCCGTGAACTGCTCACCGCGCATCAGTGCTGCGCTGTATTCGTGCTGTATCGATTGCCACAGAGGAGACATGATGCGAAATAGTTGGCCTCCGCTGCACCACGTTCAGGACACTTGACAAGTGGTCGTCGGTTGGCAGCACCGGCATGAGCTTCTAGATGAACAGATACATCCGCTCGTCGCCAAGAGCTACCGGGACCCATTTCCTATCCAGTCGGCATTGCATTTCAGCATGCACAATGGAGATTGTCATGAGCATAACTTGCACATCTTCCGTTACCCCTCACTGGACCCGAAGCGTGGCCTGTTGGCTCCAGCAAATCTTGGCGGCGCGCACAGCAGCCAAGGCGCTCATTGCGTTGATGGTCCTTTCGACCCAGGCGCATGCCTCGAACGTGCCACTGCCTTTGCTCGAAACCGATTCCTCGCGCGCAGAGTCATCTCGGGTCGCAGAACCTGCGCAGGGTCCCGCCGTGCGTCGCACAGTGTTGGCTCGCACCACACTCGATGCAGTCGGAAACGCGGCCATTCGCTCATCTTCTGACGACTGGCCCCTCCTCGTGCTACCCACCGCCCAGGGACCGCGAATCGGCGTGTTCAACGAACTCTCCGTCGCACTGGACGGCCGCGGATGGCACGGCTTCGGACGGTTCAAGGGCCACGGGCATGGCTGGTTCGTGCTCAGCTCGGTTGACGGCTCCGTGCGAGGCATCATCCATGACAGCGGTGAGACAACGAAGCTCTCGATGCCAGTCGCATCGTTCGAGTCGGGGTCGATGCGTGCGAAGCTTGGGCCCGAGCGCGATGACATGTCCGCATCACGATGTGGAGTTTGTGATGACCCGAACCACGAACACCGTATGGATGATGCCCTGCACCCCGTTAAGAATACCGTCGGCTTCGTTGAGAGCGGCGGTGTTACAGCATCCTCGTCTACGCCGGCCATGATTGACCTGTTCATCGCGTACAACGCGGGCTACCGGGTTGAGGCCGGTGGCGCAACCGCGGATGCGGAAGCCGCTCTTCTGACGCTTGTTGCCGCGCTCAACATGTCGTTGGCGAACAGCCTCATCGATAATGTTCGCTGGAGTCTTGTATATAGCTATGAGACGTTCGTCGAGCCTTGTGGCATGCCGTTCGCGAACGTCGCGGACTACGACAGCTCGTCGCCAGACCGAGTGCTACCTGAGATTGGTCATCTCAGGGATGAGCTCCAGGCGGACGTGTTTCTTTCGATCGACTTCTGCCCTTTCCTGACGCCCAACGCAGCGGGAGGATTCGCCGATGTGGGGTCCGTCAACACGCCAAATCAGTGGATCGCAAGCATCCAGTCCTCACAAGGCTTGATCGGCTCAACCTTCGAAGCGGGCGCCGCCGGGCATGAACTTGGCCATGTGCTCGGCATACTCCACAATACAGATGCGGCTGCCGCGACGCAGTTTAGAAACGCCTACGCATTCCCTGACGGCAGTGCTGGGACGCTCGTCTCGCGGCAGATCCAAAAGCGTCTTCTCTACTACTCCAATCCGAACGTTCTTGACCCAGACACGATGCAGCCACTCGGCATCCCCATTGGTCAACCCAACGACGCCGACGCCGCAGAGTGGATCCGGCGTCACGGGCCCAATCGGGCCAACTACCGCACCGGCGTACCGTCGATCACTGACGTCGATATGGACGGGACCCCAGATCTCGTCGAGATCGGCAACGGTGCCGTTGACTGCAATGACAACTTCATCCCAGACTTCATTGAGTTCAGTGATCCCTCACTCGCCGGCTGGCACCCCCAATTCGCTCCCGTTGATTGCAACAACAACGGCGTGCACGATGGCTGCGATGCGCAAACCACGTCTTTTGACGACTGCAATGACAACTTCAAGCTGGATTCCTGCGAGACGATCCCAGGGGTCACCGTCCAACTCGAACTCACCAACAAAGTCAGCCCGAGCGTGCCCCAGGGGCGGCTCCCGAACGGCGATCTCCAGCTCGATCCTCTCGTCCAGATCGCATCAGGTCTGGATGAGCCGGTCACCGATGTGACGTTCACGATTGAGTACCTCTGGAGCTACTTCGAAACCGACCCGCTCCAGCCGTACCAGCTAGAGCTAATCCTCGACGGCGTGAACCAGGGCATCGTCATCACCAGCCCAGCCAACTGCGTCGTTACTTCCGTGCCGGTTGTTGTGCCACTGGCAAACGCGGCTACAGCATTCGCCGACGGCGAGATCACCGTCGAGCTCCGGCCTCTCGGCATCGGCATCGCGAATACGTTGTGCGGGATGAACACGGCCTACACAGTCATCACAGCGAGCTACGACCGGTTCACGGGCGACGGCAACTCTGATGGCGTGCCGGACTCTTGTCAGCCGTGCGACTTCGTCGACATCACGACCACGGGCACAAACGCGGGCGACCCCGGGTTCGGCGAACCCGACGGCGTCATCGACCTCTCCGACTACGGCTATTTCCTGAATCTCTGGGGCGTGGATGATCCGGGCGCCGACATCACCTTCCCGGGAAGTTGCTCACCTCTCCAGCCCGACGGCCTAGTCGGCCTGGAAGATTTCAGTTGCTTCCTGTCGTTGTACAGCCTCTGCACCAGTTAGGATGCGCGCTTGCAGATGGCCCCGCTATCCGAGCTCGGCCGAAGATGCGCAGCGCAATGGTTCCGGCATTGCCTGTCCTTACGCAATACTCCGGACTGCGTTATGACCGAGCCCTCCACTAATAGTGGATTCACCTAAGACCCATCTGCATACAAATGGACCCGGATACGTGTACCAGCGCAACAACTCGATGACGCGTGACCCGTGACTTGTATCCCGCTGAATCAGCGCCCCACCCTCCGCTGCATGGCCGCGGCCATGATCTCTTGATCGCGGCGCTCCTGGCTGCGCTTAGACGCCTCGAACAACAGTGTGAGTTGCCAGAGCAGATACGAGCCGCTGACCACGACGCCCTGGATCCACCACGCCGAAACGTCGGTGCGCCACCACACCAGCGTGTGCGCGCCCGCCAAGCCGATTGGGAACAGCAGCACCATGAACACCCGCCGGTCGGGGACGAACAGCTTGACGACCGGGATCTTGAGCATGATCCACCCCACCGCCTCGAACCACGGCCACGGACGACCCAGGTCCCAAGAATGCACCCGCGGCCCACCGGCGCACACACGCACGAACGACTCCAGCAGCATCGCCGCGACGTGCAGCATGTACGCGGTCAGCAGCCAGACCACCGCCCAGCCGCCGGAGTCGAGGGGCTCGTTCTGCATGTAGACCACCGGCCCGATGAAGAACACCAACGCGGCGACCACAGCGTGATAAGCGTTGTGCTTCCCGCCCATGCGGTAGCAGCACAGGGGCTCGGCCAGCCGGCCCGTCGCCACGATGATCAGCGAGATGAGACCGACGATCGTACGCCCGATCGTCCACGCCTCCCTGGTGTTACGCTCCAGCCGCTGCTTATGCTCGAAGTACCCGCCCTGCTGGTTCATGGCGTTGCTCCTCATTTCTTCGACGAATCTCGTTTCTTCGAAGATCTACGCGCTGTCCCTCGCTGGTCGAACCCCACGTGCATGGCGGGCAGGCCGGTGCTTCTCCACACACGACCGCCCTGGAACACCCAAGTGCCGACCCGGAACTTGTTGGATCGCCCACCCTTCGCGAGAAGGGTCAGCGCTTCGGCCCGCACCAGAGGCTCGCGCGCCTCGCTCAGACCGAATCCCTGGTTGCCGCCCTGCTGGGCACGCTGATCCGGACCGGCCGGCGCGCCCTGGTTCGTGCTCATGTTGATCGACCGGCTCATCCGGTCCCGCTCGCCGAAGAGCTGCTCGGCGTACTTGTTTGTGGTGGGGTCGGCGTTCTGGCAGAAGATCTTGGTCTGCATGTTGCCCAGCAGCCCGTGCACCTCCGCCTCGCCGCCGAGTCGAGCCTGCAGGGCCGGGATGTTCTGGGTGAGATAGACGGTGGCGACCCGGGCCGAGCGGGCTGTGGCCTGGAAGCGTTTGTCATCGCGCGTCAGGAACTCCTGCGCCTCGTCCGCATACAGAAACACCGGCGACGCATCATCAGCCGACTTCGTCCGCTCCATGTCCTGCTGGAAGAACCACTTGAAGATGACCTGTGCCGTACGGCCGAAGGCCTGGTACGTCTTGAGGTCGAGGTCCAAGATGATGATCGCACCGAGGCGGCAGAGCTCCGGAAAGACGGTGCAGCCCGTGCAGAACAGCTCGTGGGCAGGCCCGCGGCGGAAGGGATCCACCAGGGTTGTCAGCGTCGAGACGATGCTGCTGCTCGTGCGTTCATCCAGAGCAGGGAACTCTCCGAGCAGATACTGAGCTGACACGTCCGCGTCGCGACGCTGCGTCGGGGTGAGGTCCATCGTGTGCAGACGTTGAAACAGCCGCCCCGCCGCGGACCGCTCCCGCCACTCCGGATCGCCGACTTGTTCGGGATACTGAGGCAGCTCGGCGACCAGCGACATCACCTCATCGAGAGTGACGCGTCCATTGGCGATAAACAGCGCGGTCACGAGATTGCGTACGAGTTGCTTGAGCGCGTTGTCCCAATAGGGATCCTTCGTCGAAGCGTCGGTCGCGGAGTCGCCTGTGATGCCGCCAAGCGTCGCGATGAGGTCGGCGATGTTGTCCGCCAGACCCACCTGCGCGTGCGGGCGGACGCTCGCGTAGGCCATGAAGTTGAAGCAATACTTACCCCCGGGACGGACGCGGCGGACATCGTCGCCACGACCGAGCGCTTGAGCCCGATCCTCCCAGGCGTCGGCCTCGTCGGGCTTCACCGTCAGGATCAGGCCGCCGAGCCCCAGCCGGAGCAGGCCGTTGGCGATGTACGCCCCGGGTCCCGAGGTCTTGCCGGCGCCGGTCGCTCCGAAGACGACGGTCCCCTCGTAGGCGTCCCCGAGCGTCCACGGGTCTTTCGGAGAGAAGCCGGCAACCGCGAGACGGTCGTCCCAAGAAATCTCATCCTTGGGATCGTTCCCTTTCAGAGTGCGCGCAAACCATCCCATTACCAACACCTCCGGTCCGGAGCGGTGGGCTTGATAGCGACCCCGTGGTACAACGGCACGGTGGACGGCACGAATTCGGTTGGCGTCTGACGGCTGGCGCCTGTGTTGCACCGCGGCGCTCGGTTCGGGCCGCGTGAACGGATCTCATTCTTAGTTACGAGAGCACGACCGCGTTTGCCTCATGCAACTCACAAAACTTTGACTGAGGAATAGACCCCCGTATGGGATGCGTGCACCATCGTGTGATTACAACTCCCGGTTGGCAACAAGCGATTCAACTCGCGTCCGGCGTGCGCTATGACGCTGCCTGTATGAAACTCGCAGACTGGCTGCACGCACGCAGCATGACGCCCGAGCAGCTCCGAAGGATGCTCGGCGTCAAACAACGCAGCACGGTGATGAGGTACCTGACGGGAGACCGTACGCCTTCCCTGGAACTCATCCAGCTGATCCTAGAGATCACCGAGGAGCAGGTCACATTGGCCGACTTCTTGGACACAAGCCCTCCGAAGTGCGCCGAGGTGGTCACCGACGCGAAGGGCGACCCAAAGCTCGTCTTCCCGTGGTCGCGGGGCGAGCGGCAGGACGCGGCGTACGAGTCCATGCTCCGGCGTCCGCGCGAAGGCGACCACCTCTCCGACCCGGTAACCCGGGCGATGGAGGTGCTCAAGGGGCGTACTCGATTCACCAAACGTGGGATGTTTCTGCTCGATGGACGGCTCTCCGACGCCCGGCGGGTGGTCGCCGAGGCGAATCGGGTGCTTGAGGCCAAGGGCGAACCGCCGATCCCCTACCCCGGTGTGCACCGGAGGGATTCATGAGGCGGCGCGCGGATTCTGCGCCACAGTCGAGTGGATTCGATCGTCAGGGCGGCACAAATCCGTTGCCGAACGACTCGGAGCGCGCGCTTGATGGTCAGAACGAAAGGAGTACTGACCATGACCAAGCCAACCGCACGCGAAATCTCTCAAGAGAGCATGCACACAGTCGAAGCGACACTCAACCAGATGCTGGCCCGCAGGCTAAGGGCGGCCAGGGAGGGCGCCGATCTGACCATCGAGGAGATCGCAGCGCTGACCGGCCTGTGCGACGAACAGCTGACGATCCAGGAGTCGGGCCAGCTGTACTTCCCGGCGATCCGGCTGCACCTGATAGCACCGCTGTACGGGCTAACACCCTCGGATGTGCTCGCAGGTCTACCGCATCCTCACTGGATCCCGGCACAGTAACACGACGGGGCAGTGGCGACGCTCTGCAACCCCCTCCACCCGAATCAAGAGAGGCCCCTTGTTCTACGAGACCATCGATACCTACCAGGGCTACAAGCTCGTCAAACGACCCGACACCCCCCATTACTACATCTACTGGTATGTCGAGAGCGTCGGCAAGGTCCGCCGCGAGTCAACGGGCACGGGCGATCGCGATGATGCCTTCCAGCGACTGAAGGCGTTCGTCGATGCCAGACTTCAGAAGACCGTCGCCCACGATGACAGCCTCTGCCTGCTGGATGTGCTCGCTGACTACGTGGAGCACGGCCTGGCCTTCAAGCCGAGCCGCGGGGCGGGCGTAAACGCCCTCAAACACTGGACGCTCTTCTTCGAAGGCGAGGATCTCGTATACGTCGGCGAGTTGACGCTGGAGGCCCAGGAGCGGTACGTGTCCTGGCGTCGCCGAGACACACGGCACACCGAGCACGGCGTCTCCGACGGCACGATCCGACGCGAGCTCGGAGTGCTTCGGGCGGCCTTGAGCTACGCCCGCCGGCACGGACGGCTCCGCGAAGTGCCTTACATCATGGATCTCCGCGAACCGCCGCCGCGTGAGCGGTACCTGACGCCGCGGGAGTTTCAGAGGCTACTGGCCGAGTGCAAGCAGACACCGCATCTGTGGCTCTTCACGCTCTTGGCCACACACACCATGCAACGGCCCGGAGCCGTGCTCGAACTCACAGCGGGCCAGATCGACCTGGAACGCAACCGCATCAACTTCCTGCCACCGGGAACGGTCCAGAGCCAGAAGCGGCGTCCGGTGGTGCCCATCACGGCAACGCTGCGACCGCATCTGCATCGAGCGATCGAGAACTCCGCCTCTGGTCACATCATCGAGTGGAAAGGCCAACCGGTAAAGTGCGTCCGCATCGCCTTTCGCAAGGCGGCGAAGCGGGCAAACCTGAAGGATGTCACGCCTTACACGCTCCGGCACACCGGAGCAACGCTCGCCGCCGCCGCGGGGGTGCCGCTGCGGCAGATCGCGGGAATGCTGGGACACTCGGAGCTGCGGACGACTGAGCGATACGCGAAGCACTCGCCCGACTTTCTGGCAGATGTTGCCGACGCACTGAACAGCGTGCTCAGCCCGTAGCCAACACCCACTGTCGCCAACAACACTCATGACAGGGGTAACACCGCGCACGTTGGCTACGACCGTCTTCGACCGTACACTCTCGAGTGCCTTTCACGCGCTTCTTCATCGCCAATCATCTGTGAAGTCCGTGCTACTCCTCGATGCCCGACCTCGCGGAATTCAGTGAGCTCGTGATCGCGGAGTGCTCGGTACTTCTCCTGCAACGACCGATACGTAGCAACGGGTGATCCAGAAAAGCCAATGTCATGTGGATAACACGTTTCCGCGAGCTCATCCACCGTGGCTCCGTGCCGTACCGCGATCGTTGCCAACCACTTGACCTGCCCCCCAGAACCTAGTCCAGCCGTTATGCGACAATGCGGCGGCGAGGACGCATCTGGGAAGGCGGGATTTCATGGCACGGATCAGGCATTCGGCGGAGCAGATCATCAACAAGCTCCGCGAAGCGGAGGTGCT
>JBCCZQ010000059.1:0-19060 GCA_039187315.1 Planctomycetota bacterium | reverse complement strand
CGAATGGGTCCAAAACCGCAGCAACGTCACCTGGGACGTCGAGCAGGTCGACCGCGAGCTCAACCGCATCATGTGCATGGCCGCCCGCCGCACCATCGTCGCGCGGAACAAGTACGACATCGACATGCGAACCGCTGCGTACGTCGCGAGCCTCGAGCACCTGGGCGATGTCTACGCGAACCGTGGGATTTGGCCGTAAAGCCCACAGGTTCAGGACTTCCGTAGGTCATTCACCTCCGGTCCACCTTCGCTCATATCGCTCTTCAGAAACTGAAGCAGTGATTGTATGTCCTCGTGCGCCGGAGACTCGTAGGACCACTTTCCAGAATCAGTCGCAAACGTGGCGGGGGGAATCTGGTTCCACTGCAGCGTCTCGCCACAGGGTAAAGGGGAGCCTTCTGAGGATACTTGCAGCGGATACATTACGTCCCCAGGGAATCGGACCCATTCCACGATGACCTGATTTCGCGGCTCGAAGCCTGGATGCAACGGGGAATCCTCGTCCTCGCTGCGTTCGTCTCCGACGTACAAGAAATGTAGAGGCGCAAACCGCATCAGCCAGTTCTGCGCCATCTTTGACACTCCAGAATCAACCCGATCATCATCCTCGTCTGGCTGTACAGGCCATACCTTGTCGATTTGAAATGTCAGGGTGACGACACTGCAGGCTGACGGGTCGGAAAACTGACGGTGCGTCCTAGGAACAAGTTCTCGGATGCCCCAAAAGAGTATGAGTGCAGAAATTGCAAACCAAAGAATGAACCAGAATGACGGTGACCGGAAAACAAACCACCCAGCCGCTGTCGCGCTCACCGCGACTAAGGCGAGCGGCACCAGACAACCACGCGAACTCACTTGGTTCATCCGCTCGATTTTGCGGATTTCTTCAACAGTTGCGACTCGTTCCTCGATCCGAATCATGGATACTCCTGCCGTGTCGGCCGGATCATGATGTCGTTGACGTGCACGGCGGGCGGTTGGGCGAGGGTGAAGACGATCGAGCGGCTGATGTCCTCGGCGCGCAGCACGGGGCCGACGCTGTCCATGAAGGCGGTGAAGCCCTCCATCTCGTAGCCGGCGGACTCCTGGAACTCGGTGCGGACGATGCCGGGCTCGATGAGCGTGACGCGGACGCCGGTCTTGGCCAGCTCGCGGCGGAGTGCCTCGGCGAGCGAGTTCACGGCGAACTTGGTCGAGCCGTACATCGAGCTGAACGGGCTGATGTGCCGCCCCACCGTCGAGCCGAGGACGACGATGTCGCGGCATGGCCCGCCGGCCTCGACCGTTGATGCCCATCTCGCGTTGAATTCGTCGGAGCCGGGCTCGGGCCAGCCGCGGGTCAGCTCGTGGGCGGCCCTTCGCATCAGCCGCGTCGCGCCCAGGATGTTGGTCCGCAGCATCTCGTCCCACTCGTCGGTGTTGGAGTCGGTGAGGCTGCCGCGGAGCCCCCGGCCGGCGTTGACGGCGACAAAGTCCGCCTCAGCACCGAAGTGCGACTGCGCCGCCGCGAACAGCTCGTGGATGGTCGCATCCTCGGCGGCGTCTCCGGCGACGACGGCGACGCTCGCGGCACCGAGCGACGACTCCAGCTCGCGCAGCGGGCCCTCTCGGCGGGCGTTGACGACGACCCGTGCGCCGGCCTCGACACTGTCGCGAGCGAGGGCGGCACCGATCCCCGCTGAGGCCCCGGTGATGATCCCTATCCGTCCTTCGAGCTGCTTCATGGGCGAGTCTAGTGATGGCCTGGGTGCGAGAGGGATATGGAAGGATGGCCGGCTACCCTGCCGCATGTTCGGCTCTCACCTGTCGGTCGCCGGCGGGATGCACAACGCGATCACCGAAGCGGTGCGGCTCAAGCTCGACTGCGTGCAGGTCTTTACGAAAAACCAGCAGCAGTGGAAGGTGAAGCCGTTGGCGGACGAAGCCGTCAAGTCGTGGAACGATGCGCTGCGCGACGCCGGCTGGTGGACCGACGACCCGCTGGGCACACCACGCCGACTCGTCAGCCACGCGAGCTACCTGATCAACCTTGCCAGCCCAGACGACGAGCTGTGGGACAAGTCGATCGGGCTGATGCAGGTCGAGATCGAGCGGTGCGACTCGCTGGGCATCCCGCTGCTGGTACACCATCCTGGGGCATATACCACCGGCACCGAGAAGGGCGGGCTGGCCCGCATCGCCAAGGCTTATACAAAGCTTTTCAAGCGGACGAAAGGCGCACGGGTGGTCAGCCTGCTCGAGAACACAGTCGGCAGCGGCTCGAACCTGGGCCGAACCTTCGATCAACTCGGGGAACTCCGGCGGCGGATCATCGACACGACGGGCGAGCCGGATCGTGTCGGCTTCTGCATCGACACGTGCCATGCCCACGCGGGGGGCTACGACCTTTCTCACCGCACAGCCGCGGACGAGGCCCTCGATGCCCTGGACGAACACTGCGGGCTGGGGCATGTCCACGCCCTGCACCTGAACGACTCGCTCAAGGACGTGGGCAGCCGGAAAGACCGGCACGCCCACATCGGCGAGGGGACGATCTGTCGGCGTCAGGGGCGAGAAACCGGCGGCAAAGTGCCGATAGGACGGTCGGGGTTCGCCGCGGTGGTGAACCAGCCGGCTTGGGCGGGCGTGCCAAAGATCATGGAAACCCCGAAGGGGCAGGACGACCGCGGCCGGGACTTCGACACCCTCAACGTCCGCCGGCTCCGCCGGCTGCTCGAGGACAACGACCGATCATGAACCGCTACCAGGGCGCTACGTCCCGAACCAGGCTCGGATCGATCGCGGTGGCCTGCGCCGCCGGGCTCTCGGCGGGACTGCTGCCACTGGCCGGCTGCATCTCGGGCGATACCAGCGGCCCTCGCGAAAGGCGGATGGACGTCGACCTCGAGGCCGTGCTCGCCGCCGATGAAGCCACCCAGCGCGCGAAGCTGCTGCAATCCAGCGGCCGGATCCGCGAGGCCCTGGCGATGTTCGAACGGGCGATCGACATCAACCCCGATGCGGTTGAAGCACACCTTGGCATCGGTCAGATCTATAAGGACGACGGCGACCTAGACCGGGCCGAGGGGGCCTACGGCCGTGCCGCCGATGTCGGCCCGCAGGTCTTCGAGGCTCAGTACCAGCACGCGCTGGTGCTCCAGCTGCTCGGCCGCTACGAGGATGCCATCAGACGCTACCTCAGCGCACTGCGGATCAATCCTCGTGACTTCAAGGCGAATATGAACGTCGGCCTGGCCTTCGTGCAACTCGGGCGGCCGGAGCAGGGCCTCGTCTACGCCCAGCGTTCGACGCAGCTCGACGTCTCCTCTGGTCCGGCGCACTTCAACCTGGGCGTCTGCTACGCCCTTCTCGATCGGCACGATGAGGCGATCACCAGCTTCCGCCGCGCCAGCGAGTTCATGGGCCTGAGCCCGCAGCTGCTCCTGGCGCTCGCCGACAGCCAGGCCGCCGTCGGTCGCCACGACGAGGCCACAGGCACGCTCGAGCGGCTCATCCGCATCGAGCCCAACGCCGAGGCCTACCGCAGGCTCGGCACAGCGCACTTCCGTGAGCGTCGCTACGACGAATCGCTCGAGGCCTTCCGGTCCGCGATTGAGTACGACGATCGGCACTACTCGGCCTACAACGGCGTCGCGGTCTGCCTGCTCAACACCTACCTCTGGTCGAACAAGACCAACACCGCCGCGCTCGACAACGCGGTCCGCGCCATGCGCGCCAGCCTCCGTATCAAGCGAGACCAGCCCGAGATCATCGAGCTGTTGACCCGCTTCGGCTGAGACGCTCGCGCCACTGCTTCACGCAGTCACGCGCTATATTGCGCTATGCCAGACCAGAGCCTGCTCGCGACGTTCCCCACGCCCGCCGAGGCGCCCTTCGTCATCGAGCACACCCAGGAAGAGTTCACCAGCGTCTGCCCAGAGACGGGCCACCCGGACTTCGGCACCGTGACGGTCATCTTCGAGCCGGGCGCGAAATCCGCCGGCGGCGTGTGCGTCGAGCTCAAGAGCCTGAAGCTGTACCTGCAGAGCTTCCGCAACGAGGGGATCTACTACGAGGCCGTCACAAACCGCATCCGCGACGACCTGGCCGACTGCATGAACCCCGCGTGGCTGCTGATCGTCACGGACTGGAAGGGACGGGGCGGAATCCGAAGCAAGGTGCGCGCGTCGCAGGGCGATGTACCGGAACGATGGCTTCGGTAGCCGTACAAAAAACAGGCCGATCCTCGCATGATCGCTCAAACGCCGGTAGCATGCGCGCTGTACGACCTTGTAAGGCAGGAGGCGCGCATGAGCATGACGGCATCTGATCGGCGCTACATCCGTCAACTCAGCGCCAACGAGCGTGTGGAGGGCGCGTTCGCCATCGCCAACGCGCAGCTCGGCAAGACGCGGCAGGACAAGCCCTACCTCCGCTGCCTGATCAGCGACAAGACCGGCGAGTTGCCCGGCCGGATGTGGTCCATCGACGAAGCCACCTTCCGCAGGCTGCCCACCGAGGGGTTCGTCTGGATCGAGGGCGAGACCCAGCCCTACCAAGGCGAGCTCCAGCTGATTCTGCACTCGATCGACCCGGTCGAGCCCTCGGCAGAGCAGCTCCGCGAGCTGCTGCCCTCGACCGAGAACGATGTCGGCGCGATGTTCGACGAAGTCGTCGGCTACCTCGGCGAGCTCAAGCACCCGGCGATGAAAGCCCTCGCCGAGACCTATTTGGCCGACGAGTTCCTGATGGAACAGTTCCGCCGTGCTCCCGCGGCCAAGAGCATGCACCACGCGTACCTTGGAGGGCTGCTCGAGCACACGGTCAACCTGATGCGCCTCGCACGGCTTGTCTGCCCGCTGTACCCGAAAATAAACCAGGACCTCGTCCTCTTCGGCCTGTTCATCCACGACCTGGGCAAGACGCGCGAGCTGATCTACGACCGCACGTTCGGCTATTCCGACCGCGGCGAGCTTGTCGGCCACATCGTCGAGGGCGCGTTCATGCTCCGTGACAAGGTCCACGAGACCATGACCCGCACCGGCCAGCGGCTTCCGTCCGGCGCCGCGCTCGTGCTCGAGCACATTGTCCTGAGCCATCACGGCATCCCGGAGTACGGCGCGGCCAAGATCCCCGGCACGCCCGAGGCCATCCTGGTCTCCATGCTCGACAACCTCGACGCCAAGACCGAGATCGCGCTCGCCGCGGCCCGGCCCGACCGCGAGACCGCCGAACTCGGCGGCAACTTCACGCAGAAACAGTGGGCTCTAGACACCAAGCTCTATCGACCAGATCCGCTGGCCGAGCACGCCAACGGCGGCTGAGCGGAGCCATCGAGGCCAACCCATCTACACTTGTCTATGTCAGGCTCACCCGACGAGATCGATGTCCGCGTACGGTTCGGGGCGCCGATGCCGTTGTTTCCCTTCGACGAACTGGTGGTCCTGCCCCAGCAGATCGTGCCGCTGCATATCTTCGAGGCGCGGTACCGCCAGATGATCGAGCGATCTCTCGACAACGCCGGGCAGATCGGTCTGGCTGTCTGGCGACCCGGCCCTGGCCCGGAACACGAGCGTGAGCTCAGGCCCACGGTCTGCGTGACACAGATCATGCACCACGAACGCCTGCCCGACGGGCGCTTCAACGTCCTCGTGCAGGGCGTCTGCCGCGCAAGGCTGAACGAAATCCAGCCTCCCGTGGACGACCGGCTGTATCTCCAGGCCGTCCTGGAGCCTGCGGAGATGCCGCCGCCCGATGACCTCGAGCTCAAGCCCGCGCGAGAATGGGTCGTTGAGGAGCTCGAGTCGGGCTCGCTGTCGCAGCTGCGCATGGCCGAAGATCTGCTCGAGTACGTCCAGAACGCAGAGATCCCGACGAGCACCGTGCTCGAGATCGTCTCGTTCACGCTCGTGCAGGACACCGAGGCCCGCTACGCGCTGCTCGACGAGCCCGATGTCACCAGACGCGCCGACCGGCTCCGCAACGAACTCGGTGGCCTGGCCAAGCTCATCCGCCTCGCAGAACGCCAGGGTGCCGAGGAGTGGCCGAAGGGCCTGAGCTGGAACTGAGCGCGAGCCGGAACCGATCGCGTCCAAACGTCAGAACGAAAACGGGTGATCGTCCTCGAAGCGCCTGCGCGCCGCAGGCGGCGGGACGCGCGAGGCCTCGCGGGCCGCGTCAGCCAGGCGCTGGTGCAGCTTCTCGTGATCCGGCAGCGCGTCCAGACATTCCAGCAGCGCCTCGATCCGATGCACAGGGTGCAACCCGCGGTCCACGCCGGCGATGCCGGCATCGCCAAGAGCCTCGGCCGCGCCCTCGAACCACGCCAGAGGCACGACACCCTCCGACCGGTCGCCTGTCGCGGTGCCTTCGGCCGCGGACACGCCCCGCGGCGGGTCGAGCCTGACCCGGACGGTCCGCGCCGAAACCGCTGCGATAGGCCACTGTCCCTCGCGGGTCATCGGCTCACGCGTCAGCACTAGCACGGGTACATGCGCCCGCTGCGCACGCAGACGGAACGCTCGCGCATCCGCGGCGATCAGGGGCGGCGCGAACAGCACGCACCCGGCACGCGGCTCCGCCCTGCACTGCGTCGGCGTGTCGACCAGCCGCACGGGGCAGGCCGATCCAGACGCCTCGGACACCGCCTCAAGACGGATCTGGCGTCGGGCTTCCTGCAGCGGCAGCAGGATCCTTGCGAATCTCTCCCAGTCCGCGGCCTCGACCGCGAGCCTGAGGGATCGTTCACAGAACTCGACGGTCTCGAAGTAATCGGTCTCGATCAGCCGATGGCTCGCGCGGTCCATCAGGGCATCGATGCGTTCTGGAACGCCACGGGCCTCCGGTGCAGGGGGCGCGTTCATGACGCGGCACTCTCTGGGCCCGGGCCACCGTCCTGAGACCGCGCGGCCTCTGCTGCGGACCGCAGGACACGCGCCCAACGGGCCGCCATCGGCTCGAGCTCGTAGCCGACAACATCCGCGACGGCCGTGAAGTCCGAATCACCCAGCGCGCGGCGGATCTCGTGCAGCTGCGTGACAAGCCCATGGATCATCGCCTCCGCGTCGTCGTAGCCCGAGTCCGCGGGCATCGGGAGCCGGAGCGGGTCGCGACCGAGCAGCGTCCAGCCCTGTGCAAACACGTCCTGCGCGACCTGCCAGAGGTGCAGGGTCTCGCCGAGGGCCGCGAGCGCTGCCTGCTGCTCGCCGGCCTGGAAATTCGCGGCGATCTCCGCGTGGCCCGGCCCGGCGGCCTCGAGCGCATCGGCCGCATCGGACAGTGCCGACGCCACCAGCGTCACAGGATCGGCACTGGCTAGCCGGATGTCCGCCCCGTCGACGGCCTCGTCGGTGGGATTGTCGAGCAGGTCCGCGCCGGCCGGTTCGCCGTCGATGACCACCTCCACGATCACCCTGCCGCTGGCCTCGGCCCTGGCGCGTCCGGCGTCGAGCACGCCCGCGAGGCCCGGTGACGCGACATCGAGCGGTTGTCCGTCAAGCAGCACCGGCATCGGTCGCCTCCTTTCGCCCGAGCGGTCCATCGCCCTCGGGCTGCGCGTTGGCCGCCCGTCGGTCGCGGCGCTTCTGCTTCTGGATCAGCCGCAAGTTCCGGGCATAGATCACCACGCCGGTCGACTGGCCCAGTACACCGATGACATCGACACGCCAGACGAAATACGTGAACAAGCAGACTCCGCCGAGGAAGCTCAGCCACCAGAACAGCTCCGGAACCTGGCTCTGCCGACGCTTCTCGCTGACGACCCACTGGATGAACATCCGGCCGAAAAACGCCGCCTGGCCGCCCAGCCCGACCCCGATCCAGACCAGATTGGACCAGCCGGAGACGTTCAGGAACCCCAGGAGCGTCCGTTCCAGGAACGGGCGGGCCTGCCATCCGGCCAGTTCGGCGTCGATGGTCTGTCGCAGCTGCTCCGCCGAGATGGGCGCTTCGGTCGCGAGTCGTTCCGGCGCGACGATGCGGTAGCCCTGCTGAGCGTTCAAGGCCCGGATCTCGGTTTGACCGATCCGGATCGTCACGTCCGACGGGCTCCGTGTCAGCGTCGGCTGGAGCACCAGCGCCATGCCCGCCACCAACAGGCCCACCATCGCCAGGATCGGGCCCGGCTTCACCGATCGTCTCCCGGCCGCTCCGCGTCGATCCCGAGCACGCCCGGTCGCCGGCGACGGCTGCGCATCCACCGGACCGCGAAACAGTCGACCAGCCCGGGCACCGCCCTCGTCAGCACGCCAGCGCCGTACTTGGGCGTGCCGGCATACCGGGCGCGGTGGGCCACGGGCATCTCCACGACCGTGTAGCCGAGCTGCCGCGCCGTCACAGGGATGAACCTGTGCATGCCCCGGAACTCGAGCGGCAGCCGCTGCGCAATCTCCCGGCGCAGCACCCGGAGCGAGCAGCCGGTGTCGCGGATCGTGTCGGCAAGGATCGCCCGACGAAAGGCCCGCCCGATCTGGGAGCTGACCCTTCGGATCCATGCGTCGCCCTGCCGCCGCGCGGCCGATCGGTCCCCCTGCACGAAATCAGCGCCCGTACGGTCGAGCGCTTCGACCAGCCTTGGGATGTCGGCCGGGTCGTTCTGCAGGTCAGCATCGAGCGAGGCGACGAGTTCGCCGTGTGCCGCCTCGAAGCCCGCTTGGAAGGCCGCGGACTGGCCGTTCCCACCGCCGGTTGCAGGCCTGCCCAGCTCAACCAGACGCAGCCACGGACGATCGGCCATGTGTGCGCGCACGATCGAGGCTGTCCCGTCGGTCGAGGCGTCGTCAACGATGATGAACTCGGCACGGCCGAGACCCTCGAGCGTGCCGACGGCCACGCCGACCTCTTCGATCAGCTTGGCGATGCTCTCAGCCTCATTGTGTGCTGGGGCGACGATGCTTGTCCGCGGCGCCGGGTCCGTCCCGGCGGGCGGGCGTGTGCCCTCGGGCTCGCCCGAGGGCGGCGAGGGCTCGGCGAGCTCGGTGGGTTCGCTCATCAGGGGCAACACTAGCGGAGGATCGGCGAACGGGGCTGAAAACTGCCAAAGACAGGGGTTTTCTCCCTCTCCAGCCCGGCTCGACGGCGGGGTCCGGTCGGCCTTGAATCGGGCGTGCGGTGCCTCCGGACACAGCCGTCCGACGAAGCCGACACAAGATACGAAAGCGAGGGCTCGATGCACCTGCGACACTCCGATCACGACCACGGCCCGAAGACCGTCAAGGTCACCTACATCGTCGAAGATCCCGAATCGCTGATCGATGATGATCACTTCACCGGCGACGACCCGACCGCCGTCGAGCACACCTTCATGGCCGCCAAGGGTGAGCACTTGCTCGAGGTGGCGGTGGAGAACGGGGTGAACATCGAGCATGCCTGCGGGGCCGTCTGTGCGTGCTCCACGTGCCATGTCTACGTCGAGGGTGGCGAGGGCGAGCTGTCCGAGGCGACCGAGGCCGAGGACGACCGGGTCGAAGAGGCCCCCGGCCTGCAGCGGAACAGCCGGCTCAGCTGCCAATGCACGATCGAAGGCGAGGGCCCGATCACGGTGCGCATACCGAGCTGGAACCGCAACGCGGTGAAGGAAGTCCCCCACTAAATCGCGCACAAGCATCCGGCGCAAGTGTGACGCCGAAAACGCGGGCACCGTAAAAGGAGCCCGCTATGCGCCACACATTCATGACCCTCGCGGCCGCCGCCCTCACGCTTCCCGCCATGAGCGGCGCTGCACGAGCACAGGCCGACACACCGCAAGATACGGCGTCTGCGAAGACCGCAACGCCCGCCGATCGGATCGAGCGCCTCCGCGAGCCGGACGGTGAGGATGTCCAGAGCCGTCCCGGGCCCGAAGGCCCTCTCTACCGCGCCGGTGGCGTGTTCACGGATACGAAGCTGCCGGTGGGGTACCCACGTCCGACGCCGCCCGGTGCGATCGAGATCAAACGCTACCCGAGCGTGCGTCAGGCCGAAGTCTCTGGTGAGGGGTCGCTCAACCGTTCCGGCAGAGCGGGCTTCATGCCGCTGTTCCGGCACATCCAGAGCTCGGGCATCGCCATGACCGCGCCCGTCGAGATGCGCGTCGAGCAGGGCGAGGACGACGCCGCCAAGCCGGGCTGGACGATGGCCTTCTTGTACCACACACCTGAGGACGGTCCGACCGGGGAGACGGGCGCGGTCATGGTGCTCGATACGCTGCCTGTAACCGTGGTCTCACTCGGGGTGCAGGGCGTGTCCGATGCCGGCTCGGCATCCGCGATGGCCGACGAGCTCAGAGGCTTCCTCTCAGAAGACGGCCGGTGGGAGCCCGCCGGTGAGATACGGGTGCTCGGGTACAGCGGGCCGTATGTTCCCGACGCGAACAAGTGGTGGGAAGTGCAGATTCCAGTCGTCCCCGTCGCGGGAGATGCTGCGGGCACGACGGGCGACGATCCGCTCTGAAGCGCAGCTGCGGGGCGCGTGGCTGATGGGCACTAGACTCGTCCGCTATGGCCCGCCGCGTGCAGCATGATGAGTATTTCCGCAGGGCGAAAGACGCCGGATACGTCGCACGGTCGGCGTACAAGCTGCTGGAAATCCAGCAACGGTTCGGGCTGATCAAGCAGGGTAGTGCGGTGCTCGACCTCGGCTGCGCCCCCGGCTCCTGGCTCCAGGTGGCGCACGAGATCATCGGCCCAGCGGGCACGCTCGTTGGGATCGACCTCAAGCCCGTGCGGCTGCCCCCGGGGCTGACATGCGTTGCGATCGAGGGCGATATCGAACGCACGCCGGCCCAAGCCTTCCTGGAAAATGCGCCAGACGGCTTCGATGTGGTCCTTTCCGATATGGCTCCCAACACCTCGGGGCACGGCGATGACCTCGTCTCGGCCCGTCTGTGCCGAGCGGTGCTCGACGTCGCGTCCTCGTGCCTCAAGACAGGGGGATCGCTGGCGATGAAGATCCTCGAAGGCGGGGAGTACGCCGCGGTGCTGTCGGAGACTCGCGAACGGTTCCGCGCTGCCAAGGGCCTCAAGCCCAAGGCGACGCGCGGGGTCTCGCGCGAGATGTTCATCATCGGCCAGGGGTTCCGCCCATGACGCTGCTGGCACCGCTCTCGGCAGCGATCGCGGCCGCGGTCGCGCTGCCGGTGCTGCTTGTGCTGTACATGCTCAAGCTGCGCCGCAAGCGGCTGCGTGTCAGCTCGACGATGCTGTGGGAACAGGCGGCCGAGGACCTGCACGCGAACGAGCCGTTCCGCCGACTGCGAACTCCGCTGCTCTTCTTCGTGCAGCTGCTGGCGATCGCGAGTCTCTCGCTCGCGCTCGGGCGTCCGGCGGTCCCGGGCGTGGGCGCTTCGAGCGAACGAGTCCTGCTGCTGATCGACGCGTCGGCCTCGATGCGCGCCGCCAACGGAGAGGCCGGCGCCACACGGTTCGGAGAGGCGGTCGCACGCGCTCGAACCATCCTCGACGGTCTGCCCGGCAGCGCCGCGGTGCAGGTCGGTGTCTTCGCGGCCGACGCCGAGACGCTCACCACGATGTCCACCGACCACAGGCGGGCCCGCCGAGCGCTCGCGGCCATCGAGCCGACCGACCAGCCCGGCCGCCTGCTTCCCGCGATCGAGCTCGCCTCGGCCCTGCTGGGTTCCAAGGCCGAAGACGAGGACCGATCGGCCGCGGCCACGGTCATCCTCGTGTCCGATGGCGGGTTCGACGATGTGCCGGAGCCGCTTGAGGGCGGCACGCTCCGGCTCGAACGGGTCGGTCCCGAGGCGGGCACGCTCGCGGACAATGCTGGCATCGTCGCCTTCTCGGTCAGGCGGGACGCGAACGACCCCGCGGCGGTCCAGGCGTTCCTGCGCATCCAGAACGCAGCAGGCTCGAGCCGATCGGTACCGCTGGCGACGCTGCTGGACGGAACGACGGTGGACCGGCGAGCCGTGACGCTTCCCGCGGCGGACGACACCGGGCCGGGCTCGGCGACCGAGACCATCCTGCTCACCCCGGGCGACGCGTCGCTGCTCGAGTTCCGGCTCGAGACGGAAGACGCGCTTGCGTCCGACGACTCGGCGCGGGTGATCCTTGCACGCGAGCCGCCGGGCGAAGTGCTGCTGGTCTCGCCCGACGGTGAGGACCCGGTCGGCTGGATCGTCGGCGACATCCTCGAAGCCATCGCAGGCGAGCGCCTCCGCCGGATCGGTCCGGCCATGCTCGCGCAGCGGCTCGCGGAGTCTGACGGGCTGCGCGGCGTCGAGGCGGTGGTTCTGGACCGGGTGGCGCCCGGTGCAGCGGTCCCAAGGCCGACGCTGTCGTTCGGGGTCCCGATCGGTGAGCTGCCCGTCGTCGCGTCCCGGAACGGCCAGACGGTCGATCGCGACGAGATCGTGAACTGGTCGCGGTCGGATCCGGTCACGCGGGGGCTGGCGCTCGACGCGGTGCGCGTGGCCGTGCCGGCGTGGTTTGACGATGCAGCAACGCCCGACGCGCGCACGCTGGCGCGCGGCCGGCTCGGGCCGGTGATCGTGCACATCCAGGACGGCAGGCACCCGCGGATCGGCCTAGCGTTCGAGCCGGCGCAGTCGACCTGGGCGCTCCGGCCGAGCTTCCCGCTGTTCGTCGCGCAGGCGTTCGAGGTGCTGACCGGCTCTCGCGGTGCATCGGCAGGCCGGAGCGGAACGACGGCCTCCACGATCGAACTGGAACTGCCGGGAACCAGCCCGATGGAGCTTCGTGGACCGGTCGAGATCAGCGGCCGCGCTCTTGGCGAGCCCGTCGATGGCATGGTTGACGTGGTCTTTGCGCCGCCGGAACGTGTCGGGGTGTACGCTGCCCCAGCGGGCCAGCCGCGAGTGGCGGTAAACCTGCTCAACGGTGCCGAGTCGTCCCTACGGGTGCGTGAACGGGTCTCGGTGGGCTCGGTGCCGGTGCTCGCCGGCTCGGGCGGCGGGTCGTGGCGGGAAGTCTGGGCGTGGTTCGTGCTCGCCGCCGGGCTGCTTATGGTGCTCGAGTGGCTGCTGTACGCCAGCAAGCTCGGCGGACGATAAACCAGCCGGTCACGGAGGGCGGAGCGATGGATCGGATGCGAATCGACCGCCGACGGGCGCTCCAACTCGGCGCGGGAGGCCTGCTGGTTGGCCCGGCGGGCATGGCCTTCGGTCAGCCAGAACCCCCGACAGCCAAACCCGGCCGCGGGATCGCGAGGAACGTCATCGTGCTGGTGTCCGACGGCATGAGCACGGGGACACTCACGCTCGCACACCTCGTGCGGGACATCCGCGGCCTCGGTCCTTCCCATTGGTACCGGCTCTGGGAACGACAGGATGTCCGGCGGGCGATGTGCGAGACGCGCTCGGCCGACGGCTGGGTGACCGATTCGGCCGCGGCCGGTTCCGCGTGGGGCATCGGCGTCAAGGTCAACAACCGTTCGATCAACGTCACCCCCGACGGCGCGACGCCGGAGCCGATCCTCGCCACGGCCAAGTCGATCGGCAAGGCAACCGGGCTTGTCACGACGACCCGGCTGACGCACGCCACGCCCGCGTCGTTCATCGCGACCGTGCCCCACCGCGTCCTTGAGGGCGCGATCGCGACGCAGATGCTCGAGCGGGGCGTCGACATCATGCTTGGTGGCGGCGCCAAGCACTTCCCACCAGCACTCGTGAACGACGAGACAGACATCACCGTCGTCCGCTCGTCCGATGAGCTCACGCAGGCGTCCGGCGGTCGCGGCCGGCTGCTCGGGCTCTTCGCCGACGACCACATGCCGTTCGCCTGCGACCGCCCGAGCACGACGCCCTCGCTGCAAGCCATGACGCGTGCGGCGCTCGACCGCCTCGAGCGTTCCACCGAGGGCTTCGTGCTCCAGGTCGAGGCGGGACGTGTCGACCACGCGGCGCACGAGAACGACGGGATCGGGCTCGTCGCGGATCAGATCGAGTTCGACGACACCATCGCGGTTGTCGAGGCGTGGACCCGCGACCGCAACGACACGCTGGTCATCGTTACAACCGACCACGCCAACGCGAACCCTGGGCTGACGTACTACGGCCGGCGTGGTGTCGAGAGCCTCGAAGCGCTCGCCCGCGGCACCCGGAGCTTCGAGTGGATCGTGCAAGAGGCTGCGCGGCGCGGCGACGGGCTTGAGGGCCTCGTAGCATCGATCGCCGAAGCAACCGGTGTCACGCTTACGGACGATGAGCAGGGTCTGCTCGGCCGGTCATGGATCGAGCGGGCGCCGATCAACGCGTTCAACATCGCCAACGGGCGTGGGCCGGCGCTGGGCTCGATCCTGGCCAACCACACCGGCGTTGCGTTCCTGAGCCCGAACCACACGGCCGACGCGGTCGAGCTCACCGCCTACGGACCGGGCAGCGAGCGCCTGCCGGCGCTGATCGACAACACGGACGTTCACCGCATGATGCTCGCGGCGCTGGACCCGCGGTTCGAACCGGCTTGGCGTTGAAGCCGAGCGTCAGCGTGCGCTGTCGTCCCAGCGGGCCAGGTCGATGCCGGCGCGGCCGAGCGTCGTCTGCCAGGGAAGCATGGCGCGCGGCCACGCCGAACGCGCGCCCGACGCGTGCGATCGGCTGAGCCCGAGCCTGAGAAGCCGCCCCTGCTCGATGACACCGCGCGGCACGACCAGACGGACGTACCAGCCGCCCGGGTAGACGCCTGTCTCGACATCGAGTTCGGGCACGTCGAGCCCGTCGATGGCCGCTGCCTCGGTCTCGGCTTCCAGTCGCTGCTCTCCCGAGGGGAGAACGACCACGCGTAGCGCGACCCCGGAGCCGATCGGGCCGAACGCGACGGTCAGCCGCTCGTTGTCGATCGTGTCCTCGGCCTGGGGCATCTGCAGCTCACCGTAGAGCACCCAGCGCCCCAGATGATCCTGGTACAACAGCAGCTTGGTCGAGGGATCGACCGATACGACGTTGCGGCTTTGATGCGCGATCAGCCGCGTGAGCGTCCAGTCGAAAGCGAGGCTCTGGATCCGCAGGCCGGGGGGCCTGGCGTGCAGGTCGGCACGATCAGATAGGATCGCGCGTTGATGATCACCGATGGCCGCCACGACCGCGGCACGCGTCGCCCCGGACGGTCGGCTCTGCGAGGTCAGCGTTCGCGCAGTCAGCGGCGGGATGGTCTCCAGATCCGGATCGCCGCCACCGGCGAACGGCTCGACGGAGGCGATCGATGACGCCCATCGCAGGTTCGCCAGCCCGACACTCGCGATGGGATCGCCGCCGGCGGTCTTCAGGCCCGCATCGCTCTGGAGCCAGGCAAGGCCGTCGGGCTGCTCTTCGAGCCAGAGCGTGGCGCGTCGGCCGCGCTCTCGGGGGGTCAGCGTCTGGTCGAGCAGGTCGAGCTGGAGCCTGCGGATGCCTTCTGCCTCGAGAGGCCACGTCGGCGCGATCGCGCCGGCGCCGAAGTCGGCGTACGTCGCGAGCCTGCGCCGGACGGCGAGGTTGATCTCGGGGTCGGCCTGGTACAGCCGCGCGAGCGCGATCTGCCAGCGCGACTCATCCAGCCGCGCAAGAGCATCGATGACCGGATCGGCGAAGACGGTCCGGCCGGGCGCAGCCGGCTCGAGGCGTTGCACGCGGCCCTCGGCGTCGACAAGCCTGGGGCGATCGGCCGCCTCGAGTCCCCGCTCGAACAGCGTGGCGCGCCAGCGACGCCAGGGGCTGCGCTTCGCGGGCTCGAGCATGACTCTGACAGGCCTGGCCGTCCGGATCGACGCGGGCACCGGGCTGGACCACGCCTCGGCGGGGACCCGTCGAGCCAGCTCAAACGGATCCGGCAGCCAGTTCAGCGGCCAGCGCCGGCCGGCGATCCACACGCCCTGACCCACTGCATCGATCGGCGGATCGATGACGGCCGCGAGTTCCCAGGACGCCAGTCCCTCGGACTCGGGGCTTCTTGACCACGGTACGCTCCGCCAGAGCCCATCGCTTGGCAGCCACGTGGGTCGATCTGGATCTCTCTGCTCGGGCCCGATCCACACGAGACGCGTCGGGAGCGTCCTGCCGTCGTCAAGTCTGAACGGCCCGACGTCCTCGGGGCGGAACCCGCCGGCGAGCTCGAGGGGGATGACGATCTGCTCGCCCAGGACCGCGTCGATGCGCTGCGGGACGAAGACACCAAAACGCGGATCGCTGACATCGGGCGGCGCCGTCAGGAACGGGCCCTGCCGCGGCGTCTTCTCCGACGCGGTTGAACACCCGAACGCTACGAGCACGAGCCCGCAGCAGGCAAGTCGGCTCAGCGCATAGTTCATCACGCCTCCGCCGTTGCCGCGGCGCCCGTGGGGAGTGTCTGCACAATGTTGTCGATGATCTGATCCTGCGTGACGGCCTCGGCGTCGGCCTCAAAATTCGTCAGCACGCGGTGACGCAGCGCCGGCTTTGCGATCTTCTGGATGTCCTCGGTGCTCGCGTGCGGCCTACCCGCGACGAGCGCCCGACACTTGGCCGCGAGGACCAGCGCCTGAGCCGCCCGAGGCGAGGCGCCCACACCGACGTACTTGCCGACCATCGGCGTGGCGAACTCCCCGCCGGGGTGCGTCGCGAGGACCATCCGCACGGCGTAGTCCTGCACCGCCGGCGCGATCGCGACCCGACGGACCAGCGCCCGGTGATTGAGGATCCGATCCGCGGATACGACGCGCTCGACGGTCGGCGTCTCGTTGCGTGTCGTCCGGTTGAGGATCTCCGACATCTCCTCTCGCGACGAATAACCCACGACAAGCTTAAAGAAGAAGCGGTCGAGCTGCGCTTCTGGAAGCGGGTACGTGCCCTCCTGCTCGATCGGGTTCTGCGTCGCGAGCACGAAAAATGGCCGGGGCAGTTCGAGCGTGTCGTTACCGACGGTCACGCTGCCCTCCTGCATGGATTCGAGCATCGCGGCCTGCGTCTTCGGTGTGGCGCGGTTGATCTCGTCTGCGAGCAGGATCTGAGCGAACACCGGGCCCTTGCGGAAGGTGAACTCGCGCTTGACCCCGCCGCCGGGCTGCTCGATCTCGGAGACAACCGTCGTGCCGGTGATGTCGGCGGGCATCAGATCCGGTGTGAACTGGATCCGGCTGAAGTCCAGACCCACGGCCTGCGCCAGCGTGCGGACCAGCAGCGTCTTGCCGATGCCCGGCACACCCTCGAGCAACACGTGACCGCCGCTGAACAAGCAGACGAGCACGCCATCGACGATCGACTGGTTGCCGACGACCGCGCGGGCGATCTGCTCGCGCACGGCCTTGAAGTCCGCGCGGAACCGCTCGGCCGCTTGCGATGCCTGCTCGGGCGTCATGTCGTCAAGCTGCCCGCTCTCGCTCATCGGTGGCTCCCTGTCAGTTGCGGCCTGTTCATCGCCGGATCGTACCGAGCCTCCCAGCCGACGTCCGTCAGCCGTTGCCGTTGACGGTCTCGGGCAGCACTTCTTCGACCTGGAGCATCCGGCGAGCGTCCTCGGCCGCGCGGACGAACTCGGCTCGGGCGACCAGGCAGATCAGCGTCGTGCGGGCGGGCGGAGGCGGGGCTTGGCCTGGAGCCAGCACGGTGAGCTTGCCCGATTCGGTCAGCACGAACAGCGGGATCGCGTCATCGCCGTGATCCGCGAGGAATGCCTCGATCGTGTACGCGCTCGAGAGGGCGACGCTGACCACGCCCCCGCCCTTGCCCCAGAGCGCCGCGAGCCGCGCGTACGTGAGCTCGGGGCCGCCGAGCACGCGCCCGCCCAGTTCCTCGCTCGGCGAGCCGGCGTCGCGGTGTCCCTTGGCGATGCTCCGCGGAGGGAGCTGGTAGACGCCGACACGGCCATACAGGCGCGCGAACCGGCGGCAGGCAAGGGTGTTGACCTGGTCGTTCGGCGTCGCGGCAATCAGGCGGCCGATCCCGGTCAGCTCCAGGTCATCGATCGCCGAGTCTGTCAGCACGCTGCCGTGATACGCGGGCACGCCCTCCATCCATGCGGCGGCGGTGTTGTGGTAGTTGTTGTCGACCACCATCGCCTGGATACCGCGTTCCTTGAGCGTCGCCGCCACTGCGCGGACCCACGGCTGGCCACCGACGAACAGAACGCCCTGAGCGTTGGCATCGGCGAGCCCGAGCAGCCGGGCCGCGGGGGCCGCCGCAAGCCCGTAGACGATCACGGTCCCGATGATCACAGCGAACATCAGGGGCACCATCACACCCGCATCGGGATAGGTTGGCAGCAGGTCATTGGCGAGCACCGGCGCGATCGCCGCCGCCACGATCCCGCGAGGACAGACGCACGCCAGAAAGGCACGCTCCCGCCAATGCAGCCGCGAGCCGATCGTCGAGAGCGCCACCCCCAGGGGACGCACGACCAGGACCAGCAGCAGCACGAAGCCAGCAGCCGGAAGCGCGATGTCGGCGACGGCGCCCGGCTCGAGCCTCGCCGCGAGCACGACAAACAAGATCGAGATCAGCAGGACGGTCAGGTTCTCTTTGAACTCGAGGATGTGCTCGACGTTCGCGGTGCGCTGGTTGGCCAGGTACATGCCCATCACGGTCGTCGCGAGCAGGCCGGACTCTTTCTGTACCAGGTCGCTCAGCGTGAACACGAGGGCGGCGATTGCCATCGAGACCTGGTTGTGCAGCGAGTCGGGGATGAGGTAGTTGCGGATGCCGTACGCGACGAGCCAACCCGCGAGCCAGCCGAGCCCGCCACCGATGACAATGGTGTTTAATAGGCCGGCGAGCACGTCGTAGAGCGCCGACTGCCCCTGGCCGGCCCGGACGGCCTCGAAGCACAGGATCGCCAGCAGGGCACCGATCGGGTCGATCACGATGCCCTCCCAGCGGAGGATCGAACCGACCTCGCCCTTCGGCCTGACATGACGAACAAGCGGGATGACGACCGTTGGCCCGCTGACGGTCAGGATCGCGCCAAAGACCAGCGCCAGCTCGGCACCCAGGCCGAGGATGAAGTACGCACCGAGCGAACCGAGCACCCACGTCACCACCGCCCCGATCGAGACCAGATTCCGCACGACCTTGGCCCCTCGCCGGAGCTCGCGGAACCGCAGCGTCAGGCCGCCCTCGTAGAGGATCAGCCCGACCGAGAGCGCCACGAGCGGGTTGAGCAGGTCGCCGAGCAGGCGG
>JBCCZQ010000058.1:0-19184 GCA_039187315.1 Planctomycetota bacterium | reverse complement strand
TCGATCAGCGCGCCGATCCGGAGTACATGCCGACCCGGCGAGAAGCCATCGAACGCATCGTGCACCTCCTCGACCAGCACAATGCTGCACGTGCGCTCGTCGGGTTCGACTTCGCCATCGGCTTCCCCACCACCATCGAAGGCAAGCCAGTCCTGCCCGCTGGGCGCGAGCTCTGCGAGCTCATGGACACGCTCGTCACCGATGATCCGTCCGGCAACAACAACCGCTTCCATGCCGCCGCCGAACTGAATGACCAGATCAGACGCCAGACCGGCGGGACGCACGGCCCGTTCTGGGGCCGCCCCCGCTCGCTCGATATCCCGGGCCTCACCGAGCGACGCCCTCATGACGCCCGCGTCGCCAAGCTCCGTGCCGCGGAAAGACTGATCCGCGCGCACACGAGAGCGAAGCCGAAATCACCCTGGCAGCTCTCGGGAGCCGGTTCCGTAGGGGGGCAATCACTCGTCGGACTCAAGGCCGTCCATCAGCTGCTCCAGACCATCGGCTCGCGGGGCCATCTCTGGCCCTTCGATCCCGAGCCCGCCCAATCCAACGCGATCACCATCGCCGAGATCTACCCGAGCATGTACCCGGAGAAATCACCGCCGCACTGGTACAAAGATGCACGACAGGTCGTCGATACCCGGGATGCGTTGCTCGACCACCCGGACCAACCCGAGCTCCTGCGGGCACCCGAGATCGCGCAGACCGAAGGCTGGATCCTGGGGGTGATCCCGTGAATCACTCGTAGTTGAAGAACCCCTTCCATGCGTAGTGATGCTGCAAGACCACGGCAACAACGCAGAGCCCGACCCAGAAGAACATCCTCGCCACGGCCCAAATCTGCACGTGGTACTGCCCGTACTCCGCCTGCTCGCTGCGTGACATGAGCATGAACTTCCCGTGGGCACGGAAGTTCTCACGAGAGAAGAACACCGCGTACATCAGCCCGATGTACACCGGCACGTTCCCAAAGATGACCAGAGCCCAATACCACAATGGGTACGGGTACAAAATGTCGAGCAAAACACGCAGCCCCTGCCCGAAGTTCTGTTGCTCCGCGAGCAGAGACATCACCCCTTCTCGGACCGCCGCCGCTTCAGCTCGGCGTCGATGAAGCCGCTGAGGTCGCCGTCGAGCACGCTCTGTGGGTTCCCGATCTCGTAGCTCGTGCGGTGATCCTTGACGCGGTTGTCGTAGAGGACATAGCTGCGGATCTGGGCGCCCCAGCCGCGGTGCTCAAGCTTGCCGCCCGAGGCCTCGGCGATCTCCGCCTCGCGTTTCTCTTCCTCGAGCTGCTCGAGCTTCGCGGTGAGCAGCGCCATCGCCTGCCGCTTGTTCTGGAGCTGGTCCCGGTGGCTGCTCGCGACGACCATGAAGCCTGTCGGCTTGTAGACGAGCCGGATGGCGCTGGCGACCTTATTGACGTTCTGCCCGCCGGGTCCGGACGACCGCGCGAACGCGGTGATGTCGAGGTCTTTCTCCGGGATCTCAACGTCGCCGGTGTCCTCGAACTCGGGCGTGACATCGACGGTCGCGAAGCTGGTCTGGCGCTTGCCCTGCGCGTTGAAGGGGCTGACGCGGGCGAGCCGGTGCGTGCCACGCTCGCAGTTGAGGTAGCCGAAAACAAACGGGCCTTTCACGTGCAGCGTGACATGGTCGACGCCGACCTCGGTACCGTACGTCTTGCTGAGCTCCTCGACCTTCCAGCCCTGCTTCTCGAAGAAGTACAGGTACATGCGCAGGAGCATCTCGGCCCAGTCGTTGGCCTCGGTCCCGCCGTCACCCGCGGAGATGCTGAAGAAGCAGTCGCGATGGTCGTGCTTGCCGCCGAGCAGCGACTGGAGCTCGATCTTGTCCATCTTCTTCTGAAGGTCGAACAGCTGCTGGTCGGCCTCGGCGAGCAGCTCATCGTCGCCGGCCTCCTTGGCCATCTCGAGCCCGAGCCGCGCCTCCTCAAGGGTCTCGGTGGCATCCTTGATCGGATCGGTCTGCGCCTTGAGAAGCTTCATCTCCGAGACGACCTTCTGCGCGACGGTCTGGTCGTCCCAGAAGTCCGTGGCGCTCATCTTCTGTTCAACGGCGGCGAGCTCCGAGCGCTTCGCGTCGTAGTCAAAGAGAGTCGCGGATGGTCAAGATCCGCGCCTCGAGCTCGTCGGCGACCGACGCGTGTCCCTGGAAGTGCAGCGTGTGTTCAGACATAGGCGGGACTGTAGCCGTTAGGATACGTGCGTGGACGCTCAACTGGCCTCGCTGGCCCAGCCCATCGCGGCCGCCCTCATGCTGGCGGCGCTGATCGTTGTCTCGGCGGGCATCGTTGCCCTGTTTCTGGTGCTCCGGGGCAGGCTCCGCCGCGCGATCCCACCGAAGACCGCACGACGCAGGCCGGCGATCCTCGACGCTTGGGCGGCGGCCGGGGCCCGCGCCGATTTCGACGATGACGACACCGGCGAGAACCGAGAGGACCCTGACGATCCCGACACCGGCGGCGACGACGATCACCCCGGCGACGGCCCGATGCCGCCCGTGCCCGAGACACCCTCGCTCTCGTGCAAAGCCTGAACGAATCCTCGATCAACCGCCCCCAGGCTCGGGCGATGCGAGCCGTTCCATCACGGCCCCGGCCTGTTCGTGGCCGAGCATCCTGGCCCGCTGCGCAAACGACCGGGCTCGTTCGGCGTCCTCCGCGCGCTCGAACCACAGCGCGGCCTGGAAGGCCAACTCGCTGTCGCCCGGATGCGCCTCGGCGGCCTGGGCGTAGAGCTCGGCGGCACGGCCTGGCTCGCGGAGCAGGCCGAAGCACGCGCCGACCACGCTCAGTACGCCGTGGCCGTGCAGCTGCTCGTCTGGTAACGCCAGCAGCATGTCCAGGGCTTCCTGCGGGCGGCCGAGCCGCTGGAGCGCGCGTGCCTCAAGCACGACGTACGCCAGCCCACCGGGATCAGCCTCGCGTGCCCGCCTCGCGTAGTTGAGCGCCAGCTCACGCTCGTTCTCGTCGAGCGCGATGGTGGCCAGCGCGCCGGCCGCGGTCGGATCGGCCGGATCCAGGTGCAGCGCGTGCAGGAAATTGACCTTGGCTTCCTCGGTCTCACCCGATTTGAGTTGGGCTGCGGCGAGGAACAGGACGTAGCGGGGCTGATCGGGATCAGCGGCGCGGGCCATGCCGTAGTGCTCGACGGCTCGATCGGCCCTGCCCAGTGTGCTCGCGAGCGAGCCGGCGGCGAACTGGACTTCAGGCGCATTTGGCTCGACGGCGAGCGCTGCCTCGTGCTGGGCGTAGGCCTCGGCAACCCGCTCTCCGCTGAGCAGCAGCACCTCGGCGAGCGCAAGCCGCAGCTCGACATCCTCGGGGTGCTCGCCGACGGCGCTGGTCAGGACGGCCTCCGCCTTGCCGTACGCTTCCTGCTCGATGAACGATCGCGAGGCATCCAGCACGGCGGCGATCGTGGAGGCGCCGACACGGGATTCAGCCTCCAATGCTTGGGCCCGCTCCACGCCGCTCGAAAGGCTCCAGTAAAACCCGAGGGCGAGACCGGCCATCACTCCTAGGCACAACAGGGTCACGAGCACCGCGATCGGTGCGTTGCCGGGGCGGGATGGAGTCCGTGCGGCGTGTCTGGTGGTCATGATGCACTCTATCGGCTCCCAGGGGAAGCAACAGATAGGATGCCCAGCCGATTCACAACACCCACCCCATGAGACTGCTATGTCCTCCGCAAGCCAGCCCAACGACCGCCCCCCACCGCTGCCGAAGAAATACGTGCCTGCCGAGCACGAGCCGGCTGTTAGCGAGAAGTGGCACGCTGCTCGCGCCTTCCACGCCGACCCAGCCCGCGTCGCCAGCGGCTCGGCAGAGCCTTTCTGCATCCTGATCCCCCCTCCGAACGTCACCGGCGCTCTGCACCTCGGCCACGCGCTGAACAACACAATCCAGGACATCCTCGTAAGGGCCCACAGGATGAAGGGCTTCGAGACGCTCTGGATGCCAGGCACCGACCACGCCGGGATCGCAACACAGTCGGTCGTCGACAAGCGGCTCAAGGCCGAGGGCAAGCCAGCGCTCGCGGATTACAAGAAGACCGAGGCCCAGGGCGGCGACGGGCGGTCGCAGTTCATCGCCAGGGTTCAGGACTGGAAAGACGAGTACGAGGCCCGCATCACCGGCCAGCTCAAGGCGATGGGCACCTCGTGCGACTTCCCACGCCAGCGCTTCACGATGGACAGCGTCTGCGCGAGGGCCGTCCGCGAGGCGTTCTTCCGCCTGTTCAAGGACGGACTGATCTATCGTGGCAAGCGCCTGGTCAACTGGGACCCGGTGACACAGACCGCGCTGGCCGACGATGAGGTCGAATCGCACGACGTCGAATCGCATTTCTGGTACATGAACTACCCGATCGTGGACGACTCGGGAGCGGAAACCGGCGAGTTTGTTACCGTCGCAACGACCCGGCCCGAGACGTACTTCGGCGATACCGCCGTCGCGGTGAACCCGAGCGATCCGGCGCGGAAGCATCTGATCGGCAAGAAGATCATGCTGCCGTTCGTGGGCCGGGTGATCCCGATCATCGGCGACGACTACGTGGTCATGCCGGACGCCGAGTCGGACGACAGCAAGGCGAAGTTCGCGTCGGGTTTCCTCAAGGTGACGCCGGCGCACGACACGAACGACTACGACATCGGGCTGCGTCACGACCTGCCTCAGATCAACGTCATGGCGCCCGATGCCAGCATCTCCGATGCGCACGGCTGGGAGGACGTCGGCGACGCCGGCTGGGCCCTGGGCCTCTCGCGTGAAGATGCGAGGCAGGAAGTCGAGCGGCGTTTCAAGGACGCGGGCCTCTTGGCGGACAAGAAGCCGTATACGCATGCCGTGGGTCACAGCTACCGCTCGCACGCGGCGATCGAGCCCTACCTGAGCGACCAGTGGTACGTCCGCGTGACCGACGACCGCCTGAAGGGCTCGGCGCTGCGCGCGATGGCGCAACAACAACGGACGAGCGACACGTCGCCCGCGTCCCCCGACAACCCGCACGACGGCGGGCTCACGTTCCACCCCGCCCGCTACGCCAAGACCTTCGAGACCTGGCACGACAACCTGCGCGACTGGTGCATCAGCCGTCAGCTCTGGTGGGGGCACCGGATTCCGGTATGGCGCAAGCGTGTGACACTGACTGACAAAACCTGGGCAGATGAACTTGCGGGCAAGGCCGGCCTTGATGACATCATCGATGGTGGATGGCCCTCGGCAGCCGTCAGGATCACCCGTGTATCCGACGGTACAGAAGTCGATCCCAAAACTGATCTCATGCCACCGGTCGGCGACACCGGGGGTGAGTATGACATCTTCGTCTGCGCACTCTCCGATGACGAGATGGCTCAGTTCGAAGCCACCGGATTTGAACGCGACCCCGACGTCCTCGACACGTGGTTCTCCAGCGCGCTCTGGCCGCTCTCGACGCTCGGCTGGCCCGACGGCGACGCGGCTGCGGGCGAGACGGGCATCGCGGACTTTCCTGCGATGCTCGGCGCGTTCAACCCGAGCAGCGTGCTGTGCACCGCGCGGGAGATCATCACCCTGTGGGTCTCGCGGATGGTGATGTTCAACCGGTATCTGCTTGGCGACGATGGCCAGAACAGTTCGGACGGCCAGCTCCCGTTCCGCGACGTCTTCATCCACGCCATGATCCAGGACGGCGAGGGACGCAAGATGTCCAAGTCGCTGGGCAACGGCGTGGACCCGCTGGACATCATCCACTCCCACGGCGCCGACGCGATGCGGTTCACGCTCTGCGAGATGACGACGCAGACGCAGGACGTCCGCATGCCCGTCGAGGCCGACCCGGAGACCGGCAAGAACACGAGCCCGAAGTTCGACAAGGGCCGAAACTTCTGCACCAAGCTGTTCAACGCGGCCAAGTTCGCCTGCATGATGCTCGACGAGCACAAGGGCGGCGAGCCGGAGACGGTCAAGCCCGGCGATCTCGAACCGATCGACCGCTGGATGCTCGGCCGGCTCGCGCAGGCGATCGAACGCATCGACGCCGCGCTCGAACGCTACGAGTTCTCCGTGATCGGCGGGACGCTCTACGAGCTGCTCTGGAAGGACTTCTGCGACTGGTACCTCGAGGGCATCAAGCCGACGATCAAGACCAGCCCCTCGCAGCGGGTGGTGCTCCAACAGGTCCTCGAAGCGATCGTGCGTCTGCTGCACCCGGTCGCGCCGTTCATCACCGAAGTGCTGTACGAGCAGCTCGCCGGTCGGCGTCTGGGTACTGTCGAGTGCCTCGACCTGCCGACGTGCTCGGACGATGATCTGTGCGCGACGACCGGCTGGCCGAGGGTCGAGGCGTCGCTGGCTGATCCGTTCGTATTGGAATCGGTCGGGCGTCAGCAGCGGTTTATCGAGGCGATCCGCCAGGTCCGCGCGCAGCATCAGGTGCCGCCGAAGCGGAAGATCACGCTGCACGTTGACGCGGAGATGGCGGCCAAGATCTCGGGCGTCGGGCAGGTGACCGAAGCGCTGGCCGGGCTCGACACCATCACGACCGCGCCACCCGAAAGCGACTCTGTCGCGTTCGTGTTCGAGGGCGCTGAGCAGCGTCTCTCGAATCTCGCCGATGCGATTGATGCGGGCGCGGAGCGTGAACGCCTGACGAAACTGATCGAAGATCTTGACAGGTCGATCGCAGCGCTCGACAAACGCCTCACGAACCCGGGGTATACCGAGAAAGCGCCCAAGCACCTTGTGGACGAGACTCGGGCCCAGCGGGACCAGAAGGCGGCCGACCGCGATCAAGCGGCGCAGCGGCTCGGCGAGCTCGCGTGAAACGCGCCGTCCCGATCGCCTGCATCGCAGCCGCCTTCGCAGGGTGCGCTGCAGACACCGGCTCTCCGCCTCTCCAGCGGTCGCGGCCTTCTCCATCGCTTGTTGCGCCGTCGGCCGTGCTCAGCGTTGAGCCTTGGGGCTTCGGCGACGCAGACGGCACCGTGCTGCGAACCAGACGCTACCGCGTGTTCACAACCTCAAGCAGACCGATCCTCGTCGAGCGGCTTCCCGCGTTCCTTGAAGCCGCGTTGGATCACTACCAGACATCGCTGACCGGGAATGGGCCGCGGCTGCCAGAACCGCCGACCAAGCTTGATACCTATGTCATGGCCACCCGTCCTCAGTGGGCGACGCTCACGCGGACGCTGATGCGCGACCGCGCCGAGCTCTACCTTCGCATTCAGCGAGGCGGGTTCGCCGCCGCGGGTCGGGGCGTCTATCGCGACCTGGGCTCGCTTAACGACACCTTGAACCTCGCGGCCCACGAAGGGTGGCACCAGTACACGCAGCTCGCGTTCCGAGGGAGGCTGCCGATCTACCTCGAGGAAGGCATCGCGACGTACATGGAGGGGTTCCGATGGGATGATCGGAGACCGGAGCTGGCGGTGTTCCTCCCATGGGCGAACCTGGAACGCTTCCGCACACTCCGCGCGGCCGAGGCGGCGGGACGGCTGATGCCGCTCGATGAGCTGGTCCGCAGCTCGCCGCAATCGCTCATCGCCACTGATCAGGACGCGGCTCTGGTCTGGTACGCGCAGGTCTGGGCGCTCGTCCACTTCCTGCACGAGGGTGACGGCGGTACACATCGCGCAGGCCTGCAACGCCTGCTCCGAGACACCGCCGCCGGCACAAGCGGTACCAGACGCCTGGGACGCAGATCCGATCCGTTCGCGCCCTATTTCGGCACCGATCCGATGACCCTCGACCCGGCCTACCAGGCATTCGTCCGACGCATCACAGCCCCGGGAACGCAAAACGCCGTCACAAGGGGTCAGAGCCCCCTGTGACGGCGCGGGATGTCGTGCGGATCAACCTCAGCTCACACCGTAGAGCTGCTGGACTGCTCGCCGCTGCTCAGCAGCCGCCGGTGGTAAAGGCCGTGACCCAAGCGAAGAAATCGCTGTCGTCGCAGGCGCGATCGCTGTTCTGGTCACAGCCCGGCAGATCATCGGTAAACGCCGTGACCCACGCGAAAAAGTCGCTATCGGTGACCGCTGCATCGCCGTTGACATCGGCAGCGCACGGCTCGATGCTGACGATCTGGTTCACCGCCACATTCGGCATCTCGACGAACGTGCCATCGGGCCAGTCCACACGAAGCGTGTCAACGACCGGTGCACCGCTCAGGCCGAAGTGCGCCGAGAGCTCGCTCTGCGAGATGAAGTTTGTGCCGGCCTGGATCTCGCGGACCTGCGCCTCGCCGGCGACCGTAGCGGTGATCCGTGCGCCGATGCCGTGTGGAGCGAGCGTCGGCGAATCAGTCGTATCCAGGAACACACGCAGCCAGTTGGTCTTGTCGCCCTGGAGATCGTTGCGGTAGAGCGCGTGCACGCCGTTGTTCTCGAGGATCAGCACGTCCTGATCGCCATCGTTGTCCATGTCGAAGTTGAGCATCCCGCGGCCGTTCTCGGTCGAGCCGAATCCGACCGACTCCGAGACCTCCGAGTACGGCGCGCCGTCTTCGGCCAGCCAGAGACAGGCGTGCCGATCCAGCCAGACTTCGCGCTCACGCCAGCCGTTGGTCTCGGCCAGATCCAGGTCGCCGTCGTGATCGAAATCGATCGCAACGGTGCCCCAGCCCCACCAGCCGTCGGAAACGCCCATCGCGTCGCTGACTTCGGTGTACGTGTGATCACCGTTGTTCAGGTAGAGCATGTTGCCGAAGCCGTCGACACGCGGCGTGAAGTTGTAGCCCCAGTCGATGCTCGTCACGTACCAGTCCATCAGCCCGTCGCCGTTCAAATCCGCGACGGTCACACCCATGCCGTTGGACTCAAGATTGACGCCGGCAGCGCTCGTTGCTTCGCTGAATGTGCCGTCAGCGTTGTTCCGGAAGTACATGCTTGACCGGAAGTCGGCGGTCCAGATCAGCTCCGGGTACCGGTCCCCGTCCATATCCATAAACCGCGGGCTGAAGCCCCTGGGCGAATCGAGCAGCAGCGCATCGAGGCCCACATCTCGCGTCACATCGCTGAACGTTCCGTCGCCGTTGTTCGCGAACAGGCGGTTCCCATCGCCGAACTGGAACCAGCCGGCCACGGCGAGATCGAGATCGCCGTCGAGATCGTAATCCCCGAACGAAGCGCCCCATCCATCCGGGCTGAACGTCGATATGGTCTGTACGCCCGCCTGCGCAGCGACTTCCGTGAACGAGCCGTCGCCGTTGTTTCGGTAGAGCCGGTGATGACCGATAGCCTCGGTCGACGAGTCGTTGGCCGAGTGGCTGGTGACGAAGATATCGATATCGCCGTCGCCGTCGTAGTCGGCCGCTGCGGCGCCGACACCCATGTGCATGTCGTTGATGTTCCACTGCTTGGCGCGATCGGTAAACGTGCCGTCGCCGTTGTTGATGTAGAGCGCATCACGCCGGGTCCCCGTCCCAAGCACAAACACGTCCTGCCATCCGTCGTTGTTGAAATCGCCTGCGGTAGCGCCCGCCGACATCTCCAGGACCGCCGTGTACGCCGCCGGCCCCGCGTGAACAAAATCGATCCCCGCCAGCACGCCCGTTTCTGTGAAACTCAGGTCCGACCCCGCCGTCTGCCCGAGGGCTCCGACCGAGGGAAGACAGACCGCTCCCGCTGCCGAGCCAACAACACCGAGCCGTGCCACGATTCTGAGAGTTCTTCGATCCATCATGCACCCCCTTGCGGGCCATAAATACGGCCTCTTGGGCGCAGCATATCGAAAAGCGGAGCAGCGCCGAAACGCTGCTCCGCGAAAAATGAACCAAATTGTGGATTGAACGCCCTCAGGGAGGGCGTATCCGAATTCGTTGCCCTCAGGCCTCTCAGCGACGCCGACGCGAGGCGACCAGGCCGCCGAGACCCAGCAGGGCCGCCGAAGCCGGGGCCGGGACGACCGTCACGAACTGGTTTCCGGCGATGCCGTTGAAATCGTTGTTCGCGAAGTCACCGCCGGTGCGGGCGCCGAGGTTGTCGCCGCCGCCGATCCCGCCGAGGACCTGGTTGGAGGTGAAGTCACCGCCGCCATTGGTAATGATCGCCGAGACACCCACGCTCGAGGGGACTTCGCCGAGGAAGGCGAGCAGGTCGATCTCGATCTCCCAGCCCTGCGTGGCGGTCAGGGCGCCCGCGGCGCTAGCGCCATCAACGCCGGCACCGTTGCCGTTGTCCCATCCGACGGTCACGCCGCTGCCCGAAGCACCGACGATGGGCAGGTCGCCCGTACCACCGCCTGCGAGCACGCTGGACGAGGAGTTGTCGATCAGGTCGAAGGCGTTGACGCCCACAAACCCGCCTCCGAGCTCGAAGCGGAGACCGTGATCGGGCTCGAACCCGTTGTCGAATGTGTAGCCGAGGTTGTTGATCTCGCCGAAGCCCCCGTCGCTGTTATCCCCGGCGAGGGTCTGCTCACCGCCGGCGACGCCGTCGATGAAGATCCAGAACTTGTTGAAGTTGGCCTCGAGGTTCCCGGTGATGCCGAGCTTGAGCGTGCCACCCTCGATCGTGCCGTAGATCGCGTTCAGCTCGGAGCCGAACGGGGCGCCCTGGTCGGCCCCGCTGGAGTCGCCGAAGAATGTCGGGGTGTCCTGAACCGCGAGCAGCGGCAGGCCTGCACCCACGTTCATGCCGTCGAGTTGGCCCATCGCGGAGCCAGCGATGCCGGCGATCGCCAGCGCGCACACAGTCTTCATCATGTCTCTCCCTGGAAGGTGACCAGTCTCTGCCAGGCGTGCACACAGCTGTATGCAAGCCGGCAACTCTCTCTTTCTGCCCAAAATTTTACCGCAGCTTGGGGTAGCCAGCCAAGTCAGAATCCCAAAACTCACCCATTCAGGCGTGAGGTGTATATAGCTCGATCTTGCTGCCTCTCGTCAATCCACCCCGGCAGGCTCAACCGCCGCTCTTCTCGGGCGTGGGATCCAAGTCCGGCGTGACCTGCAAATACGAGAGCGTTCGCTCTGTAATACGCCGCACCACCGGCCCCGCGCTCTGCGAGCCGTAATGCCGACGCTCCCGGATCTCGGTCGGACCCGGATCATCGATGACAACCACGACCGCGATCCGTGGATCCGATACCGGTGCTCCCGCCACGAAGCTGGAGACATACTGCTCATCGAGATAGCCAGGGGTCCCCGGCGGCCGACGGAACCCCTCCGGACCGGGCCCGACCGGCAGGTCCGCCGTGCCCGACTTGCCGAACATCGAGTAGCGCCAGCCACGCTCACCGCCGCGCCGTGCCATGCCGGCTTCCACACGCTCAGCGACCTGGGCCAGGCCCTCACGCACCCGCAGCACGGTCGGCGGCGAAAAGACCCGCCGGCTCAGCCCGACGCCCGTGTGCCGGACACCCTCGAGCGTGAGGTCCGGGATCGTGCCTGCCAGATCGCCCGTCCGGCAGAACGCCGAGAAAGCCCGGATCATCTGCATCGGTGTCACAGCGATCTCGTGGCCGAAGCTCACCGAAGTCTGCGTGTGCTTCTTCCAACGCGACATGGGCGTCACCAGCCCTGACGCTTCGCCCGGCACACCCAGCCGCGTCGGCGCACCGAAACCGAGCGACCGCACGCCGTCGTGCAGGTCGCGGAATGACATGCGGTCCGTTGCCTTGACCATCCCGATGTTCGAGCTGTTGATCAGCACCTCGAGCCAGGTCATCGACTCACGCCCGGTGACGTCCTGCACGATCCGGCCGTAGGGCGTCACCCAGAACCCGCGGTGGGTCTCGAACGTCTCGTCGATCGACGCCAGCCCGGCGTCGGTCAGCAGCGCCCAGACGAACGGCTTAAAGCTCGAGCCGGGCTCGTAGATATCCTCTACGCACCGGTTCCGCGCCAGCGCGGGATGCACCCGCCGGCCCTCGTCATCCCGCCAGACCGAGTAGCGGGCCCTGGGCAGCTCGACCGGGCCCGCCGCCTTTTGGTCTCGCGGCCACCATGGATACGGCGTTGCATCCGGCACCTCTCGGATCAGGTCAGCCATGGCCAGGATCTCGCCCGTCATCGGGTCTGCCACCAGCACCCGCCCGCCCGCGGCGTCGCTCTCGAACACGCCGCGGTGGAGCTCCTCGATGGCGATCCGCTGCACAACCGCGTCGACCGAGAGCCGCACAGACTCGCCCGGAGAGGCGGGGTTCCACGAGCCCGGCGCGATCCAGAGCGGTTCGCGGGACGCGTCGCGGACGTACCGGCCGCCGCCAGGCACCCCCGACAGGCGGTCCTCAAAGGCGTGTTCGATGCCCAGCAGGCCGATGTCGCCCGTCCCGACCTTGCCCAGGAGCGAGGCGAGCTCGTCCGTGCCGGAGTAGTCACGGACAGGCACGTCTTCGAGATAGACCCCCGGGATAGCGAGCGCGCGGACACGCTCGGCCGATCCGGCATCCAGCGGTCCGGTGATCCGTACATACCGACGCAGCGAGCCGCCTGAGGCCGCGACCGATTCGTTCAACGCCATCGCGGCCACAACCCGCTCGCCAACCTCCGCGGGGCTGAGCCCGACCGCCTCGGCCAGCGAGACAATCTCACCGCCCGGCGGGCTGGGGAACCGGGTCGGGTCAACAAACACGCGCGGCGCGAACCGGGTTGTTGCCAGCACCCGGCCCCGCCGGTCCATCAGCGCGCCACGAACGGGCGTGGTGGTCACAACGGCTTCCCTCACACCGACGTGCTCTGCGAGGGTCGCATCGCCGACCAGCTGGAACTGCGCAACCCGGACGAGCACCGCAGCGAAGACCAGCAAGGCCACCGCAAGCACGGCCCGGGCAAGCCACATGGATCGGGCCGGATCAGCTACCACGCACGCGTGTCCGGATCGGGCCGCGCCACGGCGATACGCTCGGGCGTGACAAGCGCGGTGATCCGCGAGCGGAGTTCGAGCAGCCGGTCGTCCTGGTCCGCCTGGCGCAGCCGGGCCGCGGACAGCTCGTGCATCGCCTGAAGACGGCTCTGACGGAGCGAGAGCAGGCCGAGGGCGACCATGCCCAGCGCGAGGACCAGCGCCGCCGCCCGAGCGGTTGTGCCGGCGGCGAGCAACCGGCTGACCCGACCGTGCTGGCTCACGCCTGTGGCCCGCGCTGGTACTTGAGGACCATCCCCTCGCGGATGTCATCCGCATCGCTGATCTGGTCGCGGTTGAGCCGGATGATTTCGTCCATCCGGCGCATGCTTCCCAGCAGCTTCTGGCTGATCTCGCTGAGGGTGTCACCGGCCTTGACGGTGTACGTCCCCACCTCCGACTGAAGGAGCGCCGCCGTCGGTGAGGAGCGCACGACGCCGGCCTGGCCGCCGATCGGGGGGATGCTGATGACCACTCCGACATCCACCCCGCCGCGGGCATCGACCGAACCGACGTTGGCCTTCGCGAGCTCGCGCCAGTAGTGCCCGGAGCCGTAGTACCGCTCGGCGAGGGCGAAGAGCGTCTCGCCGCGCGCCACGCGGTGTGTCCGTTCCGAGGCGGGGCTGGGCTCAACGATGCGCGGTCGCGGCTCGACGGGCACGAAGCCGGGGAGCACCTCCGACGACGCTTTTGCGGATGACGCATCGCTGTTTCGGCCGGGCGCGGGGGCGATGGCATCCTGCGGCAAAGGCCCGAAGATCGAAGACAGATCCGGCACGCCCGCCTCGACCGTCAACCGGGTGGGCGAGTTTTCGGATGATGCAGTCCGAATCCCCGGGCTGCTGGACGGCGCGTCGAGCGAGCCTGCGGCGGCCGTTCGGATGGGCATCGGCAAGACGCCGGCCTGTACCTGCTGCACCCCCGAGACCGATGGGATCACCAGCGGCTCCTCGGGCATGTCCTGAGCGACGAGCGATTCGGTATGCGCCCGCGATAGGTGGTCGGCCAGCAGCACGCCGAAGACGAGCACCACGGCGAACCCGATGATCAGACCCAGCTTCTGTTCCTGCGTCACGTCCGCGTCCCTGCTGCGTGCGTGCCGGTGGGCCTCCCTGCCCTCAGCGCGCGTGGCCCCCATGCTTTTGGATCGCGCCGAGCCCCGGCCGTCCCGATGAAGGGCTATCGACCGCATCCGGTCGCGGGGACCAAAACGGTCACCTTGGATGCTCAGTCAGGCGGAAGACCCGAAGCTTCGCCGAACGGGCCCGTCGGTTCGCGGCTGCCTCGGACTCTCCCGCAACAACCGGGCGTGGTGTCACCCGCTCGCCGAGCCCCGCCGATGCCCAGGCCTGCATCGCCTGCTTGACAGGGCGGTCCTCGAGCGAGTGGAAGGCGATGATGCCAACGCGTGCTCCCGGCGCAAGCCACCCGGGCGAGCCCTCGGCTGCGGCGCGTGCGCCGCGTTCGACCGCCGCGAGCAGGCCCTCGAGAGCATCGAGCTCGCCGTTGACCGCGATGCGAAGGGCTTGAAACGTGCGAGTCGCGCCGTCGATCCGCTGCCGTCCTGCGCCGGGCACCGCACGGCGGACCACGCCCGCCAGGTCCGCAGTCCGCTCGAAGGGCTGCTCCTGACGCCGGCGCACGATCGCCCGGGCAACCCTGCGAGAGGCACGCTCCTCGCCGTAGCGGTAGATCAGGTCCGCGAGCTCGGGCTCGGGCGTCTCGTTGACGAGGTCGGTAGCGGTCAGGGGGCCATCCGGATCCAGCCGCATGTCGAGCGGCCCATCCTCGCGGAAGCTCAGGCCACGCTCAGGGTCATCGATCTGGTTCGAGCTGAAGCCCAGGTCGCCCAGGACCAGATCAGCGGACCAGCCCAGGCGTTCCAGCACAGCAGGGGCCTCGACGAAGCTGCCCCGGTGTGCGGCGACGTCGACACCGCTGGCGGCATCGCGGACCGCTTCCTCGGCCCGCAGCAGGTTGCCGGGGTCGAGATCGCACAGCAGCACGCGTCCATGGCCCATGGCTTCGGCGATGGACGAGGCGTGGCCGCCGAGCCCGGCGGTCAGATCCGCCGTGGTATCGGCCTCGGAAGGCGTTAGCAGCCGCAGGACATCATCAAGCAGGACCGGCGTGTGGCCTTCGGGCACGGCAGGGCTCCAGCGACGGGGTCACGGAAGGGGCTTGTACATGACGGACGCTATGCTGCGCTCATGATCCAGAGAGCCATGATTGCACCCCTGATCGCCGCGCTTGCGCTTGGTTCGACAACGCTCGGCTGCATCCCCAGAAGCATCACGCTTCAACTCGATGCCGACGACGGCCCTGTCCGCCAGACACGGGTGGTCAAGGGGACTTCCGGCGCGGAGATCGCCCTGATCGACCTCGAGGGCGTGATCGGCAGCGTGGGAGCCTTCGGATCGGGCATCTCGACGGACGATCTGGCGGCCAAGCTCGACGCTGCCGCACGGGACGACGACATCGAAGCGGTCGTGCTTCGGATCAATTCGCCGGGCGGGTCGGTCGCCGGCAGCGAGACGCTGCACGGGCTCATCGCACGGTTCCGGGAGCGCACCGGCAGGCCCGTGGTGGTGTCGATGGGCGAGGTCGCGGCCAGCGGCGGGTACTACATCGCGATGGCGGCGGACCGGGTCGTGGCCCAGCCGAGCACCGTGACGGGCTCGGTAGGCGTGATCATGCCGAGTATCAACGTCTCGGACGGCATGTCGCGCATCGGCGTCGTCTCACGCCCCGTGCTGAGCAGCCCCAACAAGAACCTGGCCAGCCCGGTCGATCCGATCAACGACGAGCACTACGCGATCCTCCAGGGCATGATCGACGACTTCTACGGCCAGTTTCGCTCGCTGGTGCTCGAGGCACGCCCTGGGATCGCGGACCCGGACAGGATGCTCGACGGCCGGGTGTTCACCGGGCGCCAGGCTCTTGAGGCCGGGCTGGTCGACGAGCTCGGCTCGCTGATGGACGCGTTCGAGGCGGCCAAGACGCTGGCAGGCGAGCCCGGCGCGAGCCTGGTCAAGCTGCACCGGTCGCGGAGCAGGCCGCTGACGCCCTACGCCCAGGCCGCTGTCGGTGGCAGCGTGGACGCAGGCGTGGGCGGCTTCCCGTGGCCCTCGATCGATCGCCCGCTGGGCGCCGGGGCGTACTACCTCTGGCTGCCGCCGGGTTCGCTGTCGCTCTCGGGCTCGCGCTGACCGCGGGCGCGGGCTGTCGCGTGGTGCTTGTCGAGCAGGGCCCGCTCGAGCGACGCGATCAGCTCGGACCGGACCTGCTCCATGTCCGGCGTCCCTGCGCCGAGCAGCATCCGAAGGCTCGTCACGGGCCGACCCGCGAGCCCGCAGGGCACGATGAGCCCGAAGTGGGCCATATCCGGGTCAACGTTGAGCGACAGGCCGTGCATGGAGACCCAGCGGCGGACGCGGACTCCCATGGAGGCGACTTTGGCCAGCGTCTCGCCGGATCGGACCCAGACGCCTGTGGCATCGTCGTCGCGCTCACCGCTCACGCCGAACGCGCCGAGGGTGTCGATGACCACGCCTTCGAGCAGCCGCAGGTACTGGTGGATCCGGCAGCCGAGGCGGTTCAGGTCGACGATCGGGTAGAGCACGAGCTGGCCCGGGCCGTGGTAGGTCACGTCGCCGCCGCGATCGGTCGGCCGGACTTCGACGCCGGCGCGTTCGAGGGCCTGCTCCGATGCGAGCACGTGCCCGGCCGCGGCCGGGCGTTTGGAGATGGTGATCACCGGCTCGTGCTCAACTGTCAGCAGCACGCCAAGCGGCGCATACACATCGCCGGTCTCCCGCCAGGCGAGGACCTGTTCGACGCACGCGGTCTGGACCTCGTACGCCTCGGCATAGGGCAGCCTGCCGAGCGGGCGTATCTCGAAGCGCGGCTCCACGGGCGACACTAGTCCGGTGTGTGCCCGCTACGATGCCCGCGATGCCGGCGATCCACCCCACCGCGATCATCGATCCCACGGCGCAGATCCATGACGAAGCGAGGATCGGCCCGTTCTGTGTCATCGAGGGCGCGTGCACCGTCGGACCCGGCACGCAGCTGATTTCGAACGTGCACCTGCGTGGCCCGATCACGATCGGGTGTGACACGATGGTGTACCCGGGCGCGTGCCTTGGCTTCGAGCCGCAGGACGTCAAATTCAAGCCGGGCGATCCCACGGCGGGCGTTGTGGTAGGTGACGGCTGCCTGATACGCGAGCATGTGACGGTGCATTCCGCGACGAACACGCACACCCCCACCACCATCGGCAACAGGGTGTTCATGATGTCATCGTCGCACGCGGGGCATGACTGCCTGGTCGGCGACGACGCGGTGATCATTTCCGGCGCGCTGCTTGCCGGGCACGTGACGATCGGTGAACGGGCGACGCTGGGCGGCGGGGCGCTCGTGCACCAGTTCGTGCGGGTCGGGCGGCTGGCGATGATCGGCGGGGGTGTGGCGATCTCCAACGAGCTGCCGCCCTACTGCACGGCGTACCTGATCAACCGGATCGGCGGCGCGAACCTTGTCGGGCTCCGCCGCTCGGGGATGGCCCCGGAGGAGATCAACGCCGTCAAGCGTGCCGTGAACCACATGCGTGCCGACATGCCCCGGGAGGACCTGCTCGCTGTGCTCGACGAGCTGGCGGAGACATCCGAAGCGGTCGGAGATATCCTCGCGTTCGTTGAGAGCGCGGAGCGACCGATCTGCGGCGGTGGGACGAAGAAGGCCCGCGGTGCCTGAGGCGGCGCTGGCCATCCGCGTGCTCGCCTCGGGATCGACGGGCAACTGCTCGCTTGTGACGATCGGTTCGGGTGTGACAACGCGGGCCGTGCTGATCGACCTGGGCCTGTCGCCCAGGCGCACGCGTCGGCTGCTGGCCGAGAGCGGCGTGCGCGAGGACCAGATCGACGCGGCGCTGATCACGCACTTCGATCGTGACCACTGCCACCCCGGCTGGGCGAACGCAGACCTCGGCCGGACCAGGGTCGTCTTCCACCACACGCATGGCACGCCCGCGCATCGGATCCTTGGCAGCGCGTCCTCGCGGCGGTCGAACCCGATCGGCGCATCATCAAACGTCGGTGAGCTTCGGATCAGCACGGCGCGGACGCCGCATGACGACGAGGGCACGACCGCGTTCCGGCTAGAAACCCAGGCCGGCTCGCTCGGGTACGCCACCGATCTCGGCCGGGTGACGGGCGGGCTGATCGCGGCGCTGCGGGGCGTTGGCACGCTGGCGATCGAGAGCAACTACTGCCCGGCTATGCAGGCGGCATCCGGCCGGCCGGCGTTCCTCAAGGACCGGATCACTGGCGGGAGGGGGCACCTGTCGAACGAGCAGGCCGCGGCCGCCGCTCGGCAGATCGGCCCCGTTGCCGGCCTCGTTCTGCTGCACCTGTCGCAGCAGTGCAACACGCCGGAAGTGGCCCTGGCCGCGCACGAGGGCCTGGGTCTGGTGACAACCGTCTCGCATCACATCGACCCGACGCCATGGATCCAGTGCGCCCCGACCCGCGCCGCGGCGCAGCCGCTGCTGTTCGAAGACCGGTCAGCCACGCATGGGAGCGTCTCGGCATGACGCGGCACGACCCAGACGGCGGCAGGTCCGACGGCCAGAGCCGCCCGATCCGTGAGCGGCTGCAGCTACGCGAAGGTGGCCCGTCGGGTTTGAGCAGCCGTCTTCGGCGGCTGGGAGAGCGCGCGGCACACGCGGCTTCGAACCTGCGCAGCCGCATCGCCGGCTCGTCGAGCTCGCTGACCGTCGACGGTGTGCACTACCGGCACGTGGGAGGGCACTCGGTCGCATCGGTCCTTGGCAGCACGAGCGTGGCGCTGACCGCCGAGTATGACGTCACGTTCCCGGCCGGCGAGCTGCTGACGATCCGGGCCACGCGCGAGCGGCTGTTCTACGACCTCATGGCCTGGGAGAACGACAACCCGCTTGCTTGGACGATCCAGCAGGTCTGCGCCGCGGTCCTGCCGGGTCAGCGAGCGCTGCTGCTCGGCGCTGGCACGGGCGTGCTGGCGGCGGCGGTGAGCGAGGCGGTCGGGCCGTCGGGCGCGGTGACCTCGCTCGAGTGCGACGCGGCGAGCGTCGAGTACGCCCGGCTCCGGTACCCACGCGGCGGCGTGGCACACGAGCACGACCCCGCGATGACGTTCGACGGCGAGCCGGACCGCTCGGCCGATGCGCTGATCATCACGCAGCTGGCGCCCGGGCGCATCACGGCCGATGCGCTCCGCCTGCTCGCGCCCGGCGGCGTGCTGCTCGCGCTCGGGCACCATGCCCCACGCGCTGCTCAGGCGATCGCCGAAGCACCGATCCC
>JBCCZQ010000057.1:0-19282 GCA_039187315.1 Planctomycetota bacterium | reverse complement strand
CTTCGACGCCGTCTGGACCCCCAGCCGCCCCGGCCGATTCGCGGTCGTCGCCGACGATCCTTCGCTCGGCGGTGTACGGCTGACCGAGGATGTCGAGGTGTTCGCTCCCGACGACGAGCGGCGGCAATCCGATGCCGACCACGCCGCTCTTGGAGCACTCGCCGAAGCCTCCGGTGGACGTGTCCTGAGCCGGGAGGATCTCGCTTCACTTTCCGATCTTTTTCCAAACAGATCAAGGACCTTGGCGGGCATTCCAGACGAAGAAGACCTTTGGGACGCCCCGTGGGCTCTGATTTTGCTGATCGTGCTGCTATCCACGGAGTGGATCGGCCGCCGGATCCTGCGATTGGCGTGAGACGCAGTCCTCACCCGATCCGGGCGGGACGAAGAAGCGAACCGTACCCGAGGCAAGCGAAGGAATGGAAACCAGCGATCGGCCGATCACTAGCATCATGGGCGGCCAGCGCCGTGCGGGCGTGGCCCGCGGGGGCTCGCCGTATCGGGGTTGGCCGAGCGGAGTTCGGCAGGATGGCCTCGGCTGAGGCCGGGCAGATGAGCACGGAGGCGCGATGAGCGGCGACGCGGACCGCAAGCAGGACGCTGACCACCCGCAGGAAAGCGGTGGTTCATCGGCCCGACGGTCGCTCCGGCGGCTGCGGCATCGGCTCCGATTCATCGGGACGATGGAAGTCGTGCTGGCCGGGCTCGCGGCGACGCTGGTGGTCGTGCTCGGGCTGGGGCTCCTCGACTACGTGCTGCGCCTGCCCTCGTGGCTGCGGCTGCTCGTCATGCTGCTCGGGCTGGCGGCGCTCGGGCTTGGGGTCTGGACGCGGCTTCGCCCCGCGCTGCGTTTCAAGCCATCGCTGACCAGCCTTGCGCTGCGCGTGGAGCGCTCGGCGCCTGGGCAACACGCGGGGCTTCAGGGCGTTCTGGCATCGGGCATCGCGCTGGGCAGCCGACCGGCCGCGCACGATCCCGACGCGCCGGCGGTGATCACGGAACTCAGCACGCTCGCGTCTGAGGAGGCGGACCGACGACTGCTCGGTATCGACCCCTCGCGTCTGGTCAGCCTGTCTCTGCTCAGGCACCACGGGCTGACGGCCCTCGCCGCAGCCGGCATCGCTGTAGCCGTCACGATCGCGAGCCCGTCGACATCGCGGATCGCAGCGATGCGCGTGCTCTGGCCGATCGGCGACACCCAATGGCCGTCACGCTACGAGGTCGCCGACGCGACCGAGCTGCGCGTACATCCGATCGGCTCCGCACTGCCGCTCCGTGCAGTTGTCACCAAGACCAATCGGATCGACGGGGAAACGCCGGTCGACGTCGCGTACCGGATCACGGACGCGGCGGGGACTCGCCCGGTGCGGCGCGAACGCCTGACCTTCCAGTTCTATGACGCGCAGGCCGGCGGTGAGATCTACGAACGGCTGATCGAGCTCGGGCAGGTCACGCCGACCGATGCGGATACGCCGGCGATGCTGACGTTCGCCTTCGAGACGCCCGATGGCTTGTCGCAGCGCGGCGAGGTCTTGCTGGTCGAACCGCCCGTGATCGAACGTGTAGCGGCCAAGGTCACGCCCCCGGCCTACGCCTCCGCCGCCCACGGAGCCGGCGAGCACGCTTGGCTGGACGGCAGCCTGCCGCTGCCCGAAGCGGTCGGCGCCGGTCAGCTGCTCGGACCGGTCCTGGCCGGCTCGGAGATCGAGCTGGAATTGACGCTCAACAAGCCGGCGGAGCTGTTCGCGGGCGACCGGATCGAATCGGTCGAAAGCGCCACGCCGATCGACCACGAGGCGACAGCCGCCGCCGCCGACACGCTCACGCTGGCCTGGATAGCGGACGAATCCGCGAGAGCACGGCTAACCGTGCGCGACAGCTTCGGCCTCGAGAGCCTCGACGAAGCGGTCGTCCGTATCGACGTCCAGTCCGACCGGCCGCCGACCGCGACGGTCACCACTCCGCCCCGTGACGAGGCGGTGCTCGCCACAGCGGTGATCGTTCTGGTCGGTGAAGGGCGAGACGATGTCGGGCTTGCGGGTGTGTCGCTGGAAACGCAGCGTGCGGTGCGGCCCGGTGGGGATGAGCCCTCGCCCGGGGCGGCGCACGAAGGCGTTGGCCAGCCAGAGACGATCGCGACATCCGAGCCGGGCGGGCTCCGGCGTGAAGCGGCGGCGACGATCGACCTCTCAACCCTCGGGCTCCGCGCCGGCGACGAGCTCTGGGTGACCGCGGTCGCCACGGACATCTACGCGCTCGGGGGCGTGACGCACGAGCCGGTTCGCTCCAAGGCCCGTCGGCTCCGGATCATCAGCGAGCGCGAGCTGATCGACGAGCTGCTCGCCGAGCTCGGCAGCGTTCGGAGGGCCGCGATCCGGCTCGACGAGCAGCAGGCCGAAGTCGAGACCGAGCTCGCAGAGTCTCCTCCAAGCGAACCCGCGTCGGGCTCGACCGTGCGCCAGCAGGCCTCGGTCCAGGAGGGCATCGCCCGCGCCGCCGAACAGATCGAGCGCGCCGCAGAGCGAGCGGCCCGCAACGGCCTGCGTGACGACCGACTGGACCGTGTCTTCGATGAGGCTTCGCTCGCGGCGGACCGCGCGGCGGATGCGGCCGAGCGTGCCCGCCAAGAGCTCGGCAACGCGGCTCAGGACGGGGCACCGCCCGAGGAACGTCGGGCCTCGCGCGAAGCCGCAGACGAAGCGTCGCGCGATGTTCGCAGGGCGCTGGAATCGCTCGCACGCACGCTCGACCAGGGCGAGGATGCTTGGGCTGTTCGCAGGGCGATCGAGAGCCTGCTCGAAGACCAGGGGCGCATCACCGAAGCCACCGCGCAGGCCGGCGGCGAGACCGTCGGCCGCTCCCTCGACCGGCTCAGCGAGGAAGAACGGTCGGCTCTGGACGAGATCGCGCAGCGACAGCTCGAGCTGGCCGAGCGAGCGATGGACGTGCTCGATGAGCTCGATCGCAGCGCCGACGAGGCCGAGGAGCGCGACCCGGGCGAGAGCGCTGCGCTCCGGGCGGCGTCGCGCCGCGGGCGCGAATCGGGCGTGGCAAGTGCGCTCCAGCGGGCGTCCCAATCCATCGCCCAGAACCGCTCCGCCGAAGCCGGGCGGGCACAGCAGGAGGCGCAGGAGCAGCTCGAGGAGATGCTCCGCGACCTCGACGAGGCCGAACGCCAGCGCGACGCGGAGCTTCAGCGGGCGCTGCTGAGCCTGGTTGAGTCGATCGAGGCGCTGATCCGGACACAGGAGGCGCTGCTGCCGGCTCTCGACGACGAGGACGCCGACGACGCGACGATCGCGCTCAACCGGAACACGCTGGGAGTGATCGACGAGGCCTCGGGCGCACCGGAGACGGCGGCCGTCGCCGATCCACTCCGCGACGCTTCGATGCACCAGGGCGAAACCGTGCTCGCGCTGCGCGCCGAGCCCGCTGAGCTGGCCGAGGCGGACCGAACGAGCCGAGCCAGCCTCGACGACCTCCGACGAGCGCTCGATATCGCGCAGGAAGAGCTCGAAGACGCCGAGCGGCGGGAGCTTGAGCGTCGCAAACGCGAGCTCCAGCAGGCCTACCGCGACCTGCTGACGCGTGAGGTCGACATCCGCCAGAGAGCCGAGCCGCTGACCGAGCGTCGGCTCTCTCGCCGGGACCGCCAGGATGTCCGCGGGCTCGGCGCTTCGCAGCTGACGATCCGCGACGAGCTCGCTGAGTTGCCGACGACCTACCCCGAGCTCGCCGACGCGGGCGTCTTCCGCTTCACACACGAGCGGCTCGACGACAAGCTCACCTCCGCGGGCGGCGTGCTGGAATCCGGCCGAGTCACACGCGGCGCTGCGGCCGATGTCCGCTCATCGATCCGGCTGCTCCAGGGCCTGATCGAAGCGTTGGACGACCCAGAACCGAACGATGACGACGCCTTCAGCCAGGGCTCAAGCGGCAACGGCGGGCAAGGCCAGAGCGGCGAGCCGCAGCTTCTGCCGCCGCTCGCTGAGCTGACGCTGCTCCGAACGCTGCAGCTGGACCTGTATGAGCAGACGCGGGCAGCCGACGAGGACGGCGATGCATCCCGGGCCGAGTCACTCGCCGACCAGCAGCGGGCGGTAGCCGACCATGCGGCCGGCCTGCTCGAACGGCTTCAGCAGGATCAGCCGCCGTCGCTCGAGAGCGCACCGAGCGAGCCCACCGAGGAGCCCACGCCATGATGCACCGCGCCGCCATGCTCGGTTTGCTTGCTCTATCCGCGTGCATCGCGACCGGGCAGGATGCCGACGAACCCTCACCCGAGGCACCGCCGGCCGAGACTCAGCCCGGAACTGAGCCGGCGGACGGGCCGGCGGATGGGCCGGATCCGCTGCCCTCGCTCGACGAGCTGCTCGGGTTGTCGGACGGCGATTCGCCCGAAGCAGACGACCGCAGCGAGGCGGAACTCGAGCAGACGCTCGAGGACGGCGGGACGCCCAGCGACGCCTTCATCCAGGCCGTTGAACTCATGCGGCAGAGCGCCGACCGTCTCGAAGACGGCCGCGACACGGGCATCGTGACGCAGCGCATCCAGGAGGACATCCTCACGCACCTTGAGCAGCTCATCCGGCAGGCCCAGCAGCAGCAGAGCTCCAGTTCCTCGTCCTCGAGCCAGTCTCAGGACCAGGCGCAGCAGCAGCCGAATCAGCAGAACCAGCAACAGCAGCAGCAGTCGGAGCAGCAGGCCTCGGGCGAGCCGGAGAACGCCTCGCCGCCCCCGCCGGGCGAGGAGGCCGCACCGGGCAGCGGTTCGACCAACGCGGCCTCATGGGGCAGCCTGCCCGAGCGCCTGCGCGGCGCGCTCCAGCAGGGCTCGACCGGGCGCTACAGCAGCCTGTACCGCGCGATGACCGAGGCGTACTACCGACGGCTCGCCGAGGAGGCATCGGAATGACCGTTCGGCGTAGCTTCGCCGTTCCAGCCGTTGCCCTGCTCACGCTGTGCGCCGCGGGTGCTCATGCCCAGGCGGGTACGCAGCCCGGCGCGGCCAACGCGGCCCTGCCCGACGAGATCACGCCGGAACTCGACGACGCCATCGCCCGCGGCCTAGGTGCGCTCGCCGATGCCCAGGCCGACAACGGCTCGTTCGGCGAAGGACGCTACGCCAACAACGTCGCGGTCACCGCCATCGCCTGCATCGCCTTCATGGCCGACGGCTCCGTCCCAGGGCGGGGGCCCTACGGCGAGCAGGTGCGGCGGGGGCTCGAGTTCATCCTCGACAACGCGACCGACTCGGGACTGATCGCCGGAGAGGCCGCCAACGGCCCGATGTACGGCCACGGCTTCGCGACGCTCTTCCTCGGCGAGGTCTACGGCATGACCGCCGGCGATCAGGACCTGAGCGACAGGACGTACGAGGCCCTGGTCAAGGCCGTGCGCCTGATCGAGCAGACGCAGAACGACGAGGGCGGCTGGCGCTACAACCCAAGACCGTACGACGCCGACGTCTCGGTCACCATCTGCCAGGTGATGGCGCTGCGGTCGGCACGCAACGCGGGCATCGAGGTCTCCAAGGACGTCATCGACAAGGCGGTCGAGTACGTGCTGCTCTGCCAGAACCCCGACGGCGGGTTCCGCTACCAGACACGTACGCGCGATAGCGCCTGGCCGCGCACCGCAGCCGGCGTGTCGACGCTCTACTACGCCGGTCTTTACGGCGACGACCGGGCTGAAGATGGTCTCGTCTATCTCGCGCTCACCGCGGCGCCCGGCGGGAACGCCCGCCGCAGCCCCCACTACTTCTACGGCCAGTACTACGCCGTCCAGGCGATGTACCTCGCCGGCGGCGAGTGGTGGGCGTCGTGGTGGCCCGCCGTCCGAGAAGAACTCCTCTCCATGCAGAACCAGGCGGGCATGTGGGATGATCGGGGCGTCGGGCCGAGTTATGGCACAGGAATGGCCCTGATCGTTCTGCAAATGCCCAAGCGCTACCTGCCGATATTCCAGAAGTGATCGGTCCCATCGGGGCCAAGGGCGGACCAAGAACAGGACCACGCGTGCTCAGAACCGTGCCCAGAACGTTGCTCACCATGGCGATCCTCGGCGCTGCAGCGCCGTCCTCGGCCGATCCGCCCCCGATCTATCGGTTCATCGTCGACGATCTGACCTCCTTCGAGGCCGAGCTGATCGATCTCGATCCCGCATCCGCTCGGTTCGATACGGGCAATGGGATCGTCCAATCGATGGACACCGAGCGCCTGCTCGGCATCGAGGCGCTCCGATTCGAAGGCCCCGGCACCCGGCAGCAGCCGGCGTGGGCAACCGGGATCAGGTCGCGGCTGGGTCTGATCCGCATGGCGGACGGCCGCCGATTCACCGGCGCCCCCTCGACGGTGCGCAACGACGACGAGACCCTGCTCTGGGATCACGCGCTGCTCGGCCGCCTTGCCGTGCCGCTCGAACAGATCGACCGCGTGCAGCAGCCACGCACGTTCATCGGCACCGGGCTGCCGGGAATCATCCCGCCTGCAACCGATAGCGACCGCGTCCTGCTGATCAACGGCGACGAACTCGAGGGCTTTCTGGTCGAAGCTGGGACGGTCTTTACCATCGAAACCGATACGGGCGAGGTCGCTGTGCAGCAGGGCGATATCGATCAGTATGCCCTCGCGAATCCGGCCGAGCTGCTCAGCGGGCCCGTGCTGTGGCTTGCCGACGGCTCGGTGATCGGTGCGCCGTCGCTCCGCGTAACGGGCGGGCTCATCGAGCTTGGCGCGGGCAGCACAGGCGAGACCGAAGCCGAAAGACCGCTCACGCAGAATGGACACGAGCAGAGCTGGCTGCTCGACGCCGACGGCATGCTGGCCTACGTGCCCGATGCGCGCCGGCTGGTCCCCCTCGGGTCGCTCCCTGAAGCCGACACCCTGGTGCGCGAATCCGCCGCCGCGGAGCCTTTCAACGCACGGCCGCTGGTCTGGTCATCTCCAGGCGAGACGGTCTTCATGCTGCCCGGAGGCGCAACATGGTTTGCCGCCTCGATCACCCTGCCGATCGAAGCCCGTGCGTGGGGCGACGCGACGCTGATCGTCCTGGCGGACAACACAGAGCTTGCACGGGTGCCCCTGAACGCCGCGTCCCCGACGGGGCGTGTACGCGTGCAACTCGACGGCCGCCGAACGCTGACCATTCGCCTCGAAGCGGGCGCCTTCGGACCGGTGCAGGTCGAAGCGAGGCTCGAAGACGCGGTGATCGCGGTCGAGTGAACCCACAGCGGCTCAGCGGAGCTTGAGCACCGCCAGGCCCACGACGGCCATCAGCAGCCCCACGATCCATAGCCTCGCGACGACTTGGGGCTCCTGCCACCCGCCAAGATGCAGGTGGTGATGGAATGGCGCGCACCGGAAGACGCGTTTGCCGCCGGTCGTCCTGAAGTAGACGACCTGGATCACGACGCTGGCGATCTCTGCAAGGAAGACGCCGCACATGATCAGCACGATGACCTCCTGACGGATGATCACCGCGGAATAGCCGATCAGCGCACCGAGACACAGCGAGCCGGTATCACCCATGAAGACCCGCGCCGGCGAGCAATTCCACCACAAGAAGCCCAGGCACGCGCCGAGGATCGCGCCGGCGAGCACCGCCAGCTCGCCCGAATCGCGCACGTGCGGTACAAGCAGATCCCGCGCCCAGTCCGCGTTGCCCGCGATGAGTGACAGGACAACCAGCCCGGCCGCGACGGCCGCGACAAGCCCCGTCGCCAACCCGTCCATCCCGTCGGTGATGTTCACCGCGTTCGAGAGCCCCGTGATCATCAGCACCATCACGACGACGTACGCGAAGCGGCTGAGATAGATCAGCGAATCGCTGACCGCCAGCGTCGCCTGGTCGTAGGTGCTCTGGAACGGCAGCGTCAGGACGTGTGCCAGGTCTGGCGTCTCAACGCCCCGGTTGAACGCCGACAGCGCGATCAGCGCGCTCAACCCGACCTGGAACATCAGCTTCTCGTGCGGGTACAACCCCTGCCGGCTGCCGACGCCCCGGCGGGACGCGGTCAGCTTCAGCCAGTCGTCGAAACCGCCGAGCGTGGCCATCGACACCAGCAGGATCAGCCCCATGTACGCGTAGGCATTGCGCACGTCGGCCAGCAGGAGGACGCTCACGAAGATCGCCCCGGCGATGAGTACCCCGCCCATCGTCGGCACGTTCGCCTTTGACTCGAAATGCGAACGCAGCGCGACGGCGTCGGTCTTGCCGGCGTCGCCGATCTTCAGCGACCGGAGCTTGGCGATCACCCGCGGACCCATCACAAGCACAACAAGGAACGACAGCCCGGTCGCGAGGAAGACGCGGAACTGGACCTCATCGAGCAGGCGCACCAGCGAGTACGCCGTGAACCCGCCGAACAGCGGCAGCGAATCAAGCCAATCGCGCAGGTGATCGAGCAGGACGTACAGCAAGCGCTACCCCGCGGGCTGAGCCCGCTCGGCCTCCTCAAGCACTCCTGCCAACCGCTCCAGCCCGATACCGCGCGATCCCTTGAGCAGCAGCGCATCGCCCGAAGCGACCGTGCCCAGGATCCATCGGCCGTCACCGACGCCCGGCACCAATCGCACACCTCGTGCGCCCAGCACGCCGTGGAGCGGCTCAGCCGCGGGTTCGGCGCCGCGACCGACAAGCACGACCGCGTCTGGCCCTCGACCGTCGGCGATCAGCCTCGCAATGGCAGAGCCGATCTCTGCGTGGATCGATGCCGCCGCCTCGCCCAGTTCCAGCATCGCTCCCATGACCAGCACACGGCGACGAGCCCCCGGCGTGAGGTCGACCAGCGCAGTCGCCGCGGCAACCATCGATTCCGGGTTGGCGTTGTAAGCGTCGTTGATCACGGTCACACCCGCGATCTCACGCCGGTCCAGCCGCATCGGCGGTCCCTGCGCCGCGGCCAGCGCCGGCACAATCGCGGCATCATCCAGCCCCAGACGCTGCGCCACCGCGACGGCACACGCGGCGTTCTGCGCGTTGTGGCGTCCCAGAAGGCGGGTGCGGAATCGTCGCCGATCGTTGAGCGTGAACGCCACGCCATCCGGTCCTGCCTCGATACCTCCGATGCGGACGTCCGCTCGCGGGCTTGACCCCACGCGGAGGGTCACGCTGCCAGCGGGCGCGGGCTCGGCCGGAACGAGCGGGTGCTCGGGCGCGACCGCCATGCCCCCGGGCTCAAGCTCCGTGAAGAGGCTGAGCTTCTCCCTCGCGATAGCCTCGGTGCTGCCAAGTCCGCCGAGGTGCGCCCGGCCGATGCTCGTCACGACCGCGACGTCCGGGCGCACCACCGCTGCCAGCTTCCGGATCTCGCCGGGCAGGCTCATGCCGACCTCGCACACGAGATAGTGGTCGCCTCGTGCCGCGTTCAGGATCGTCAGCGGCACGCCGAGCTCGTTGTTGTAGCTCTTGATCGATGCTGAGCCTGTCAGCGACGCGCCCAGCACCTGGTCAAGCAGGCGGACGGTGGTGGTCTTGCCGTTTGAACCCGTGACCGCGACAACGCGGGTCGCGCCCAGCTGCCGCCGATACGCCCTGGCCATCGCGAGCAGCGCGGCCCGTCCATCGGCAACCTCAAGAACGGCCATCCGCTCGGCTCCCAGAGTCCTCGCCTCCGATGCAGAGACGCGACCACGCTCCACAACGGCTGCGCTCGCGCCCGCACCCGCCGCTGCCGCGAGATAGGCGTGACCGTCGACGCGCTCGCCACGCAGCGCGAAGAACACCTGACCCGGCCGGATCGTGCGTGTATCGATCGACGCCCCGTGCGCCGGAGCGCCGCTCGGACTCGGCGGCCGCCAGAGCAGCGTGCCGGCCGTCACCGACCGCATCGCGGTGGCCTCGAAAAAGCCGCTCATGTCCCGACCGTCTCGGCGCGGAGCGAGAGCGCCCGCCTGGCTTCGGCCGCATCATCGAACGGCCGGGTCCGCACACCGCCACGGCCGTCGGGAAGGACCTGCTCCCGCTCGTGCCCCTTGCCCGCGATGAGCACCACCTCGCCCGTCTCGGCCGAGAGAATCGCGGATTCGATCGCCTTGCTGCGGTCGGCGTGGATGTCCACTCGATCACGATCGGCATCGCCGATGCCCTCGACGATCATGGAGATGATCGAACCGGGCTTCTCACGCCGAGGATTGTCGCTGGTCAGGACCACACGATCGGCCATCGCCGCCGCGACGGCGCCCATGCGGGGCCGCTTCCCCTGATCACGATCCCCGCCGCACCCGAACACGACGCTGAGCCGCCGATCGCCCGCGGCGTCGCGCAGGCCGCGCAGCGTGCGCTCGAGCGCATCGTCCGTGTGCGCAAAGTCAACAAACACGATCGGCTGGTCTGGCGCGTCCAAGCCGTCCACGACGACCCGCTCGAGACGTCCAGGCGGCAGCGTGGGGTGTGCACAGGCCCCGGCGAGCCGATCGCTCGGGACGCCCAGCGCATGCGCCACGCACACCGCCTGCAGCAGGTTCATCGCGTTGTGCGCCCCTGCAGCGGGCAACACGGCATCAAACGATCCAAACGGGCCGCGCAGTGCGACTGAGATCGCTTCGATGCCCAGCGGCTCGAACGCGACATACGCATCGCTGCCTGGAGCAAGCGAGCACCGGAGCGAGGAGGCTACGCACTCCGAGAGCATGCGGGTCCACGCCGAGTCATCCGCGTTGACGATCGCCTGACCGTCGGCACCCAGCATGGTGAACAGCCTGGCTTTGCTCGCGGCGTAGGCCTCCTGCGTGCCGTGGAAGTCCAGGTGATCACTGGCAAGCGACGTGAACACGCCGACATCGAACCGCAGGCCGGCGGCCCGGAGCTGCGCGAGCGCGTGGCTCGAGACCTCAAGAACCGCGGCCTCGCACCCCTGCTCGACCATCGTCGCCAGCGTGCGGCTCAGCTCGATCGCGGGAAGCGTGGTCATGCCCGAGGCCGCCACCTCGCGACCGTCGTCGATCGTGATGGTCCCGATCAGCCCGGCCCGGATACCGCCGGCGTTGAGGAGCCCGTGCGCGAGGTGCGCCACGGTCGACTTGCCGTTCGTGCCTGTGACCCCCGCGACGCGGAGCTTCGCGGACGGATCACCAAAGAAACGCTCAGCGATCTGCGCCGTCGCCAGCGGGACATCCACGGACACAAGCGCAGGGACGCCAACGCGTAGCGCCGCGTCGGCCCCATCCCGGTCGGTGAGCACCGCGGCCGCGCCATCGCGGCACGCAGCGGCGATGTAGGAACGACCGTCGTGCAGGAGGCCGGCCCTTGCCACGAACAGCGAACCGGGCAGCACGGTCCGGCTGTCCTCGGTCAGGTCACTGATGCGCACCGAGCCCGCACCGGCCCCATCGGGCAGCTCGATCGCCAGGTCAAGGCCAGCAGCAAGGGCGGATAGGTCCACGGTCGCGCTCCGCGCGGCAAGAGACCGGCTCCCCGGCGGACCTCCCTGCCCGCCGGCGGGTGCAGCATACACCGCCCGCGCCGCCCACTCCCGACGACGCCATCAGGGCAGGATGAGCATCGCGTCCCCGTAGCTGTAGAAGCGGTAACCCTCGGCGATGGCCTCCTTATACACCGAGAGCAGCCGCGGAACGCCGCCTTCGAACAGCGCCCCCACCATCGCCAGAAGCGTCGATCGCGGCAGGTGGAAGTTCGTCAGCAGCCCATCGGTCGCCCGCCAGCGGTAGCCGGGCGTGATCAGCAGATCCGTTTCCATCGCGGGGGGGGGCTCACCGGTCCGCTCAAACGCCTGCGCGTAGCTCTCGATCGTCCGGCAGCTCGTCGTGCCCACCGCGACCACCCGCTCGCCCGACAAACGGGACGCCCGGATCGCTGCCCAGGCTGCGTCGGACACCCGGCACCACTCGCTGTGCATCGGGTGGGCCTCGACGTGCTCGGCCTCGACCGGTGCGAATGTCCCTCGGCCGACGTGCAGCACCACATCAGACCGCCTGACACCCGCGGCGCCCAGATCGCCCAGCAGCCGCTCGGTAAAGTGCAGCCCGGCGGTCGGCGCCGCGACACTGCCCGGCTCGTCCGCATAGACGGTCTGGTACCGCTCACGGTCCGCGTCCTGATCCGCGTCGTCCCCGTGCTGACGCCGGGCGCTGAGGATGTAGGGCGGCAGCGGCGCGCGGCCGAGCGACTCGAGCGCAACCGCCGACTCGCCGCCCTCGACGCGCACAAGCCAGGCGCCGTCCTCATCCGAAGCCGGCCCGAGGAGTGTCAGCGACGCACCAGGCGAACCGTCGGGACGCTCGAGCATCAGCTTGGCACCAGCGCGGTGGCGGCGAGCCTTGAGCAGCACCACCCACGTACCAGCATCGCCGCCGTTGCGGAGCCAGAGACCCTGGATCGCGCCGCCTGTCTCAGCGTTGCGGCCCACGAACCGCGCGGGCACGACGCGTGTCGTGTTGAATACCAGCCTGTCTCCGGCTCGCAGCAGCTCCGGCAGATCGCGCACGCGGCGGTGCTCCAGCACGGCGCCGTCCGAACGGCTGACAACCAGCAGCCTTGCCGAATCGCGCGGCTCTGCCGGCGAGGTTGCGATCAGCGCCGCGGGCAGGTCAAACTCGAGCTCATCGGTCCGCAACACGCGGTCGCCCCCCTGCTCACGCCGCACGACACAGCGCGCTGCTCGGAAGCACCGGTTCCGGCTGCGCAGGCGCGTCCACGGACATTATCGCCTCGAAACGCCCTTACCAGGGCGGAGGCACAGCGATCGCCCCTTAGCGAGCGTGCCGATCGCGCCCGTCCATACCGGCCACCACGCCCTCTGCTCGACCACGACGCAGCGGCTCGGGCACGCGTGCGAAGGGGGACCGCACGCACCGCACCCACAACCAACGCCGATCGAAAGGCCGGCCGACCGCGTCGAGTTCTCCGAGTACGCCGAGGCCCTCAATGAAGAAGCCCGTCTGCGCCGCCCGCAGGCGCCGGATCGCGCCGCCGAGCCGCTGCGGGCCGAGCACGCCCCGCCCACCGCTCCGCTCGAACGACCGATGCAGACAATGCCCAGCGAGGCATCGGAGCAGGTCCGTCAGGAGGCCGTCGAGCGGTACCTTGTGATCAACCGCGCTGCGACGGGGCGGCTGATCGATTTGCTGATGTAGCGAGGCTAATAGACCCGGCGGACCTCGGCGTCCGGGTAGAACGCCGCGAGCATGCGCCTCCAGTGATCACCCCGGACCGCCATGCCCTGCGCACAGAATTGGCAGAGCCCGACACCGTGGCCGTGCCCGCGCCCACGGATTGTGACCGTGCGGCGTCCCACCTCGAACGCGAGATCGTTGCTGTGGACGCGAGCCGATCTCGGCACGTCACGCAGCCCCTCTACAGACGCGTTGCACGCCGTCCGGAGCTGCTCGCCCGTCATCCGGAACGACCGGCCGGAGACGTCGACGAGCTCATAGACCGTCGGGCGCTCGGCACCGTTCCATGCAACCGGCTCGATGGAGCGCAGCCCGCCGAAGCCGGCGGCGCTCTCGATCCCACGGGCACCCGCCGCCTCGACCACTCGTCGGCGAAGCGAGCCAGCGTCGCGCAGCGTCTCCCAGCGGTAGAGCGGGGCGGCCTCGCAGAGCGTCTCGCGGGTTAGACCCGACAGAGGCGCACGGCCTGATCTGGTCGAACCGATTCCGGCCGCGTCGATGCTGGCCGAAGCGATGCGGGGCGACGCCGGGTCGGGCCAGACGTCCTCGGCGAGCGCCGGACGCCCGCCGCAGGTGCTCGAGTAGAAAGCCGGTGCCAGCCGGCCATCCTCCACGAGTACCACGCCGCGGGTCGCTCTGACCGCGTCGTGCGCTACGGGCAGCGTGGTCTGGCCGCGGTAAACCTGATCACGCGTGCTGTCCGTGACGTCATAGTGTCGCCCCGCGCGACGGGCCGCCTCACGCCTGGTCAGCGCGAAGCTGCGGGCCGCGACCGCCTGGACGGCAAACGCCGAGCGGTGCCAGTGCGGGAACAGCTCGCCGCTGAGCACGCCTGGCAGGTAGGACTCGATCGGCACGACGCTGATGACATCGAACCGATCCCCGCCGCTGGGAACCAGCCGCAGCGTGCCGGGGTAGCTCACGCCCTCAACACCCACCGCATCGACACGTCCTGAGACGGTGTAGCGGGCGGCGTAGACGTGTGCGCCCGGCTGGAAGCCCCGGACCTTCCCGTCGCTGCCCACGACCTGCACCGCATCGCGCCCTGCGACGACCCGTGCCGGACCCGGCACAACGTCGCCCGTTGTTGCGCCGACAGGCGCGACCACCCAGGCGCCGGGCGAGCTGAGAAGGATCTCCTGCGCATCCGCTCGGATGCGGACACGCATCAGCGGCTCATCGCGGACATCAGCTTCCGACGCCGGCTCGACAGGCAGCCGCTCCGCCGCATCGCGGGGCTCGAGCACACCGCTCGTCCGAGAGCCTGCGGATCGGCAGGACCAGACGCTCAGCACCACCAGGCCGAAAAGCATGCCGAGCACCAGCATCGCCAGCCCACGCCGGCTCAACACGCCCGATCTGGTCCATCGCGTCGCCATCATCGTCCACCATGACGGTACGGAGCAGTGCCGCCCCGAGTTGAAGCTATCGGCGCATGCTCGCTCTTGAGCGGACCAAACGCTACACTGACCGAATGCCGAACAACGTTCCAGCCCTCGGCAGCTTTGTCCCGGACAGCACGCTCGCGCTCCTTACACTTACCCGCATTAGGGGTCTCGGCCCGGTGCGTACCAAGGCGGCCCTTCGGAGTTTCGGCTCGCCCGAAGCGGTCTTGGGCGCATCCGCTGCATCGCTCAAACGGGTCGAAGGCATCGGCGGCGGCGTGGCGTCGGCGGTGGGCCGAGACCAGGCCAGCGCTCGCCGGTCGGCGATCGACGAACTCGAAGAGGCAGCGGACATCGGTGCCAGGCTTGTTGCGATCGATGATCCCGAATACCCCGCGCTGCTGCGGCCGCTCGACGATGCACCTCTGCTTCTCTGGGTCCGCGGGCGGACCGACTGGTCCGGGGCCGACCGATTCGGGATCGGAGTCGTCGGGTCCCGCCGCTGCTCGGCGTACGGGCTCGAGCAGGCCGAGCGTTTCGGCGCCTCTCTGGCAAGATCCGGGCTGAGCATCGTCTCGGGCGGCGCACGCGGGATCGACACGGCGGCGCATCGGGGTGCCCTTGCCGCGCGCGGGCGGACGATAGTCCTTCTCGGCTGCGGGCTGGGCCACGTCTACCCACCGGAGAACCGCGCGATGTTCGACCGCATCGCCGAGGAATCCGGCGCCATCGTCAGCGAGCTCCCGATCGGCTCCCCCCCGAGTCCAGAGCATTTTCCCTCACGAAATCGGCTGATTTCGGGCATGAGCCTGGGCGTGCTGGTGGTCGAAGCAGGGCGTCGCTCCGGCGCGTTGATCACGGCTCGGCTGGCGGCAGAGGACCACGGCCGCGAGGTCTTCGCGCTGCCCGGCCGTGTGGATCACGACGCTTGCGCTGGCTCGCTGGACCTGATCAAGCAGGGCGGTGCACAACTCGTCACGGGGCCGGAGGATGTGCTCGCCGGGCTGGAAGCGCCCGCGAGACACCAGCACCTCGGCACTCACGAGCACCGGTACCCGCCGCTGATCTCCGATTCCGCGCCACCCCATCACGAGAGCATGAGCCCGGAGCATCCGACACGGATCGGACGCGAGATGAGCGACGCCGAGCGGGTCATCGTGCAGGCGTGTACCGAACCCATGACGACCGATGCCATCCAGCGTGTGACCGGCCTGCCAGCATCAACCGTGGCCAGACACCTGACGGTTCTCGAACTCGCTGGCGCTGTGAGACGGGAGGGTGGCCTGTTCCGAGCACGCGGCTGAGCCCACCCACGTGTCTGAAACCGGACGGACACCAGTCCTGCCACACGCTTGATTTAAAATATGGTCATTCTGTCAGAGAGGGGCTATCAAGGATTTTCTCGAGCAGTCTTGCCACGGGCAGGTCGGGAATTTTATTTGCGTTTTTTTCGGATCTGAGGAACACAATCGGGCGATAGCCGGTATTCTGTAAGGATATTGAATGGATTTCAATCGATATTTGTGAAACAATTTGGACGACAATTTGCTCATGATCGAGAAGCGTTCCACCGAAGTGTGGAGAGAGCAGCGATTTCTCAGAGAAGAATCGGTTAGGATGAGGGTCGTGCTATGTGTTGTTTACCCGGCCAAGCTGTGAGACCTTCCGGACACCACACATCCGTGGTGGTGCGATGCATGGTCGTGTTGCGACGCGTACTGACTGGTGCGGCGGGTCCGTGTACGGGGTCCCGTACAATGCGTGGGCCGATCGTCGCGCTCGGCCCGAACATCGAATTCGGACGGGTGCTGTTGGCCTCTGGCGAGTGGGTGGACTCCTGCTCGCAGGCTCAAGGCGTCTGGACATGGCACGAGAACGCAGGCGGCAGGCACGGTGCGTGCAGCCGGCACGGCAAGACCGCGACCGAGACCATTAGAGCCCGCGTGGTGCAGCGCACACGGGCCGGTCGCAGGCTGGATGGCCCGGATCTGTTCGGAGGGCTCGAGGCCGCATGGCAAGGCATATCGAAAGACAGATCGAAAGGGATCACCCATGAACCTGACACCGAAACAACTCCGGATCCTGAAACTCATCCGCGACTGGCGCATCCGCCACGGCTATTCGCCGACCATGCAGGAACTGGCCGACGAGATCGGCGTGAGCAAGGTCACGGTGTTCGAGCACGTCGAGGCCCTGATCCAGAAAGGCGCGCTCACACGGGAGCCGAACAAGGCACGCTCTTTGTCGATCGCTGATGGTGTTGCCGTGCCAGACGAATCTCGACCGCTTCGCTTTCCGCTGGTCGGCAAGATCGCAGCTGGCTACCCGATCGAGCGTGTCGCGGACCAGGACGAAGTGGATTTCTCAGAGATCCTGGGCGCCAACGATGGCCGCAGCGATTCGACCTTCGCGCTCAAGGTCGATGGCGAGAGCATGAAGGACGAGGGCATCCTCGACGGCGATCTGGTCCTCGTCGAGCGCAGCGAGGTTGCCCGCGACGGCGACCGCGTCGTCGCGCTGCTCCCGGACGGCTCGACCACCCTCAAGACTTTCTACAAAGAAGAGGATCACATCCGGCTCCAACCCGCCAACGAGGAATTCGACCCCATCCGTGTCAAGTTCTGCACCATCCAGGGGATTGTGCGCGGCGTGGTCCGAAGGTACTGACCCAGATCCGTACAGCTCCGTGTTCGGGCCGCTGAACGCGCGAACGCCGGATAGACGTGCGGTTAGAACCGCTTGTGGTTCGGCCGATCCGCGGAGAGTCGCACACGAAGGATGGCACGGGCCAGCTCTAGATCGCTGGGTGTTGTGATTTTGATGTTTCGCGGATCACCTTCGACGATGTGCAGGGGCTCTCCGAGTTGTTGCACCAAACCACCGTCGTCTGTGGCATCCAGCGTGCGCTCTTGGTAGACCCGCCGTAGCAGGGTTGCATCGAACAATTGCGGCGTCTGGATCGCGAAGAGCCCGTCACGGTCAATGGTCTCCCCCGCAAGAAGGATGCTGCGGTTCGTCCGCCCTTCGCCGCCAAGGATCGCATCAAGCGGATCGGTCGGCTGAACCGCGTCGCCCGGTTCGGTGCGCCGGACCGTATCGGCGATCGGCACGCCCGGGATCACGGCCCGGTAGGTTCGTCCGGCTTCGATTACGCGGTCGATGACGCCTCCGGGTGTACACGGTCTTGCTGCGTCGTGGACAGCGATATGCGTGATGTCATCGGCGATGTGCGTGATGGCGTTCCGGACGGTTTCCCAACGATGGTCGGCTCCGCCCCGGCAGATCGTGGCACCGTAGAAGCCGAGCTTCGCTCCGTGGCGTTCTGTGAACTCGTCGAACCCTGCTTGGTCGTAGGGACCCGCGACAACGAGCGCCGCAACCTCTTTGCGGTGGAGAAACAGCTCGATCGCTCGGTGCAGGACTGGCCGGTCACCGAGGTCTTCGTCGAGCTTATGACGGATTCCCCCGGCCGTTCGGTAGCGAGAGGCATGCCCCGCGGCTGGGATGATCACGGCAAGGCGCACGGTCGGAGCTTATCCGTTCCTCTTGCAGTGCGGTTCGCGGCCGCTATGATCGTCGCCGTAACCCGGCGGCGGGCCCCAGCTGCGGGCCCAGGGCCACGCGTGAGCCAACAGTTTATCAAAGAAAAAGGGGACTCAAGATGGCACTGATCGAGTGGGAAGCGTGGGAGCAGGCCGAGGATGCGCAAGACGTCGCTGCCGATGTCGATGCCGGCGCGGATGCGGCAGAGATTGCCGGCGATGAAGCCGCACCCGTCAACGAGGCGATGGAGGGGGCAATCTCGCGGTTTACCGACGGCGATGTCTCAGGCGACGACCTGTCCTATCTCTGGACCAACGTCGGCTTCCCCGTCGTAAAAGCGATCGTGCTGATCATTGCGGTCCTGATCGTTTCAGGCTGGGTACGCAAGCTGGTCTTGGGTGTCACACGGAAGGCGAATGTTGACGAGACCCTGGCCCGGTTCTTCGGCAACATGGCTAAGTACATCGTTATGGTGCTCGGCGGGCTTGCGATACTCAGCACGCTGGGCGTCGATACCACGAGCTTCGCAGCGGTCATCGCGGCGGCCGGCTTCGCCATCGGCCTCGCGCTCTCAGGCCTGCTCGGCAACTTCTCGGCAGGCATCATGCTGCTGATCTTCAGGCCATTCAAGGTCGGTGATGTTGTCAATGCGGGTGGTATCACGGGCAAGGTCCACGCGATCGAGCTGTTTACCACCGTGTTCGATACGCCGGACAACCGCCGCATCGTTGTACCCAACGGAACGATCTTCGGCGGGAATATCGAGACGATCACGTTCCACGACACCCGCCGCGTTGACGTCGCGGTTGGTACGGATTACCCCGCGGACATCGACGAAACGCGCCGCGTGCTTGAAAAGGCTGCCGCTTCGGTCGAAGGCGGTCTGAACGATCCTGCCCCTGTGGTCTATCTCAACGAGCTCGGTGGCTCGAGCATCGACTGGGCGGTACGCGTCTGGTCGAATACTGCTGACTACTGGGCTGTGAAGGAGCGGCTCACGCGTGACATCAAGGTTGCGCTTGACGAAGCCAACATCGGCATCCCGTTCCCGCAGATGGATGTCCACATCGACGGCGGTATCAAGCAGGGCTGAAACCTGGCTCCCGAAATCCGTGTTCCGAAGTGCCCGGCCCTTGAGCCGGGCTTTTTCGTGCATGTCAGTACATGCGTGCCGATGTTTCATGCATGAATACAGCCACGCTGCGATTCGATACATCGATG
>JBCCZQ010000056.1:0-19404 GCA_039187315.1 Planctomycetota bacterium | reverse complement strand
GGCGTACTCCTGAACCACGCTCGGATCGGGCAGGTCGATCCAGAACATCGAGGCAGCCGAGTACATCCAATCGATCGGGACCTGGAGAGACCCTCCCGCGCAGAACGGAAGAAAGCTGCCGCGTGTGTATCCGCAGAGCTCGCCGATACCGTCCGCGCCTCCAGCGATCACGATGGGATACTCGAGTGCTTCCACGGCTCGCGTGTCGGATTCGAGGAGAACAGAGAGCCGCTGCCGCGCCTGGCCGACACTCGCGTCGCCGATGATGCGTGCTCGTTGGTTCTCGCCAGACGTCAGGTCCCCATCATCGGGGTCCTCGATGGTGGCGGAGAAGGTGACACCCTCGTAGGTCAGGACGCCGAACGGATCGACGGACTCTGCGGTGCGCCACTCGAAGCGGTTCTCGATCTCGTACAGCGCTAGCTGGATGGCGGATTCAGCGAACATGCGTGCGCGTGTGGCATCGTTGCTTCGGAACGCAACAATGCGCTGCGCGCTGACGCTGTGGATGGCCAGGAGCCCCATGGATACCGCGATGGTGGACGTGGTAAGCACGAGAACGTAGATCCCGCCCCGTTTTGTTCTGCTCCTCGCTTGCTTCATCGCTCCGCACTCTCCGCGGCGGCGGTCCGGAACGCGACGGTTTCGCCGAGCAGGGCTGTACCCCGGAGTACCTCGACGTGGACCCGGAACACACCTGTGCCTGGGGTTTCACCGCCGTCGAGGTTCCGCGGGTCGACCTCGGTCACCGACACGCGCCTTGTCAGCCCGTCCGCGCCCGGGATCGCATCGCCGGCTGTGTCGGTCGGAGGCGTCGCCGCCCAGCCGTCGTAGCTCATCATGGACTCGAAACCATCACGGGTCGGCTGCTCTGCTGTCGCTGCCCCGCCGAGCGTCAGATCCTGGTTGGTCTCGGATGTGACGTTTGGATCGTTGTTCAGATACTCGTCCTCACCCTCGGCCGGAAGGATCAGGATCTCTTCGAGCAGCGTCTGGGCGAGCAACGCGGCTCGTGTCCTGTCGGCAGTCACGGAGCGCTCACGCGCGACAGAGGCCGTCAGGTTCATCGCCGCAACAGCCATGATCCCGACAACGACGGTCGAAAGGACGACCTCGATCATGGCGAAGCCGGAACAGCTGTCTCGGCGGATCATCGGATCGTCTCCGCGTTGAGACAGCGCTGCTCGGCGATGATGCTGATGCCTCCGATTGCGATCTTGCCCTGTACCCGTGGCGGTGTCTTGCTCAAACCCGTAAAGGCGAGATCATCGACCGAACTGACCAGCAAGGCGGTTGGACCTTCGCCCATCGTTCGCAGCAGCGGGTCGCCGACGGCCCCGGACCACTCGACGACCACGGTCTGCGTCTCGGACGTTCCATCATTGCTGTCAGCCTTGATCAGCATCTCGAGGCGTGTGCCGTCGGTGATAAGGATATCGGATGCGATCCTGAGATCATCGGCGATGACATCCCACGCCCGCGAGGTCGTGGCGAGTACGGTTGCCTCATCGGTGCTGGATGGCATCGCGCGGCTGGCCAGCGTGATCGACGACGCCATCGCCCCGACGAGGATGCCCAGCACACCAAGGCTGGTTGCCAGCTCGATGAGCGTGAAGCCGCGCCGCATCATCGGGTGACAGGCTCCGTACTCGTCCGAGAAGACCCGTAGCTCGCGGAAGGTGATGCCGAAAGGAGATCGATGCTGGTCACACCCTGCACCCTTGTGATTGGCGGCATGACATCGGCAACGGGGGGCGATGCGAGCTCGAGCGATTCAACGACCGCACCCGAGGATCCCTGCGTGAGGATGATCCGTCTGGCTTCGCGCCCGACTGCGAGCACGATGAAGCCTGGGCTGCTTACCGTGCCTTGGCCGTCGAATGTGAGCACGGGCAGCGAGCCGCTGAACTGCGCACGGACAAGGTCGGTGTCGTAGGGCGAGGATCCCAGCTGGACCCAGGGTGTTCCCGTGCCGCTCGTTCGCTCAAGCCCGGGCATGCTGTAGATATCTTTTGCCGTGGTGTATTCGATAGTCCTGGGTGCACCGGCAGCGGCTGCCGAGACGGCCACGATCGCGATGTCGGTGACGGCGCGGTTTGTGGAGAGATCGAGCCGGTAGGCAGCGGATGCGTTCGCAAACCTGGGCACCGCGATTGCCGCGAGCACCGCGACTACAGCGATCACCACGACCAGTTCGATGAGTGAGAAGCCGCAGCGGAACCGGCTGGGATCAGAAATCGTTCCAGGGCGTGCCGGCACCGTTCACCTCGTCGTTCGCGGTATTCGCACGGATATCGCCTGTCGAATCGTCGTAGATCCATCCGACGCCGGCGCCATCAGCGCTTGCGACGCCGGTGTTGCCCTGCTCGGATCCAACGGGCAGCGGCGGTATCGCTCGGAGGTAGGGCCCGTAGATGAAGTTGCCGGTCTTGGTCGCGTTGGTGGTGCCGCTGACATCGCTGTAGAGCAGAAGCTGGTCCTCGAAATCGGACTCGCTCGGATAGACCCCTCCGTGCTCGGCGGAGTAGAGCTCGATCGCGCCTCGCAGAGCGGCGAGATTGGCTTTGAGGGCAGACTCGGATGCTCCCTCGGCGCCGCGGCTCATGCGCGGGATCGCGATGGCACCGATAATCCCAAGGATGACGACGACGATCACCAGCTCGATGAGGCTGAACGCTCGGCTGCTCTTACGGATCTGCATGCATGGCTCCAGGCTGTGACGCCGCGTAGGCGGCAAGGGAGCTATCGGCCGCTGCATGGTGCAACTGAACCCCAAACACTCTGCGCTGTCCAGTGCCCGCTAGTTATTGAGATTTGGCCGCTCGATCCTAAGCGTAAGGGGTCCGATATCGGTTGTAAGCAGCACAGATCGTTCGTGGATGGCCTTGACGCGTGCTCCTGCAACCGTATCGCCGACGACGACCAGCGTGCCGTTGATGACCGCCATGCGTCGGCCTGAGCGTTCGATGACTGACGACAGCCGATAACCGAGTTTCGGCGGCTCTCTCTCTGCCCTACCCGTTGGCTCGCTGGGCGCTGTCAGCGTGCCGGGCAGATCGAACATGCTGTCGGAACTCGGCGCGATGTTCTCATCCGGCGCGTACGACGCCATGATCTGGTGCAGCGTGCGACGATTGCCTGATGTATCGGTCTGGTCCGACCGCGATGCGCCGGCGGAGACCGGCGAGTCGAGCGGTGAGGCTTGAACAGCGACGGCGGTCTCGCCGGCAGACGCTGTCAAGATGAACTGGTCGAACGCCAAGGCGCTGCCCGCGACGGCCAGCGCGATGATCGCCCACGGCTTTGGTTTGCCTGCCCCCATGCTGGCAGCATGCGTTCCGTCTGCTTGCATGCAAGCGTCTTGGAGGCGATCGCGTTACTGTGCGCCGTCAGGATCGGTTTTATCGTCAACGGCTATGTACCACACGATGTCCAGCGACATGCGGCCGGTGTTCTCGGAACCACGGCTGATGACGAGGCGTTGGACCCCGAAGTCCGGGAAGGTCGATCGGATCATCGGGAGCATGCCGATGAGATCGGCGTATTGGCCCGCGCCGGCGATGCGTATCTCGATGACGTTCAGGTCTCCGGCCGCTCTGGGTTCTCCGGGCTGGACAGATTCGAGCTCGATACCCGCCCCTAAGGCGAGCTGGGTGAGCTGCGAGATGCGGGCGTTTCGTGACAGGGTCAGGTTCGGGTTGCTGGTGAAGCTCTCGAGTTCCTGCTCGAGGCCGGTTACCCGCCGAAGCAGCTCCGACTCGTCGGCCTTCTCGTTGTGAAGCGTCGCTCGCTCTGTGGATATCTGGCTTCGCAGCACGATGGCTTCTGTGTGCGCTGAGATGATCGGGCTGACACCGCCGAGATAGGCCACGGCAGTCACGGCGAGGAGACCTGCCACCCCTCCGAGGTCGATCTTGGCGGTCATCTTCACGGCTGGTCCTCCAACGCGATCACGCCGCGGGCCTGGAAGAGCACTGCACGCTGCTGACCGATCCGTGTTGGTGAAGTCGACAGGAGGTCGAGGCTCAGAAACAGTTCGGCTGATTCGAGCGCGAGGACGTACCGAGCCGCCTCGCCCTGGGTCGTTGCTACACCGAGTATGGAGACCTGGAAGGGGCCGGTGGCCATCTCGCGAGGGAGCGGCACGTCGCCGGCTGTCTCGAACGCTTCGACGGTCACGCTCTGCACGCCGACGTCGTCGCCGAGCGGTCGTGCGAGATGCTCCAGGAGGATGCTCCAATCGGGCTGGCCCGCGACATCGCGGATGATCTGCACCTGACTGAGAAGCTCATCGAGCCTGGCGGACTGGAGCTCAGAAGAGGCGTTGATGCTTTCGCGTTCGGCCGCAACGGCTTGACGCTCTCCGACAAGCTCGTCGGTCGGCGCGGCAACAAACTCGTGCGACGCGGCTGCGACGAGCGTCCAGAGGCCTACGTAGAGCCCGAGTAGCCGCAGCCACAACTGGATGCGGCGGTGCTGTCGCCTGGCATCGAGTATCTGCTGCGGCATCAGGTTGACTCGCATCACGCGGCGACCCTCCCCGTGTCGGTCTGTGGCCAGAGAGACAGAGCCGCTGCTTGCGCGAAGGCGGGATCAGCGATACGCGAATCTGGTGCGGCCCACCTTCCGCCCTCCCAGCGGTCAACAGCCGTGTTGAATTCGTTACGTATAGCTTCGATGGTCCGGCTGTCCCTGGCACCAGGTCCGGCCAGGATGATCGACTCGATATCGATGTCGCCGCCCCGAGCCGCCAGATAGGCGGCGCAGCGGTCAACTTCTTCCGGGAGCTGTACTGCGCAGGCGATCCCTGGCCGAACCGAGACGACGTGACTGAACGCTGGCCTGCCGTGAACACAGACGTGGAGGCGGTAGGTCTGGTTGAGCACCTCGGCGATGAGTCGCACGCCCTGTCCTGCGAGACGCGCGAGCGCGGTCACCGGTGTATCGACCGCTTCGATCCTGATGCCGACTGATTCGCAGCGCTTGACCAGATCGAGGATCGCGTCGTGCCCGCCTCCGACCGCGAGGTACTCCGCGGCCGGCCCCTTGGCCCTTGGGGCCCTTGGCAAGTCGATAGCTGCGATGGCCACATCGCCGGTGCGGCGGTCGCGGGCCAGCTCCGATCCGGCGAGCGCCTCGATAGGTGCACCGGATTCGCGGGGTGGGAGTTCCAGAACGGCCGCGACGACATGACGCTCGGGCGGGCAGGCGACCCACGCCGCGCTGGGCGGGACGCCTTGCCGCTGCATCGCGTGAGCAAGACGCTCAAGGTCTTCAATCGAGAGCGAACCATCGGTCGTGGCGAGCCGGATTTCCGTCGCGGCTACGACCGCGCCCCGCTGGAGCGCAACGGCGCGTAGCGCATCCGAAGCGGGCTCGAATCCGACCCAGTACCGGTCTCTCGCCGACGTCATGGTCCGGCTCCAGTGGAGGCGGTGAGATCGAACAGCGGCAAGAACAGGCTCAGCGCAACGCCGCCAACGAGCAGGCCAAGGACTGTCAAGATCAGTGGCTCTAGCACGCTGGTGAGGGAGCGGAGGAGCATCTGGTTGTCCTCGTCCATCATGTCCGCGAGGACAACCATGACTTCGCCCATCTGTCCGGACTGTTCGCCGTTTCGGACTGTCTCCGAGAAGGCTTCGGGGATCAGGGCCGACCCCGCGAGCGCCTCGCTCATGTTTTCGCCGCGTTCGACCGCGGCCCGAACGCCGGTCATGAGCTGGACGTAGCCGTGGTTCTTGGCGCTTGCTGTGGCAATCTCGATTGCTTCGAGCAGCGGGACGCGCGCGTCGAGCAGGACGCCGAGGACGCGCGCGATACGGGCAAGAATGAAAGAACGGACCGTGCTCCCCAAGAACGGGGCCGATACCGCGATACGCTGTGCAGCGATGCGTCCGGCCTGCGTACGCGCGTACCAGATCAGTCCACCGATAGCGACTGCCAACGCACCGGCGATCAGGAGGGTGTGATCCCGCAGCGTATTGGAAACCGCGAGCAGAACCGCCGTCGATGGAGGGATCGGTGCATTTAGCGTCTCGAACAGCTCCGCGAAGCGAGGCAGGACCTGGATTACCAGCCCGATGAGCACACTGACCGAGACGGTCAGCAGCAGGACGGGGTAGACCATGGCGCCCGTTACCGCGTTGCGTGTGACGGTCTGTTGACGCGTCATGGCGGTGAGCCGTTCGAGGATCGAACGCATCTCGCCGCCGGACTCGCCGGATGCGATCAGGCTGCGGAATACATCATCGAATACGCGAGGGTGTCGGGCCATCGCATCGGAGAGTGATTCGCCGTTTTCAACATGGGCGCGTACGTCGGCGATCACCGAACGCCACTTCGGATCAGCGGTCTGGCGTTCGGCGGCCGCGAGGGCTTCGACCACCGAGCAGCCGCCGGCGCTCAGCACGGTCATCTGTCGCGTGAAGGCACCGAGCCAGCGGAGCCTGCTGCTCGAGATCAGCGGTCTGCGGGTCTTTGATGGATCGCCTGCGAGGTCCGCCGTAGTGACCGACTCGGGGAACAGTCCCTGTGATCGGAGTTCCTGTTCTGCCTCGGGTCGGGACCCCGCGGCCACGGAACCGGAAACGATGCTGCCGTCGGCACGGAATGCCTTGTACGCGAACTTCATGCCGCTGCTCTCCCTGGATCAGCATCGAGCGGCTCGGCGTCGTCGGCATGCGTGACTCGGAGAGCCTCCTCAAGGCTCGTGTAGCCAGCTCTCGCGACACGGACACCCTCGTCGCGAAGGGTGGGTGTCCCGGCTCGGCGGAGCGTGTCGCGTATCTCGTGCGTGGGCGAACCCGCGTGGATCAACCGGCGGAGCTCCGGTGTCGTCTCCATGACTTCATAAAGGCCGAACCGGCCAGAAAAACCGGAGTCGTGGCACTGCTGGCACCCTGCGCCGCGCTGGAATGGCATGCCCTGGGAGCCTTGCAGGCCCGCATCGGCCAGGGCCTCTTCGCTCGGGTAGTACTTGACCGTGCAGTGCGGGCAGAGCGAGCGGACAAGCCGCTGCGCGACGGCTCCGTTGAGCGAGCCGGCGATCAGGTACGACTCGATACCCATGTCCCGCAGGCGGGCGACGGTGCCGGGAGTGTCGTTGGCGTGAAGCGTGGCGAGTACAAGATGGCCCGTCAGGGCCGCTTGTACCGCGACGCGAGCCGTTGGTTCGTCGCGGATTTCGCCGACCATGATCACATCCGGATCCTGCCGCAGGATGCTCCGCAACGCTCGCGCGAACGTCAGACCGATCGCATCGTTGGCCTGGATCTGGTTGATCATGTCGAGCTGGTACTCGACCGGGTCTTCGACCGTGACAATGTTGGTTTCTTTGCTGCGGAGGCTGTCCAACGCCGAGTACAGCGTGGTTGTCTTGCCGGAGCCCGTCGGCCCGGTCACGAGCACGAGGCCGTGCGGCCGATCGAGCATGCGCCGGAACGGGACCATCGCTGAGTCATCGAACCCGAGGTCCTCGAGGCGGATGCGCAGGTTTGCCTTATCAAGGACACGGATCACGAGCTTCTCGCCCAGCAGCGTGGGCATGCTCGAGACACGGAGATCGATGTCGCGCCCCTCGGCGACGATGCGGACGCGCCCCTCTTGGGGCATGCGCTTGATCGCGATGTCCATCTTCCCGATGACCTTGACCCGGCTTACGACGGCCGCATGCACACCCGGAGGCGGGTTCATCAGCTCTCGCAGGACGCCGTCGACACGGTAGCGGATGCGCGTGCCGGTCTTGTCGGGCTCGATGTGGACATCGCTCGCGCCGTCACGCACCGCGGTCACGAGCGCGATGTTGACCAGATTGATGATCGGCGAACCTTCGACCAGCTGGTCCAGGTCCGTCTCCGGGCCTTCGTCGATCGACTCGCGATCAACAACCTCAAGATCCTGCTCGCTTAGAGACGTGAGGAAGTCATCGACACTGACGTTGCCTCCTCGGTACTTGCGGACGAACTCGAGGATGTTCGATTCGAGCGCGAGGACCGGTCTGACATCGCAGCCCGCAAGCCTTCGGAGGCGCTCGACGGCCGGCAAGCTCTGGGGCTCTGCCATCGCGATGGTCATCACGCCACGCACGAGGAACATGGGCATCGCCCGAAGCTGCTCGCATTCATCTTCACCGAGCTGGCGTATCAGCTTCGGATCGATCAAGCCGTGCCTCAGATGGCAGCCGCGTATGTTGAGGCTCTGCGCGAGCGCTTGTACGAGCGTTTGGGGGGAGACGAGACCCCGTTCGACCAGCAGCTCGCCCAACCGCTCACCGGTCTTGGCCTGGTCTTCGAGCGCACGACCGAGTTCCGTCTCGGAAATCGCACCCGACGCCAGGAGGACCTCACCTACGCGCTGTGACCGTCGACGCAGGCTCACCCGTAGCTCCTCACCGCGGCGCTGACATCGTCGTACAGCTCGCACATACCACCAACGCCGGTGAGATCCAGGACCTCCCGGAGTGTCTGGTTGGCCGCGGCGAGCTTCAGGGTCCTCGCCAGAGTTGACATCTCGTCCCCAAGATCAGCGAGTGTCTCTAATCCAAGGCTGTCGACGAACGAGACGTGTGCGAGATCGATCACAACACGTCCCGAAGCCGAGCTCGCGGCAGCGCGGAAACGTTCTGCGAGTCCGGACGCATCAGTGCCGACAACGGCTCCCTTCGGTGCGAGAATAGTTACGGCGGCCTGGCTTGACTCATCAATCTGCACAGCAGCCCCCCGCTACGCTGCCTTGCCGCACGGAAGCCGGAGCGAGAACGTGCTGCCACGGTTGAGCTCGGAGTCCAGCGAGATATCGCCGCCGTGCTGCCTTGCAACTTCGCGTGCAAACGCGAGCCCCAGCCCCGTGCCCTGCACCTCGCGCACGCGCTGGTCCTCAGAGCGGTAGAACTTGTCGAAGACCATGGTCGCCTCGGCGGCATCGATGCCGATTCCGGTATCGATCACGTCAAGGGTGATCGAGTTGTCGTCGACATGGATCCTCACCGTCACGCTGCCGCCGTCTGGAGTGTACTTGATTGCGTTCGCAACGAGATTCTGGAGCACCATCGCGACATGGTCCCGGTCACCCTTGATGACAGGGATCTGGGGCGGCATCTCGAACGCGAGCGTGATGTTCTTCTGCTCCGCGGCGCGTTCGTGGGCTTGCTGGACGTCCCGGAGCATCTGGTCGAGGCGGACATCGCCCCGGTGGCCTGTCCGCTTGCCCGACTCGAGCTCAGAGATCGACAGCAGATCGCTTACGATGCGTTCGAGACGCTTCGTCTCGTTGGAGATGACGTTGAGCGCCTCGGTACGCAGCGTTTCATCGGTCGCCCCTTCGCCCAGAGCCTGATCGACATACAGCCGCACGTTGGTCAGCGGCGATCGGAGCTCGTGGGTCGCCTGGGCGAGGAACTCACCGCGCGATGCCTCGGCGGCACGCTGCCTCGTGATGTCCTGCACGATGAGCACCGTGCTGTTGTCAACCTTGCTTCCGGGGACCACCGTCGCGCGGAAGGCCTGGGCATCGGTCAGCGGGGGCGTGAACTCGATCGCCGTCCGGCGAGAGAGCCGGCCCTGCACGGCGCTGTCGATGAGATCGGTGACACGGCTGTCGAGCGATTGATGCAGGTCGTTGATCGAGGCGTCGTCTGCGAGACCGAGCAACATGGTGCTGGCCGTGTTGGTGCCAACGATCTCGGCGTTGCGGTCAATCAGGACGATGGCATCCGGCAGAACATTGAGTATCCGGGACACGACCGCGCCGGTAGCCGGGGCTTCGGCACGCGCTGCGGCGGGCTGCACGCCGACAAGACGCGGCGCCACACTGTTCCAAGCCTGAGCGGACGGGCCGAAGCGTTCCGCGACACGGAGCTCGTCTGCGGTGACGGGATTGTTCGAGGCGGCGACCTTAACCGCATCGGCCACCGCAGCGACGCATCGGAGTCGTCGCACGGCCTGGACACCCAGCACGATTGCCGCCGCTGCGAAGATGGACGCGGCCACCGCCAGCTGCGGATCGATCGCCCCCGCTTGTCGTGCATCGAGCGTCGTGATAACCAGACCGGTCAGCGGACCCAGCACAGCCAGCGTTACGAGCACTGGAAGCCCGCCCGGCGCCCCGCGCGAAACGAGGCTCCTGGTTCGTTTGTTCTGCGTCGTCGTCATCGCCTGCATGGTCCGATAGTCCAAAAGAGCCCCAGGACCCCGCTGTGACTATCGGTCGCTGGCGACCCAACTTTCACTGATCGCGGGGAGTTCTAGTCGGGTGGAGCCACCGGCATCCTCAGCGGCTTCCACCCGGATCTGCAGGCGGGCAAGGAAATGGCACGGGTGACCCGGAGTTGCTCTTGCAGCTGACTCGAGCATCACGGGCCCGAGCTTGATTCCTGCGGGCTTGTGGCCAGCGGTGTCTCGCTCGTGCTGCGGTGCGTCAGATGACGATGCTCGAGAGGGCACAGGTATCAGGCTGTATGAGCCCGTATCAGTCCGTATCAGTCCGAATCAGACCGATACGTGTTGAAGCAGGTCGCAGACTGCCGTCAACTATCCTGGCCCGGAGGCCGACCGGCTACTCGCACCCGCTGCCCGTAAACGCCGTGACCCACGCGAAGAAATCGCTGTCGTTGCACGACGTATCCCGGTTGACATCGCAGGCGATTTCTTCCGCTTGGGAACGAGGCTCTGATGTGAATGCAGTGACCCAGGCAAAGAAGTCCGAGTCGTTGAGCGTGCCGTCGCCGTTGACATCCGCTGCGCACGGCACGGTGTTGAACGCAACGCTGTCAACGAAGACCGAGCCGCCCTGATTCGGGACCGGCTGTGTAAACACGAGCGTGACGCGTGCTTCCACGGCGCTGGGGGGTGTGACACCATTGACCTCGGCGTATTCCCACGTGTCCGTCGGCGAGGCGCCATCAGCGATCACAGCAAGGCTCTCGCCGAGAAATGCGGGCGATGCGTACTCGGCTCCTGCTTCGCTGTAAAACTCAACCTTGAGAAATGCTGTGTTGTCAGTCCCGGTGATGGCATCTTCGGAACGTGTCAGCGCGTACGCGCTGGCCGAGAACCGCTGCCCAGCACTGACGGATATGTTCTGGAGCGCTCCGGAGTAGTTCTCATCGCCCGAGAACTGGCCGAACAGCTTCAGCGATCGTTGACCATCGCGGGGCGTTCCCCAGTCCGAGATCACATTGTCATTGGCGTTGCCGAAGCGAGGCCAGTCGAGCATCGCGCCGTCCATGTCCTCGAAGCCAGCATCGCGGATCAGCGACTGAGGCGGCGGCGGTGTCTGCTGACGCTGCCAGACACGGACGTAATCGATGTCAAACTGCGCGTTGTTCGGAGTCGAGCCGTCCGGGTAGCCTGGGTAGTTCCCCCCCACCGCCAGGTTGAGGACGATGCTCTTGGGTGTCCCCGGTATACCCACGGCTGGCTCGTACACCCGCATGTGCTCGACGCCATCAACGAAGAAGCCGACGGTGCCAACATCCCACTCCACGGCGTAGACGTGGTAGCCCTCCTGAAAGTTCGCGCCGCTCTCGTACGCCTGCGAGACATATTGATGGTTCGGTTCGTCCCAGCCCCAGTGCAGCGCGCTGCTCACACGCCAAGGCAGGTCGCCACGAGCCTCCATGATGTCGATCTCACCACCGGCAGGCCATGGCGCGGTGCGGGGCAGCAGCCAGATCGCGGGCCAGAATCCACGGCCCCAGGGCACACGGGCCCGCACCTCGACCCGGCCGTAGCTCCACTCCTGCCAAGAACGGACCAGACCCGAGTTCCACTCGCGCCCGTTGCTCCAGCCCCAGTCGCGCTCGGCTTGCAGGTGCAGCCCACCCTCCCAGACCCCGACCCGGCTCGGGTGGTAGTACTGAAGCTCGCCGTTGTTGTTCGCAGGCCAATCGGCGACCTGCCACGCTCCCCAGTCGATCGAGCTGCCGTCGAAGTTGTCTTCGAAGATCGGTGCGCCCCAGCCAGGAACGATGCGGACCTGGCCCGATGCCGAGGATGGCAACGAAACAAGGACAGCGGCGGCGACAGCAGCGGCGGCGGGGACGGCCGGGTGGGGCATGGATCGTTTCAGCATGGGACAACCTTGTTCACGTGTTCCCATAGAGCCTACCGGACTGCCTAGCCCCTGCCAAGGCTCGTAGATCGAGCGGTTATTGGGCCTCGGCACTCTGCTCACGATGCACGCCCGAACCCTAGCGAAGAACTGTGATGCAAGACCAGCGCGACCGCTTCGCAGGTTGCATGGGCAGATCAGCCACAAATCGACCAAGAATGCGCCGTTCTACCATGTTTCGGCCGGAGAACCAGACCGCTCCGTCGGCTTGCGACGGGCTCCGCTCATGGACTTGGGGACCCACATGGCACACGACGACGATACGACCACTGCCGTACCGGGCCTGAGAAAAGGGTCACGGGATGCCGCTTCCAGTCGGATGCTGTACGCCACCGGAGATCGGATAGGCAACTACATGATCCGCCAGGTTCTCGGAGAGGGCGGTTTCGGTGTGGTCTATGAGGCGCAGCAGACGGAGCCAGTGAAGAGGCTCGTAGCTTTGAAGATCATCAAGCCGGGGATGGATTCCAAATCGGTCATCTCACGTTTCGAGGCCGAGCGCCAGGCGCTCGCGCTCATGGATCATCCTGGCATCGCCAAGGTCTTTGATGGCGGCACGACACCCGAAGGCCGCCCGTTCTTTGCGATGGAGTTGGTCAAGGGCAGGCCCCTCATCGAGCACTGCGATTCGAACCGTCTCTCGCTGCGGGAGCGGGTTGACCTGTTCATCGGGGTCTGCGAGGCCGTGCAGCACGCGCATGCGAAAGGCCTGATTCACCGAGATCTGAAGCCCACCAACATACTGGTGGAGTACGAAGACAAGAAAAGCACAACGAAAGTGATCGACTTCGGCGTCGCCAAGGCGCTATCGGCACCGCTGACGGATGCCACGTTTTTCACGCAGATCGGTGAACTGATCGGGACTCCACAGTACATGAGCCCCGAGCAGGCCGAGATGACCTCCCAGGACATCGATATCCGAAGCGATGTGTACTCGCTCGGCGTTGTGCTGTACGAGCTGCTCTCCGGCGCTCTGCCTTTCGACAGTCGATCACTGCGCAATGCTGCCATCGGCGAGATTCAGCGGATACTCCGAGAGGTTGACCCGCCGAAGCCGAGCACAAAGCTGAACTCGATCGCGACGACGCAAGCGGATTCCGGTAGCTCGGGGAGCATCGCCGCAGCGCGACGCTCTGAGATACACGCCATCACAGGCATCCTCCGCCGAGACCTCGATTGGGTCGTCATGCGCTGCCTAGAAAAGGATCGTGAACGCCGCTACGCCACGGTCAACGGCCTCGCTGAGGATCTCGCCCGCTTTCTGAGGAATGAGCCCGTCGTTGCCGGCCCGCCGAGTGCGGCATACCGGTTGCGCAAGTTTGTCCGTCGGCACCGCACCGGCGTTGCAACCGCGGCGGTCGCGACCGGATGCGTCCTGCTCGGGCTTGCGGGTACCACGTTCGGCCTGATACGTGCGGAGATACAGCAACGCGAGACCGACCGGGCCATCAGCTCGCTCGGAAACGTGTTCGATCTGCTTGAAGAGTCGAGCAGCAGCGCGACCGTGGGTTCGTTTGTTCTCTCGGCCGCGAAGGTCCTCGAAGAGGATTACACAAACGATCAACACAAGATCATCGGTCCGTTCACATCACTCGCGAACGCGCTAAGCGATATGGGTGAGGCGGATCGTGCTGCGCAGATGTATGAGCGCGTGCTCGAGCTCGCCATCAGAGCCGGGCTTTCAGAAGAGACGATCATCGATCTGCGGACAAGGTCGGCCGTCGGGTTCTGGCGGAACAGCGAGAACGATAAGGCCTTTGAAGCAATCCGTTCGCTTGAGGACGTCATCCTCGAGAACGGCCATCCGGCTGACCCAGCCCTCATCGATGCACTCGAATCGATCGCGGGAGCGTACAAGTACAAGGGTGATTATGCACGATCACGGGAACTGTACGACATTGTCTTGCAGCAGCGTGAACAGGTAGACAGGACAGACGGCGGCAAGCTAGCCGCAGCAAGATTGCTCACAACGCGGCGGAACATCGCGCTCCTCGAGCACAGCGTTCACCGCAGCGGAACCAGTGAACCAGCATCCGAATCCGAGAAGCTCGCGCTCTTCCAGCGCCTCGATGCGCTGCTGCAGGAACACCGCGCTCTGCTCGGGGATACGCACCGGGATACCAGCGAACTTGCCGGCATTATGGCCGTCATTGCCAAACGCAACGGGCGGTTGGATGATGCGCGGAACCTGTTCAACATCGCAGCCAACGGGATGCGTGAACACCACGGTACATTCCACTGGCGGACGCTGGAGACGGTCTTTAATCTCGGTGTGCTCTTCGAATCTCTTGGCGATATGGACAAGGCCCTCAATACGATGCGGTATGCTTTCGCTGGCTTGCAGGGTCTCTTAGGATTGAACAACGGGACCACGATGACCGCGGGCAAGGTCTACCTGCGAACGCTTGGGCGGATGGACAGGGTTCGCGAAGAGGAAGACATCTGGCAGCAGTTCATCGGCGATCCGGAGGCTGATACAGACCAGCTGTTTGTGCTCGCCAATGATTTGCTTGTCTATTTCAAGCCCCTGAACTCAGAGATAGCAAGCCGTTGGCAGCGCCGATGCGATGAACTTGCATCGAACGACTGATCCGCAACCCGGCAGCGAGGATCAACGCGCCAGCACCAGCAAAGATCTGCGGTTTTCTGGTCACAGCCCGAACGCGTGGCCTGTTGTGGTGTCGGCGGCTCTGCCAGGCGCCATCAACGGATCACGGAATGGGGGCTATCGTGCTGCATCTAAAACACGTAAGTTCATTTCTGACAACTTTTTGCATCGCATCATCGGCAATGAGCCAGCCTCTGGACTTCCTCGGCGGGAAGTTCACAGGGGTCACCGACCTCTTTGTCGACGGTGTCGATACTTTCGATCTCAACACAGATTTCGGCCCGCCTACGGAGCTCGTACCCAACCCGTTTGCCTTCTTTACCGGGGGTACCGGTATCGGGATCGACGATGACAACCCCCTGACAAACCCGGCCGGATTGTCTGGTGCCGGCGGATCGCTTGCGCAGGCCTTCTTCACAAACGCTCTGCGCGGTCCGGACCCGACACAGTCTCTGGTCTTCCAGATCGACTCTCTGCATCAGATCAGTTTCGACCCGAACGCCCCTGCTGCGGGCGATCTCGATGGGGTTGGGATCAGCGATGCTGTCATCGGCGAACAGTTCTTCAACGTGACGGAAGCGTTCGATTTCAGCGTCCGCTTGGAAGTCGATGCTGTCGGTGACCCGACCAGCAACTCGCTTGCGCTGCAGCTCGAGAGTACCGACGAGTTCGGCGATACTACATTCAGCACGATACTTGCCACACCCGGCACCACCGGTGTCTTCACCGCGAGCGGGAGTGTGATGCCCGGAGACCGGCTCGTATTCTTCTCATCGATTGGGAACAGCGTTAGGCTTACATCTTCAGCCATCGCTATGGGCGAAACATCGGCTATCACCAGTTCATCGATCACGATGACTCTGGTCATACCCGCTCCCGGCGTCGCCGTTCCTTTCCTTGGTCTTTGTGCGTTCGCGACAACAAGGCGCCGCAGGCAGCCCAGAGCGTGCGATCACCAGATTGCACCCGGTTGAACACCCCCGGGGGTAAATCACCGTGGGTGCGCGATCTGAATGAGCGTTCGCACAGCCGCATGACGGCCCCACGGTCAGATTATGCGTTGGCCGGTGCGATGGTGAATCCGCCGACGATGTGTCGGAGATGCTCCGACTGCTGAGACATGCTCGCCGCCGCCTGGGCAGCCTTCGACGCCGCGCTGTGGCTCTCACGCGTCACGGATGAGATCGTCTCGACTCGTTGGGCGATGTCGTCGGAAGCGTTCGACTGTTCACGAGCAGAGTTCGTGATCTGCGTGACCATCTCCCGCAGGCCGTTGGCCGCTGTGACGATCCGATCCAGCGCCTGACCGGCCGAGGCCGCTAACTCAACGCCCTTGTTCACACGCTCGACGGAGCCCTCGATCTGTACGACACCAGCCCTCGTATCGTCCTGAATCGACGTGATCGACTCGGACACCTCTGCGGTCGCCTGCTGGGTCCGTTCAGCGAGCTTGCGGACTTCATCTGCAACAACGGCGAAACCTCGGCCGTGCTCGCCGGCTCGAGCCGCTTCAATGGCCGCATTGAGCGCCAAAAGGTTCGTCTGATCGGCGATGTCATTGATGACGGCGATGATCTGCCCGACCTGCTCAGCGGACGCTCCGAGCTGATTGATCGCGACCGCCGATGTTCGGACTTCGCGTGCGATCGTCTCGATCTCGGTGATGGTCTGCTTGACAACGTCACCGCCGAGCTGCGCATCGCTCTTCGAACTATCCGCAGCGGCAGCGGCATCGTTCGATTCCGATGTAATCGTCCTTACCGATGCAGCTAGCTGCTCGACCGCCGCGGCGACATCGGTTGTCTGGCTTGTTTGGTGATCCATACCCGCCGCCAGCTCATCGCTGCTAGCGGCGATCTGAGTGGCAGCGCCCGCAACTTCTTCAGCGGAACGCGTGACGTCGGACAGCATGGCACTGATCGATTTGGCCATGGCATCTGATGACTTGGCAAGCTCCCCGATCTCGTCTTTCCGTGCTAATCCGCTCTCACGGCTGAAGTCGCCGCCTGCCATCCTGCCCGTCTGCTCCATAAGCGTCTTGATCGGGCTCACGATGCTCATGCACATGATGCCACTGACCAACAGAGCAACAGTTGTCGCGCACACCAGCATCAGGATGGATACGCGTGACGCCTCGGTTTCGATTGCCGCCTGCTGGACCTCTCCATAACGCGCGAGCGAGTCAGCTGATTCACGGACTGCCAAGAGGTCCGATGCCGCCCTCGTTGCCGCAATGCTGGCATTCAGAACATCGTGCACAATGACAGCCGTATTGTCCTGGACCTGCTTGGCGTCTTTCTCAATCAGATCGATCAGGTCATACTTGCGCTGTGCGATATCCGCAGTACCCTGCTGCGCAGCGAGCCATGCACGGGCATCGCGCGCCTGGACATTCAGGGCGCCCAGTGCGTGGCCCATGGCTTCGATCGAGCCTGCGTCATGCGCGATCATGAAGCCCGCCTGATAGCGGAGCACCTTGAGCCATGTCACTTCAAGGCCCTGGAGCTTCGTAAGCCACGTCTCGGCGAGGATGATCGCTTCCGGAAGCGAATCGGTCTCCATGAGATGCTCGATCCGGTCCGCTTCGGATTCGATAACCGCTTCGATCCCGTAGACGACTTCATCGGCGGCAACCAATGAATCCGCTCTCTTGCGACGCATGTCTTCCAAGAGCTGTGTCATCGCTTCGAACTGCTGCAAATAATCATCGCGAAGAATCGAGATCGATTCGGCGATGACGGCGACTTGCCCACCCTTGTCCGCGAGCGCTGAAAGCTCATGGTTCAGCGACCCGATGACGTCGTCGTGCTCTTCCAGTGCCGCCGCTGCAAGCGCTTGATCATCAATCACGTGCAGGCGGAACTCGTCGCCCAGCTTGACGAGCTGCTCAGCGTATCGCTCGACCTTGAGTGCCTGCTCGGTCGTGATGGCCTGGTGATTGAGTTCCGTCCGGAAGATCCAGTTTCCGACACTTATCGCCACTGCCAGAACAAGTGGAATGCCGACGCCGACGTACAGCTTTGCTGCCATCCGCATCTGATCAAGATAGCCGAGCCGGTGCCACATCAGGATGCCGATCGAGATCAGAATACCTACGAGGGCAACGATCCAAAAACGCACCCAGCTCGCCCCGGCATGCTCTCCGTCGACCACGGTCTCGTGCGCATAGGTGCTCGCTTCGGCCTTGTCCCGCTTGTAGTCCTCGAAGACGCTGGGATCGACAACTTGGAATGCCTGAACCGCCGCGTCAGGTGCAGCGTCCGTTTGGGCCTGCACGGCCGGTTCCAAATCCGACGCAGGTGCCTGGCCGAAGGCCGGAAGCGTGACAGAAAACGCGAGGACCGCAATAGCGAGTACGTGGCGATGCATCGATGGATCTCCAGCCCGGCTTCCGAACAGAAGCTGCAAGTGCATCGGAGCCCACGCAGAGGTACTTCAGCTTGGCTGCAGCTTGCCAGACTCTCTCAAGGGTTCATCTCCAGCAGCATCCTGATCTATGCCCAATAAAGGGGGATCCTCGGTTGGTCATGCACTGCCGAAGCCCAGTGCTGACGCCTGGCTCCGGCACAGACCGCTGATCGCAGCCTGCGCTAGGACCAGGCTCGAGCCGGGTGCTTCTCGCACGGGACGGATCGGCCACCGAGCGGCCCGGAATGGAGCGCTGGGTGCGAGCGCTTGAAATCGCGCCGGTATGCGCAGGACCTGAAAGACGATGCCGAGAACGAGCCGCCTATGCAAGAAGCCGCACAGCTGTGCGGCTTCCGTGCAGGATCGGCCAATGGGCGATACTGGACTTGAACACCGTGCCGAATCCCCGAGAGAAACGGACGTTTCGGATTCTGGCGGCGCAGAATCCGGCGCACTTCCCGCCGATCTGGCTCGGCTAGTTGAAGTCTGGTCAGAACTAACTCCCGGACAGCGTGTGCAGATCATGCGGATCGTCATTCCTGCCTGAACAGTCGATTCAGAACAGTCCATGCCCAGACTCGATCAGTTGCGGCCCGTCATGACGGACATTCCCTACAGCCGGGTCCACATCATGCATCGCCAGCACACCGTCTGCGGCAGGGCGCAGCAGGCGCTTGGGACTATCCGGCTCCGAGCTGGGATCGAGAACCCAAGCCTCTACCTCGCTCCGCTCCAGGATGCATGGCATGCGGCTGTGGACTTCTCGCATCTCAGCGTTCGAATCGGTCGTTAGGACCGTGCAACTGTCGAGAGTCTCGTCCCCATCCGGACCGACCCAGCGGTCCCAGAGGCCTGCGAAGTAGAGCACATCACCATCGGCCCGGTAGATGTACTTGGGTTGCTTTCGACCGCCTGGGAGCCGCTGCCACTCGAAGAAACCCGATGCCGGTATCACGCATCGGCGTTTGCGGAATGGCTCACGAAAGGCTGGCTTGCTCGCCGCATCTTCGCTCTTGGCGTTGAAGGTGGTGTAGCGTGTGTCGGGCGTCTTCGACCAGTGAGGCACGAGCCACCACTGAAGCATCGCCGCTTCGGGCGTTCCATCGATCGCGCGAAGCAGCGGCACGCTCGCCTTCGGGGGGACGTTGTACCGCACAGGGGGATCGGCGATGTCCTGCCCGAACGGTGCAGCGAACGCCCAGACATCCAGCCACTTGTACAGATGAGCGAATCGGCCGCACATGTAGAACGATAAGCGTCTTCTACGTCCCATCCTGATC
>JBCCZQ010000055.1:0-19733 GCA_039187315.1 Planctomycetota bacterium | reverse complement strand
TCGATCCGAGGCGAGCTCGACTGGATCGCGATGAAGGCGCTCGACAAGGACCGAGGCCGGCGATACGCCACCCCGGCCGACCTGGCCGAAGACATCGGCAACCACATCGCGGGCGAGGCCGTCGAAGCCGCGCCGCCGAGCGCGGCATATCGGATGAAGAAATTTGTCAGACGGCACAAAGGGCCGACCATTGCCACGGCCGCTGTCGCGACAACGCTGTTGATCGGACTTGGCGGTACGGCATGGGGTTGGCGTGCTGCCGATCATGCCAACACTCAGCTCCGGCAGGATCGAGAGTTTGCGAGCGAGACGCTCCTTGACATCGTGGTCGCTTCGATACCCCTCGATGCTAATGAGCGGTCAACCATCATGGCGTTGGAAGATCTAACTGAGAGCGAAGCGAAACGTGAACAGGCCAGAGCGTTCATGGACGGATATGTCGACGCCTACGAGCATGCCGCGGCATCGCGCGGTGAGATTGGGGCATCCCACGCACTCTCAGAACTCGAACTTCTTGCCAGATTTGCCAAACAGAACGTAAGGGAAACCGTTGATCTGCGTGATCGACTCCGCGAGCAACGAGATCTTGCCATCAACACACTATCTGACATGTTTCTTCTGGGAACAGGTACGCCCGGCGGCATGGACGCCGGACTCCCTCGCTTCCCAGAGATTCGAGGTGAGCCTGGCGTATCGATGTCGGCCATTCTCAAGGGCTCAGGAACCGAAGAAGATCCTCACCGATTTGAAATGTGGAAGGGCAACGATGAGATTGCAGCGTTTGCTCCGCTCGAACCGGAACAGATTCTCCCAGCACTGGCCGATACAGCGCTGCTTACGCTCGAACACTCGCTGGCGATAGCCAACGAGGCCGAATGGTCCGCCTACACCGCCAACCTCGCCCTGGCCCAGAACGCCATGGACGCCGGCGACTGGCCTGCGGCACGCCGCTACCTCGCCGAATGCCCCGAGAGCAAGCGAGGGTGGGAGTGGGAGTTTCTGAACAAACAGGCTCAAGCAATACGTTTTGCGTTCTCTGAGAACGAGATAGTTGTAGAGAGCCCTGATCGAGAAGTTCGCTTCATCCATGAGGACAACACGCGTCTCGTGTCATTCGTGAGCGTGTCGACCGGCGAACAACTCTCCGCAGTGCAGATTCCATCCGATATGCACAGCGCTGCATTTGCCCCAGAGGGCGATCGAGTCATCACATACTCATCCATCAACGAGCCCTCCACATCGTTTCTGCTCGATCCGTCCTCGAAACATCCGGTCGCAGCTATCGAGGGCGTGGCTAGTCGTGTAACCGAGCATAGCTTTTCTTCAGACGGTGCCCAGCTTGTTCTTGCCCACTCTGACGGCGTCGCTCGCATCTACAACACGGACGACGGCACACTGACGAAAGAGTTGCCATACGCTGAGCCTGAGCCGGCTCGAGGCGTATGGGCAGCAGAAGCTCGCTTTGTACCCAATTCGGCATTAGTCTTGCTCGCCGGCAGCGGCAGCGACGTGAGGTTGTATGACTCCGTTTCCGGTCAGTTGCTACAAACGTTCGCTACCGAAGCCCGCCGCCTCGATAGATTCGCAGTCAGCCCAGATGGGTCACGATTCGCGCTCCGCCAACCAGGTGACCCAATCTTCGAAAACCCGGAATGTACGGTGTGGGATATTGAATCGGGAAAGCAGGTCTTTGCAGCCGATTGGCCCGGCGAACGTGTCTGGGATATGTGGTTCTCGTCAGATGGCGAAGAGCTTGTCACTGCTTCATCAACGCTGGTGGAAGGCCTAGATGAATTTCGTGTGACCTATTGCCGTTGGAACGCAAGAACAGGCGAACTGATCGACAAGCGAGCGACCGATCATCCGCACTGGCGGGTACGAATGGATGATCTCGACTACGCGGGGGCGGAACGTGTCTGCGTGCACTATGGCCCAAAGGGACTACAACAACTGCAGGTGGCGGAGATCATCGAATCTAGCGGTGGCCTGTCGGATCGAGGGCGATCTGTCACTCTGGCGAGCGGGACACGCAGGATTGAGCGGTTGTCACCGAAGACAATTCAGTTTACAGATCCCGCTGATGACCGACCAATCATGGTCTACAACCTCGAAGAGAGCATCGACGACATCGCGCTGACAGCTGATGGACAGCGAGTCCTGATCTACCACGAGAACGGCAACATCCGTGTCTGGGATATCCGCGATGCAGAGGCCCATCGGGCCGATGCGAGACGGGAATGGGCTGCGCGCGAAGCAGCCGAGGTGTACGTCCAGACGCTCTGGGATGGCCCCACCCCGACTCGGGATCTTGTCTCCACACTGAGCTCCGACTCATCTGTGCCGCCAATGGTACGGTACGTCGCGGGCCAGATGCTCGCCGGGCGGCTTCATGCTCTGATCTCACCAGCACACAAGACAATGCTGGAGTTGCGGGACGAAGGGGCGGTTGACAAAGCTGACTTATTCGCAAGAGCTGAGGCGTTGGATCTGGATCGCCGCGCCAAAGAAGTGCTGATGATCGAGATCGAGGCGTGGAACTTCGCTCCACGAGCAACATCGGCCGAGGAGGCGAGGCAGCGCCTTGATGAAGAGGTGTTACGAAGACAGCTTGCGGAGGCGTGGGCGGACATCTACGCAGTAGATATTGTCGCTGACCCGGATCATCAAGAACGACTTCGAGCCCGAGCAATCGAAGCGATCAGAGTCTTTCGGCATCAGCGAGTGACTCACAATGAGCATCAGTGTGACGCGATATTTGGAGCGTTGTCTACAGTGGGCGTCGGCGAGAATCGCTTCATGTGGGCTGAATCAGCGATGCGCGCAGGTGATCTGTCATATGCGTTGAATCTCGTTCTCGAAGCGCCGCTCAACCGTCTTCAAGCGGGACGGTTTGACGACAGGGGTGCACGCGTATTCGGTGACGGCGTCGGTGTTCAGGAGCAACTCCGCATGGCCTGGACTCAAGCCACGCCCTCTGAGCTTGCTGTATTGGCGATGATTCGATTCAGGCTGTCCGCTTCAGATCAACCGACTGTCGATGCCGCATCACGAGTCGATCAACGGCTCGGGCAGGACGAGATGACTCGGAAAGGGCATGTCGAGGCGGCACTGGTCGCTCTGCAGCGTGCAAAGGTAATGATGAAGGATCCAAAGTGGGCCAGCGATCACGATACAGCAAGTCTGATAGAAGAAGCAGATGCGCTGATCGGGGGAACTACGATTGAGTGATATACAACGGACAGCGGCTGGGCAGCACTGGAGTGCATCCGAATTATTGCCGTTCTCGGCCGAAACATCCGGCGCAAGTCCTCCGCCTCATCCCAGCGCATGAAAAAGCGGAAGACCCTGTTTCCAAGGGCTTCCGCTTCAGAATCGGGGCGACTGGATTCGAACCAGCGACCTTTTGACCCCCAGTCAAACGCGCTAACCAAACTGCGCCACGCCCCGTAGCCACCAACACTATGCCACGGGCATCGGCCACGCCAGCGGGTCCGCTCATCCCTGCTGCAGAAGCAGGTCTCGCCCCAGCCGCACGCGGATGCGGACCGAGGCCGCCTTCTGGTGCGCCGCGGCACGGGCCAGCAAACTCAACGCCTCATCCCACAGGCGGGGGCAAATCGCCGCCAATGACGCATGACCCCAATGCGCCACGCTCGAACCATGCTCCGCGGATTCGTCAAGCTGCGGTCGAGGAACCGCACTGTTGGAGATCTGTTCACTCGGCACACCATCACACGTACCCGACCACCCGACCCGACCGCAGCGAACCGGTTGCCGCATCGGCGTATCGTGCGGCATGGGCAGCATGCTGATCACCGGGGCCAGGGTCATCGATCCGGCGAGCAACTACGACGGCATCGCCGATGTCGCTATCGATGGTGACCGCGTCGCGGCGATCGGGCGTGAGCTCGACCGTTCCGCAGCCAACCTGCTGATCGACGCGACGGACCACATCCTCTGTCCGGGCCTGATTGATCCGCATGTCCACTTCCGAGAGCCTGGTCACGAAGACAAGGAGACTATCGCCACAGGTTCGAGCGCCGCGGTCGCTGGCGGCTTCACTACCGTCTGCTGCATGCCGAACACGAGTCCAGCGATCGATACGCCCGAGATGGTCCGTGCCGTTCGAGACAGGGCGCGTTCGTCGGCGCGATGCCGGGTCTTTCCTGTAGCGGCGGCGACCGTGGGCCGCCACGGCGAGCGTGTCACGGAGGTCCGCCTGCTTGCAGAAGCCGGCGCCGTCGGCATCTCGGATGACGGCGATGTCGTGGACTCGGCTTCGATGATGCGAACGGTGCTTCGCGCGGTGGCCGACGCCAGGCTGACATTCATGCAGCACTGTCAAGAACCAACGCTGACACGCAACGCGGTGATGCACGCGGGCGAAACCTCGGCACGCCTTGGGCTGACCGGCTGGCCCCGAGTCGCCGAGGAACTGATTATCGAGCGCGATATCCGCCTGGTGCGCGAGACCGGCGGCGCCTACCACGTCCAGCACATGTCTTCGGGCGGCTCTGTACCGCTGATCCGCGCTGCACGCGAAGCGGGGCTGCCCGTCACAGCGGAAGCCTCCCCCCACCACCTGCTTCTGACAGATACAGCCTGCGCGACCTACGACACACACGCGAAGATGAACCCCCCGCTGCGGGAGCAATCAGATGTCGACGCGCTGCGCGACGCTATCGCCGAGGGAGTAATCACCGTCCTCGCGACGGACCACGCGCCGCATACGCCCGACGAAAAGGCGCTGCCGTTCGATCAGGCGCCGTTCGGGATCATCGGGCTCGAGACCGCTCTGGCCGCCTACGCCGAGGCCCTCGTCGACAGCGGGCTGCTGGGCTGGCCGGAACTGATCCGACTGCTCACCCTCGAGCCTGCCGATCTCTGCCGGCTCGGCAGCGGCGTCCGAGGAAGGGACGGGCTCGGGCGGCTGGCCGTAGGCGCTCCGGCGGACCTGACCCTGATCGACCCGGACCAGCGGTGGCGTGTCGGCGAGGACGACCTGGCCGGCAAGGCCCGGAACACGCCCTTCCTGGGCCGGGAGTTCCGCGTTCGCCCCGTCGCGACCGTCGTTGGCGGGCTGGTCGCCATGAACCGCCTCGGCGCGATCCGCTAGCCCTCGCGCATACACCCTACGAACCGACCCGGCGCAGCTTGGATCCGGCCCACGCCGGTTCTACCGTTGCGCAGCGGCCCGATGTCTCAAGCCGCCAACGCACCCGACTCCGAAAGGACCGCTCCCATGCCCATCAAGATCGGCATCAACGGCTTCGGCCGCATCGGACGACTCGTCTACCGCGCCGCCGCCGCCGACCCGAACCTCGAGATCGTCGGTGTCAACGACCTGGTGCCTTCCGACAACCTCGCCTACCTGCTCAAGTATGACACCATGCACGGTCGCTTCCTGATCAACGGCGCTCCCGCCGACGTCGCCGCCGACGACAACGGCTTCAGCGTCAACGGCAAGCACACGCGGACCATGGCCGTCCGCGACCCGAGCGAGCTTCCTTGGAAGGACATGGGGGTCGATTATGTGCTCGAGTCTACAGGACTGTTCACCACCGACGAAGCCGCCGGCAAGCACATCAACGGCGGCGGCGCGAAACGCGTCATCATCAGCGCGCCAACCAAATCACCCGACACGGTCAAGACCATGGCCTACAAGGTCAACCACGAGACCTACAACGCGGCCGGCGACACCATCATCTCCAACGCAAGCTGCACAACCAACTGCCTCGCGCCAGTGGCCAAGGTCATCAACGACCAGTTCGGACTCGAGGAAGGCCTGATGACCACCGTCCATGCCGCGACGGCCACGCAGCCCACGCAGGACGGCCCCTCCAAGAAGGACTGGCGCGGCGGTCGCAACGCCTACCAGAACATCATCCCCGCAAGCACCGGCGCCGCCAAAGCCGTCGCCTTGTGCATCCCCGACCTCAAGGGCAAGCTGACCGGCATGGCATTCCGAGTGCCAACGGCCGATGTCTCCTGCGTCGACCTGACCTTCAAGACCGCCAAGAGCACGAGCCTCGCAGACATCAACGCCGCGATGCAGGCCGCGAGCCAGGGCGCTATGGAGGGCGTGCTCGGCTACACGGACGAGGAGGTGGTCTCGAGCGATTTCGTCGGCGACCCTCGCAGCTCCATCTACGACGCCAAGGCCGGAATCGAGCTCAACGACCACTTCTTCAAGGTCGTGAGCTGGTACGACAACGAGGCCGGCTACGCGCACCGCTGCGTCGACATGCTCCGCTACATCGCATCGAAAGACTGACGCCTGCCGACTCCGGTCACGCACGAAAAGAGCCGGCCCCACGCGGGGCCGGCTCTCATGAAGAACCACTCGCAAAGCTGCTCAATCAGCTGCAGCCTTCCGTAAACTCGGTAACCCACGCGAAGAAGTCGCTGTCGTTGACAGTGCCGTCGCGATTGACATCACCGCGCGGATCGTTGTCGATAAAGGCGGTGACCCAGGCGAAGAAATCGCTGTCGGTCGTGACACCGTCCATGTTGACATCGCCCGGGCAGACATCAACGAAGAAATCGAATGTCTGTGCGCCGCCGCGCCCAGTCTCTTCGAAGGTCACGACGGTCAGCGTGTTCGGGCCGTGCGGAAGACCAAGGAACGAGAACGACCAATCGAACCGATCCAGCTGCGTAGCGATCGGCCGCGTGCGGGCAAACTCGACGGCATCGATCGCCGGGTCGAGGTTCGCCAGCACAACAACACTCGTCGCGGTCCGGTCGTTCGCGCGGAACTCAAACGTCGCGCTGCGAGACTCGATCACCTCCGGCTGATCGACGAAAGACACCGTCGGCGCCTCGTTGTCGACGTAGACAACCTTGCGAAGCTCGCGGTAGATCGGGTCGCCGCCGTCGTCGCGGTGGCGGAAGACCCGGGCCGTGATGTAATTCAAGCCCTCATCAAGCCGCCCGGCCGGGATCGTCTGCACATACCGCCCCTGGGTCCTGCCAGGGTTCTGCGGGTCGAATAGCGGCTCGTTGACGGTCAGGAACTGTTCGAACCCGCCGATGATGTTCTCTTCCTGAGGGAACTCAAGCACGCCATTGTTGTTGAAGTCCTGCATGCCCGTCGGGAAATCAACCACGCCGTTGCCGTTGTAGTCCTCGTAACCCTCGCCGATGCGGAACAGGGCGTTGTCATCGGTATCCGCATCGAGCGGGTCGGTCTGCGATGTCAGGATCTCCAGATCGAACGACGCACCCTGCACCACCTCGATCGTGTTGACACGCTTCGCATAGTCCGGGACGAAGAACGGCTCGGGCGGCAGAACGCCCGTTCCGCCCGAGAAGGTCATCGCCGCCGTGGGTAGCGCGGGAGAGTAGATCACGAAGCCGTTCTCGTGCGCACCGGCCGACGAGACGTTGTTGGGCACATTGACCGTCAGCCGGCCGTTCGCACCAACCGTGATGATCTCGGGGATGTCGTCGTTGGGATCAACCATCGGATCCGAGGCGTTGCCGGTCTGCTCGTGCAAACGGGTCCCGGGCGCAAAGTTCGTGACAACGTCCCGGGTTTCGAAACCGGGGTTGCGGCGGTCGTTGACCGCGACCAGCGCATTGGCAGGCCCGCCGCGCTGGCGACGCTCGAAGACGAAGACATCGTCGATGTTCGGCTGGAGCGGATCCGTGTAGGACGTCACATCGATATCCCCGCGGCCGACCTCGTTCGCCAGCTGCACCACACGTGTAATCGTGTCGTCGAGCTGATCGTTGGTGCGGTTGCGACCGAGCGCGATCGGGACGCCGTTGCGGGGCGAGAAGTTCCCCGAGGGCCGGTTCACACCACGCTGGTTGTGATAGATCAGCCCCTGCCCGGGACGCATGAGCACATAGACGTTCATCGGGATGCCCATCTGCTGCCGGCTCGGTTCCGGCGGCAGCTCGCTCCCATTGCCCACGCTGCCGTTGTCGTGGCTGAAAACGTGGTTCACACCCAGCGAGCCGTCGTTGAAGCCATCGACGTTGTCGAAGTGCCGGTTCAGCGGGTCCTGCCAGGTCCCGAAGCCGTTCGCGCCGACCAGATTCCGGAGGGCTCCGGCGCCATCGAGATCAAGCGAGTCACGGTTGCCCCACTCGTCGCCCTGGCGGATGTTGTTGTTCGGCCGGCGGATGTACTGGTCGTAGACGAAGCCGTTGCCCGCTGTCGATTCGCCGAAGCTGTACGCGGTGATGTTGACGCCGCTCGGATGCTCCCAGTTGTTGTAGACGGCGTTGTCCCAGGAGCGGTCCCAGAAGCTCGACTGGATGTGCTTCGCCGCATCGAGGCGGAAACCGTCCACGCCCACCTCTTCCAGGAGCCAGCGGGTGTGCCGGACGAGCAGGTCCGTCGCGGTCTCGACCACAGGATCGCCCTGCATCGGGTCAAAAGCATTCCAGCGGTAGCGGGTCACCGTCACGCTGCCGCTGTTGCGGAACGTGCCTGGATTGGTCACGGTGTCCGCACCTGCAAAGCTCATGTCGGGATAGAACCGCGCGTTCGCGGGGTCCGGGTTGTTGCGCTGCGTGCCACCCGGGATGTTCTGCGGGTCGCCGGGCGTGGTGGGCTGCCTGATGAAGAAGTTCTGAGAGAGCTGATCGATGTCGCACAGCGCGACGAGGTCGCCGCGGAACAGGTCGTAGAGCGGATCGTTCGGGTTCGTGGACTGGAGGTAGCCTCCCGAGGTCGTGGAGTTGTGGAAGTCGCCCCAGTCGTCCAATGGGGTCAGATCGCGGCCGGCGGGTGGGTTCGCCCAGAAGCCCGGATAGCCGCCCTGCTCGTGGAAGCCCCGGTCGGCCCGACGGAAACCGTTGTGGTTCATAATCAGGTCGATGTAGACCTTCGCATTGGCAGCGTGGAACTCATCCACGAGCGCCCGGAAGTCCTCCTCGGTGCCATAGGTTGTCCCGCTCAACTCGAATCTGTCAAGCGGGTCGTACCCGGGCGTGAGTGCGAAGCCGGGCGCCAGACCGCGTGAGATCGGCGGCAGCCACGTCGCCCCATAGCCGGCCAGGAAGAAGTCCGGGATCCGGCGCTCCATCGAATTCCAGTCCACCTCGAACCACTGCAGCATGGCCGGGTACTGCCCCTGACCTCCCGCCGAGCCTGCCAGGCTCACGAGTGCTCCGGCGACCAAACCTGCGACGACATCCCGCCTTGCCTGCATCACGCTCCCTTTCGTGGTGCGCACCGTTCACATTCGTATACAACGACAGCCTCGCGGCCAGACGGCCACGGTGAGACTATTGTCCCCCTACGCCGCACCAAAGCCACAGGTTTCCATGCACAACCCTGCCTGGACACACTTGTATACACGCAAGACCCGCCTTCTCGGACGACGACCGAGATCAGAAACACCAGCGGGTGGGCCATTGAAGACCGACGGAGTCCCGAACATGCTCAGGAATCTCTGGTACGTTGCTGCACTGTCCGTGGGGTTCCAGATGAACGGTCACGCGATCGCACAACCAGTGGCCGAATCTGTAGGCGACCGGATCGTCCGCTATCACGCTTCGGAAACGGCCCGACAGAACGCCCTGCCGTCCTACGCACTCCTCGACCCGAATCTGCCCGCCACCGGGCCCGCCCCAGCCGGCTTCGGACCCGCCCCGGAGTTCTTCGTCGATGAGGGCGGCCGAAACGCGTTCAGCATCGACATCGAAGTCGGCACAAGCCTCTACGGCACCGGCGAGGTGCCCGGCCCACTGCTCCGCAACGGACGCTCCACCGTCCTGTGGAATTCAGACTCCTACGGCTACAAGGACAACACCGCCTCGCTCTACAAGTCACACCCATGGGTCTTGGGCGTCCGAGCCGACGGCAGCGCGTTCGGTGTGATCGGTGACTCGACCTACCGCATCGAGATCGATCTGGCAGACGGTATCCGGTTCCACAGCGACGGCCCTGAATTCCCTGTCATCGTCATCGACCGAGACTCCCCGCAGGACGTGGTCAAGACGCTCGCCGAGCTGACCGGCTACATGCCGATGCCGCCCAAGTGGGCTATCGGCTACCACCAGTGCCGCTACAGCTACTACCCCGATGCCCGAGTGCGCGAGATCGCCACCGAGTTCCGCGAGCGGAACCTCCCGGCCGACGTCATCTGGATGGACATCCACTACCAGGACGAGTATCGCACGTTCCGGTTCGACGGCGAACGCTTCCCCGATCCCAAAGGCCTCAACGAGTGGCTCGTTGAAGAGAAGAACTTCCACAACGTCTGGATGATCAACCCGGGCGTGGCGGCCGAGACCGACCGCTTCCCTCCCGAGGGCTACAGCGTCTACCAGGACATCATCGACAACGACTACGCCGTCAAGACCGCCGACGGCGAGGTCTACCAGGGTGAGGTCTGGCCCGGCTGGTGCGTCTTCCCCGACTACACCCGACCCGACGTACGCCAGTGGTGGGCGAGCCTCTACATGGACTACATGGCCAACGGCATCACCGGCGTCTGGAACGACATGAACGAGCCGGCGATCTTCAACGTCGAGTCCAAGACCATGCCGGAGGACAACCTCCACGGCGGCGACCCCGCGATGGGCGGCGGCGGCACGCATGCCCGCTTCCACAACGTCTTCGGCATGATGATGGTCAAGGCCTCACGCGAGGGCATCCAGGCCGCCAACCCCGAGGTCAGGCCGTTCGTGCTCAGCCGCGCGATGCACCTGGGCACCCAGCGCTACGCTGCCGGCTGGTCGGGCGACAACTCCGCCGACTGGTGGGACCTGGAAGTCTCCGTGCCGATGGTCCTCAACATGGGCCTCTCGGGCTTCCCGTTCTACGGCCCGGACATCGGCGGCTTCATCGGCAACGGCGACGCCGACCAGTTTGAGCGCTGGTTCGGCTACGGCGTTCTGTTGCCCTTCGCCCGTGGGCATACGGCCGTCGGCAACCGCGACAAGGAGCCGTGGGCCTTCGGCGAAGAGGTCGAAGAAACTGCCCGCGAGGCGCTGAACAACCGCTACGCACTGCTGCCGTTCTACTACACGCTCTTCTATGAGGCCCATACGACCGGGCTGCCGATCGTTCGCCCCGTCTTCTTCGCAGATCCGACCGATCAGGCCCTTCGCAGTGAGGACGACCTTTTCCTCATCGGCGACAGCGTGCTGGTCGATTCCGACCTGACGCTCAACCGCGACCGAGTGCCCGCGATGCCCGGCGGCATCTGGCGCGCGTTCGACCTGTTCGGCGGCGACAACCCAGACATCCCCGACTTCTACCTCAAGGGCGGCTCGATCGTCCCCACCGGCCCCGTGATCCAGTACGTCGGCGAGAAGCCGCTTGACCCGATCACCCTGCTCATCTCACTCGACGACGCAGGACGCGCGGCCGGCACGCACTACGAGGACGACGGTGATGGCTATGACTACCAGGACGGCGACTACTTGCTCACGACCTACCAGGCCCTCCGAGAGGGTGACACCGTCACGGTCTCGATCGCATCGGCCGAGGGCGACCGCCCGCGTCCGGACAGGGGGCTGCGTGTCCGCCTGATCACCGACGAGGGCGAGTTCACAGCAACAGGCACAGATGGCCAGGAGCTCACGATCACGATCGACTGAACGAAGGCCCGCAGTCGCGTGTGAAATTCACCGCTCCAGTACCCGTGCAGGGTCGCCCACTCGGCCCTCGGGCTGTACGCTTGAACCGAGGGCCGTCGGCCCCGCGACACACGGCTCACCCCCGGGAGGACCCGGGTGCCCGAGACGGGCGGCCGCCAGGGAAAGGACAGGGCTCGCGATGGGGATGTTCTCGAAGATCGCTCGGGTGTTCGGCGGCCAGGGCAAGCAGGCCGGTCCGACTTCCAGCAACCCGCCAACCGTTGTTGTGGACTGGAAGAACGGCAAGCAGACCGATCCCAAGGCCACGACCGGTGCGCATGATGCGCCGTCCGCCGGCGTGTCAGGCGCTCCGGCGGCGACCAAGCCTGCGCGACCGACCACAGCAACTACAGCGACCGCCTCGAGCCCGATGCAGCCCGGGCAGCCGGTGCGGATCGATCTCGCCGACGATGCGACCAAGACCGCGATCGAGCCGAAGCTATCGAGCGGCAGGCGTCCCGAATCCCCGAAGCCGGAGCTCGTCCGGGCAGAAGAAGTCCGCGAGAGCCTCCGCGACGAGCTGCGCGACAGCTATGAGCGGGCGATCTCCCTCGCCGAAAAAGTCGACCAACACCTCGACACGCAGGAAGAACGCTCCCGACGGCTGCTGGAGATCGCCGAGAATCTGCCGGCCGCGCTCGAGAGCATCGGCGCCATCGGTCAAGGACAGGACCAGCTCCGATCGGCCGTGACCGATCTGTCCTCTGCCTTCCGCGAGGGGCAGGCCAGCACCCAGCAGGGCCTGGCGATGCAGCTCGAGTCGCTCGGCCGCGTCGAGGGGCTGATGGCAGAAGCCAACGACTCACAGCGTGAGATCCGGGCCTCGATCGAGAGCCTCTCGAGCGCGTTCGATGAGATCACGGCATCCAACAAACGGCTCGGTGACACCCTGACCGACATGAAACGCCGCGATGCCGAGCGTGAAGAACGACTCGAAACCGCGAACGCGAAGACGCACAAGCTCCTGATGGGCGTCGTCATCGGCGGCGCCGTGATCGGTGGGCTGGCCGTGCTCGCGCTCATCGCCCAGACGCTCGTCCAGGCGGGCGTGGTCGGAACCTGAACCCCGAATTAGTTCCCGCCCGCAACGCCCTCGAGCCACTCGTCCCACCGGCCCGCGAACTCCTCGACGTTCTCGGCGGTCACGACATCAAAGTCGGCGTAGTTGAGAACCTGCTCGGGTTCCTGGCCGTTGTGGGCAAACTCGAACAGCATCATCACCGACTCGTAGCCCCAGCCGAAGTACGGCTGGCCGATCAACACCTGCGCCTGCCCCTGCCTGACGTACTCCAGCGGCAGCGGGAGAGCATCGATCGAAACAACCTTCGCGTTCGAGTAGATCCCGTCAAGTGAGTTCTCGGTGTACAGAGGCCATCCTCCGACGAGTGCCCAGCCCGTGATGTCCGGCTCGCTCGCCTGGACCTGCTGCATCTTCGCGGCCATCTCCGCCGCCTTCTCGGTCGGCTCGTTGTAGACGCCTCGGATCTCGATACCATCGTAGTTCGCGGCCTGCTCGAGCACGCCCTCCACGCGGGCGGCTAGGTTGGCCGAGTTCGGGTTACCGCTGAGCACCGCGACGATGCCCTCGCCACCCATCTGACCCGCCAGCTCTTCCATCACTTTCGTGCCCGCCGCGGCATCATCCATGCCGTAGTACGCGAATCGACCGCTCGCAGGAGCATCCGAGTCATAGGTGACCACGGGCACATCGCTGCCGACCGCGGTCTGCAGCGGGCCGTTGAGCAGGGTCGCGTCCGAGACACTGATGGCGATGCCATCGACGCCCTGGCTCGTCAGCAGTTCGACAAACTCGACCTGTTTCTGAGCGTCGTCCTCGCTGGGGGCGCGCCAATCGATATCCACGGTCACACCCGGATTCTGGGCCTCAATGTCGGCCGCGGCCTGCTCCGCACCCGCACGAGCCGCCTTGAACACCGGGTTCCACTGCGCTTTGGCGAGCACGCCGAAGACATAGGTCTTCTCAGAAGCGGCCGAGCCGGTGGTCGCGCCCTCGGGCGCTCCCCCTCCCTCGCTACCGCAGCCCGCCAGAGCCGCCGACACGAGAAGCGTGAGCATCGCCGCATATTGCTTGTTCATCACCTGTTCCCTCGGGCAGACCGCGTATCGGCCGGCCGGGCATGCTGCTCTGGACCGCCGCTGTGGACACGTGCGTTTCTGCATACAGCATACCGCGTCTGCCCGCCTCACCGCGATGTGAGGGGCGACGAGACGCCCACGACATGCGGCCCCCATCATCGTGTACTATCACCCCTCCGGCTCGTCGCCGGGCTCCGAACACACGCCGCACGCATACTGGCGCCGCCCCAGGGGGACTGCAGTGACTTCATCATCAGACACCAACCTCGGATTTCTGATCCGCATCGTTGTGGTGGCCGCGCTCGGCGGCTTCCTCTTCGGGTTCGACACCGCCGTGATCAACGGTGCCGTGCCCGTGCTGCGCGCGATGTTCACCGAGCCCGGATCGACCTTCGCTGCAGGCTTCGAAGCATCGCAAGTCGACCTGATTGTCGGTCAGTCCGTAGCGATCGCACTGATCGGTGCGGCGATCGGTGCTTTTTCGGCAGGGCCATTGACCAACCGCATCGGGCGCAAGCCCGCCATGGTCATCGCATCCGTCGCGTTCCTCGCGTCTGCGATCGGCTCGGGTGCACCCTTCACGATCGTCGATTTCACGTTCTGGCGGTTCTTGGGCGGGCTCGCGTTTGGCGCCGCCTCGGTCATCGCACCGGCGTATATCGCCGAGGTCTCACCCGCGCACTTGCGAGGCAGGCTGGGCTCCATGCAGCAACTTGCGATCGTGGTGGGCATCTTCGTCGCTCTGATGAGCAATCTCCTCATCGCCCAGGCCTCGGGCGGCGCAGCCGAAGCATGGATCGGCGGGTTCGCGGCCTGGAAGTGGATGTTCTGGATCGAGGCCCTTCCCGCGGCGCTCTACGGCATCCTCGCACTCGGTATCCCCGAGAGCCCCCGCTACCTGGTTACCAAGGACAGGGACGATGAGGCGCGCGGCGTACTCAGCCGAGTCTTGGGCTCGCAGGCCGCCGACGCCAAGATCGCCGAGATCCACGGCACGCTCTCTTCAGAGCACAAGCCGAGGCTTGCCGACATACTCGGACCCGGTGTGTTCAAGAAGATCGTCTGGCTGGGTATCGGCCTGTCTGTTTTCCAGCAGTTCGTCGGCATCAACGTTGTCTTCTACTACTCGAACCTGCTCTGGGAATCCGTTGGTCTAAGCGAGGACCAAGCATTCATCAACACCGCGATCGGCGGCGCCACGAACGTGCTGACGACCTTTATCGCGATCGCGTTGGTCGACAAGATCGGCAGAAAACCGCTCCTTGCGTTCGGATCGATCGGCATGGCGCTGTCACTCGGGGTCATGGCGTTCGTATTCAACGCAGCACCACTCAACCCCGACAAGATCAATCTGACCGTGCCCGCCGAAGTCTCGGGACAGTACACGATTACCGTTGAGACCAGAGGCACCGAGGGTGTCATCGAAACTGTGCAGATGCCGATCACAATCGAAGCTGACGCAGATCAGGAAGAGACGAAGTCCGTCTCGCTCGATTTCCGACCCGTACTCGGTGAATCGCGCGGGACCACCGAGATCGCGCTGCGAGACTTGCCTCCCAACGCCACAATCATCGATCCGGCCGCAAAGCAAGGCGACATCACCGTAACGGACGACGAAGTGACGACCAAGCGGTTCACGCTCAAGCCTGACCTGACAGGTGATCAGCGGACGATGGGCATCATCACCCTCATCGCGCTGAACCTGTTCATCATCTCCTTCGGCGCATCGTGGGGTCCCATCGTATGGGTGATGCTCGGCGAGATGTTCAGCAACCAGATCCGCGGCGCGGGCCTCGCCGTTGCCGCCAGTGCGCAATGGGGCGCCAACTACCTCATCAGCGCGACATTCCCGCTGATGGCTTCTGCGAGCCTCGCCTTCGCCTACGGCTTCTACTCGGTCAGTGCCATCATCTCGCTCATCTTCGTGCTCGTGCTGATACCCGAAACCAAGGGCAAAGAACTCGAGGAGATGGGCGAGCTCGAGGCGGGCGGCAAGCAAGCCTGACAAACGCTCCGCGCCGCAACCAACACAGAGAACGCATACCTACGGCAGCGGCCGGGCACACGCCCGGCCGCTGTTCATTCGAGTTCACAACGTGTCTGGCAACTACCCCTGCCCGACAGACGCCATCAATCGATCGTCTGGAGCCGCGAGGAGCGCGTATCGTCGATCGTATCGACGCTCTGCGAGTTGCTGCGGAACTGGTCGGAGAAGAACAGATCCTGGATCGTCGCGGGCTGACCCTCGAAGGACTGCTCGCTGTCGACGAACTCGCCGTGCCCGTCAGAAAAGACGAAGTTCGCGCCGCGTACGCCGAAGTTGTCGATCTCGGCGTACCTGCCGGGGTCAGTGTTCGCTGAAGTCGCAAGCGATGTCGTGGCAGAGCCGCTTCCCCCGCCGTACCAGGCGTCGGTGCCGACGTCGGGGCCGTTGGTCTCCCCACCCCAAAGCGGTGCGGGGCTGACGATCGTCGGCTCATCAATCTTCAGACCGGCGATGTACAGGTAGCTGATGTTGTACGAGATGACATCGAACTGGCTGGTGGGCACTTCGGGTTTGACGGGCACGCCCGTGTCGATCGAAGTGATCTCACCGGGCTCGACCGCCTGCCCGGCCGTGCCGTGGTAGTTCACGTCTTCATTGTCCGCGGGCGAGACGAGCACCTCGAAGCTGTCCAGATAGTTTGCCATGATCGGCTGTGGATTGCCGTCAAAGTTCTCCGGACGATCCGGCGTCGAACCGAGCAGCGACCAGCCCTCGGGCGACATGATGTCGTTGCCTTCCGCCGTACCGACCTGCCAGTGACTAAACATGCCCGCGACGCCGCCCATACGCGTCTGGCACGCCCACGGGTAGATCTCGTCGCGCCCGGTCCGCGGGTTCGTCCAACGGCATTGCGCAGTCCGAGGGAACGAAAGAACCGGGTACCAATCACGGAAATCGTTGGCATAGAGCGTCATCGCGAGACCGGTCTGCCGAACGTTCGAGAGATCGGCGGCAGACTGAGCGGCGATGCGTGCTCGGCCAAGGGCCGGAAGCAGGATGCCGATCAGCAGGGCGATAATCGCGATTACCACCAGCAACTCGATCAATGTAAAACCATGCATGCCGCGGTACGCACGGCCCTGACCACTCATCTTTTTCACCTGTTGCCCTCGCTGTTCGGGTAGATCCCAGACGAGTCATCTACCCGCACATGATCATGAGTCCCATACTCTACCAGACTCTGGACCGTGTCCACACCGGTATACGACTCGTTCTCGGTCCAATCCGGGCCGAGACACCCCCTGAAACGGATCCAAACCCGTGAGAACCACACTTCTATCGGCCCTGGCAGCCGCTCTGGTGAGCCCCGCCGACCAAACCGCTGCGCATCCGCAGCCCAGCATCGCCAACGATCAGGCCCGCGTCGTTCACGTCTCGATGCGGCTGGTGGATCTCAACCGGCCGCCTTTGGGCATGCAGTGGCGCCGAAGTGCCTCAGAAAAACCTATCAGCTTCCTATCAGACGAGGCCGTCCTTCGGCTCCAACTCGCTCCTGACGAACGACTCGGGCTTTATTCCATCGGCACAACAGAGGAAGCAGTCTGGTTCGACCCCTTTGTCGGCGACGCCGCACCCGAGGCTCGGCAGACCCCAGGCTGGTCGCTGGGCGCGGTCTGGTACAACATCTTCCCCGAGCGCTTCGACAACGCCAACCCCACCAACGATCAGGGCTGGCCACACGGCACACCGATCCCCTGGCAGCAGCCATGGGAAGAGGTGACCGCTGACGAGTTCGAGGCCTCGGCAAATCGAGCGATCGCGCTGCCGCGTCGCTACGGCGATGACCACCAGCGCCGGCGACCACCGCTCCGAGAGGTCGTCTTCGAGCGGCGCTACGGCGGCGATCTCGAGGGCGTCGTCCGCAGGCTCGATCACATCACCCGCCTCGGCGCCACCGCGATCTGGCTCTGCCCGGTCTTCGACGCAACAAGCCTGCACAAGTACGACGCAGCGGACTACCGGCACATCGACCCGCATCTCGCAGGCTCCGGACCAAGTCTCGGACCAGATCTCGCACCAGAACTGGCACATGAACCTGTGGCGCAATCAGTAGCAGCAGACGGACGCTCAGCGAAGACGCCCTGGACAGCGGACGCCGACGAGTGGTCCTGGACGCCGGCGGACCGCGTGCTCATCGATCGCCTGCTGCCGGGCGCTCACGACCGCGGCCTGCGCGTGATCCTCGATGGCGTCTGGAACCACGTCGGCTTGCAACACCCCGCGTTTGTCGATGTCCGATCGCTGGGCAGCGCAAGCAGATACGCCGACTGGTTCGATGCACGGTTCGACACCGCCGGCCGGCTCGCGAGCTGGCGGGCGTGGGACCGACGCAATGGAGCCCTGCCAGCGTTTTCCCAGCGTGGCGACACCCTTACCCAGGGGCCAAGGCGTCATGTCTTCGACATCACGCGCCGATGGATGGATCCGAACGGGGACGGCGACCCATCGGACGGTATCGACGGCTGGCGCCTGGATGTCGCCAACGAAGTCGGGCTGACGTTCTGGAGTCAGTGGCGTGCGCTGGTCCGCGAGATCAACCCGCAAGCCGTGCTCGTCGGAGAGCTCTGGTTTGACGGGGGCGATTACTTCGGGGGCAGAGCGTTCGACTCGCAGATGAACTATCCCTTGGCGTTCGCGCTCACAAACTGGCTCGGACGCGATCCGGGCTACACGACCGAGCGGCTCGTCGAAGATCTCGATCGTGTCATGCGGCACCACCAGGCGACCAACCTCGCGCAGGTGAACCTGCTCGGCTCCCACGACACGCCCCGGCTCGCCTCGATGCTCGCCAACCCGGGCAGGGAATACGACAGGGACGCCGGCCTCGGTGCGGAGCGCTTCGATCGCTCCCAGCCTCAGCCACAGGTCTACGACATGATCGAGCTGGGCTACGCCGTGCTGACCGCGCTGCCCGGCAGCCCGATGATCTACCACGGCGACGAGCTGGGCATGTGGGGCGCCGACGACCCGGAGAACCGCAAGCCACTGCCCTGGCCCGACGTGCTCGAGCCGCTGGGCGTTTCCCCGCCCGATGACATGGGCATGAGCGAGCGGATGGCCTCGTGGCTCCGGCTCCGGCAGGACCCGACCATCGGGCCCGTCCTCCGGTTTGGAGCGGCGTCCTGGCGTGCTCAGACCGGCTTGCTGATCATCGCTCGACAGCTGGACGCCACGCGGATCACGCTCATGGCCAACCCGTCAAACCAAACGCGGACCCTAGAAGGCCACACGATCGGCCCGCGTTCGGTGGTGATGATGGCCTCCTATGACGGCACACCACCCCAGCAAGTCCATGCGAGCCGCCACGCACCGAAGCAAGGTCCTGAAACCCTGCGATAATCGGATTGCGATAGCCTGTATGCAGCAAAATTCCTTTGTATACAAGCCTTGTGTTCAGCGAGAAACCTGTCAAACTCCCTATGAATCCTGCGAGAATTGTACGGAATCGTCGCTGCGCTCCGCGGCGGTTCGGAGATGGAGTCGTCGCGTTGCCCCTCAGCACGCGAAAGGGAGATTGTGCAGATGTTGAAGACAACGACAACGGCCGCGGCACTGCTCGTGCTCTGCGGTCAAGCGATGGGTCAGGTCACCGTTGACGGTCAGATCGACTCGTCCGAGGCCTCGCTGTATACACGCAACTGGGTCAACGACAACCCGACAAACTTCGGCGACAACCTGCCGCAGACCGGTGTGCCGGAGGACAACTCGGATGCCGCCAATGTCACAACGGGTCTGGAGTACTGCATCCCGCTGGAGCAGTTCGGTCTCAGCGATGCGGTCCCCACTGGGCAGATCCGCATCGCCGGCTGGGTCACCAGCGGCGACGGCGGGTTCATGTCGAACCAGGTCATCGGCGGCCTCGGCGGCCCCGGTGCGAACCTGGGCGACATGAACCCGCCGTCGCCGCTGGTGACCCAGCCGGCGATGCGGATCTGCCCAGTGGGGACCGCATCGCTGAGACCGAACTGCTCCAGCGGGATGCAGT
>JBCCZQ010000054.1:0-20478 GCA_039187315.1 Planctomycetota bacterium | reverse complement strand
GTCATCGCTTCTGTAGCCGAGCTTGTTCCATCCAAGCATCGCAACCTGTGCGTCTGCAGACGGCACGAGCGGGACACCGAAAACTGTCTCCGTGTACTCCCGGAACTTGTTCGGTGTATCGCAGACCACATCGGGTACAAAATCCTCCGCTGTCGCACTGTAAAGAGCAGCGATGCGGATCGCGGGTCGGTACGGCCTGACCGAGGGTGTTGGCCAGTTGATCACGATCGCCAGCACAGCCGCTGCAGCAGCTACCGTAGAGAGCGCTGCGAGCCGAAGACGGTACGAAAATCGCGCTCCCGATCGATGACCCCGCTCCGAACGAACCAGCGTTCTGGCCGCCGCGTCGAGCGTGGGCGCTGGGGCCCTGATTGCTTCGGCCATCGATGCGGCGATGGCCTGATCGACACGCTGAAGGCCATCGAGCAAGCGTCGGGCCGCCATATCGGACTCCAGCCGTTCGCGGATGTTCTTCGCTTCGGCTGGCGTGAGTTCGGCATCGAGAAAGTCCTGAAGGACCTCGCTACTGAGCTCATCGCCCCGGCTGTTCTGATCCGCGCGCGTCACGAGATGGCTCCCTCGGCTGCCAGGGTGCCCATGCATGCCGCGAGAGCGGACCGCGCGCGGTGGACGTGACTCCGTGCCGTTGCCGAGTTCAGCCCGGTGATCTGCGCAATCTGTGTATACGAGCAGCCGGAGAGCACCCGCAGAAGCACACATTCTCTGTGGGTGTTTGAGAGCCCGTCCAGACAGGTCTGGAGTCGATCCGAGTCGGCATCCGGCTCGCCCGTCATCGCCGGGGGCGGGTTCGCAGCTCCGAGAGCCGCATCGTCTAATGGCAAGCCGGTACGCCTGCGCTCCGAGCGGGCCATATTCCTGGCCTCGTTTCGGACAAACGCGGAAAACCAGGCCCGGAAGTTCGTCTCCGGCGTAAAGCTGTCGAGCTTGCCAAGGGCGAGGATCGCAGCCCTTTGAAGCACATCGTCCGCGGCATCGAGGCCAACGCGGGATGCCGCGACTACACGGAACATCGGCGCATGCTGCGCGAAGAGGTCCGCGAATGCTGCTGGCGTAAGTCGCGGTTCCGGCACCGATTCCGTCTCCGAGGATCCGCTGAACATCGCTGGTGTCACGAGGGTGCTCATCGATCAGCTCTCACCTGATCAGATGTCTCTTCGCCGCCACCTGTTGCAGAAGCTAACCGAATGGAGTCCCGCGGTCGCATCCTGCGGACCCCGCAATCCCTTGAAAACCGAAAAGCTGTATACCTTGTATGCAGGTATTTCGAGTCGCACGGCGCAAATCGGCGCGGTACGTTCGCGTTCAAGTCTTGAGCAACCAAGTCACGCGAGCAAGCAGCAGCACACGAGGGCACAGCATGGCCGACGACGCCGGCGTTCTGATCGATCAACTCTGGATCATCCTGGCAGCCGCACTGGTGATGCTGATGACGCCTGCGGTCGGGCTGTTTTACGGCGGTCTTGTCCGACAAAAGAATGTTCTCTCTACGGTGATGTACAGCTTCTTCACACTGGCGATCGTGAGCATCGTCTGGGCCGCCGTCGGCTTCTCGCTGAGCTTCGGTTCGAGTGCCGGCGGGATCATCGGGTCGTTCGAACACGCTGGTCTCCGTGGGCTCGACCCGAGCGGAGGTCCCGGCTCGACCGATTCCTACATCTTTATGCTGTTCCAAATGACGTTCGCGGTCATCACGCCCGCGCTGATCTCCGGAGCGTTCGCCGAACGCAAACGGTTCGGCGCGTTCGTGATGTTTACCGTCTTGTGGTGCCTGCTGGTCTACACGCCGGTTGCCCACTGGGTCTGGGGCGGCGGCTGGCTGAGCTCGATGGTGCTCTTCGGCGAATCGGGCCTGCTCGACTTCGCCGGCGGTAAGGTCGTGCATATCACATCGGGCGTCTCAGCGCTCGTCTGCGCCTTCGTGCTGGGGCGGCGTCACGGAGACCGGCAGCAGATCCAGCCGCACAACGCGACCCTCACCGTCCTCGGTGCTTCGCTGCTCTGGTTCGGATGGTTCGGGTTCAACGGCGGCTCGGCGCTCGGCGTGAACGGTCAGGCGATCAACGCCATCACGAACACCCATCTCGCCGCATCAACCGCTGCGATCGTCTGGCTCACGCTCGCTTGGATCCATCACGGCAAACCGAGCGTCATCGGTGCCGCGGTCGGGGCCGTCGCGGGGCTTGTCGGGATCACGCCCGCGGCGGGCTACGTGATGCCCGTTTCGAGCATCGCCATCGGCCTCGTGACCGCAATCGCGTGCTTCTACGCCACGGAGTACGTCGTCAAGGGCCGAGTCGATGACGCGTTGGATGTCTTCGGTGTGCACGGCGTAGGGGGCATCGTCGGGGCAATCCTCACCGCCGTCCTGGCATCATCGGCCGCGCCGGGCAACGGCGTCGGCGGTCTCATCGAGGGCAATACCGGCCTGTTCTTCCGCCAGCTCCTCGGGGTGTTGATCGTTGCGGCCTTCTCGGGCACAGCCACTTTCCTGATCCTCAAGTGCATGAGCCTGGTGCTCGACCTGCGCGTCTCCGAAGCGGACGAAACCACCGGGCTGGATCGCTCACAGCACGGCGAATCCATCCTGCCCTCCGGCCTGACCGGCGAAGACCAGCGTCCGCAACTCCAGCAATAGCCCTCGAGGGTCCATCGAAGTTCACAGGGGAGTTGATAAAGGAAGAAATGGGCAGAGGCGGACTTGAACCGCCGACACCGGCATTTTCAATGCCGTGCTCTACCAACTGAGCTACCTGCCCGTCAGTCGCTACTGTAGCCGGGACCCCGCCAGCGTCAACCGGACGGCGGACCTCGGAGCACACGCGAACGACATGAGCACCAAGGACGAGCTGAGTCCTGAGTCCAACACCAAGCCCCCCACCGGCCGGGGCAGCCCGCTGGTGAGCGTGCGCGACCTGCGTGTCGTGTTCGGTTCCAAGCACAACGACCCTGCTGTAGAGGGCGTGTCTTTCGATATCGGGCGTGGCGAGACCTTCGGGCTCGTCGGCGAGTCAGGTTCGGGCAAGACAACGGTCGGGCGTGCGATCCTGCGGCTGATCCCCTCCTCCGGCTCGGTCACGTTCGACGGCACCGACGTTCTCGCGGCAGGCCCGCGAGCGCTCAAGCAGCTTCGACGATCCATGCAGATCGTCTTCCAGGACCCGGCCGGATCGCTGGACCCGCGCATGCGCATCCGCGACATCGTCGCCGAGCCGCTGCTGGTGCACCGTGTCGTCTCGAAGCGGGAGGTCCGCGATCGCGTCGGGTCGCTGCTCGAACGCTGTGGCATGCCGGCCTCGGCGGGCGACCGATACCCGCACCAGTTCTCCGGCGGCCAGCGCCAGCGCATCGGGATCGCCCGCGCACTAGCGCTCGAGCCGCGGTTCATCGTCTGTGACGAACCCACGAGCGCGCTGGATGTGTCGATCCAGAGCCAGATCATCAACCTGCTCCGGCAGCTCCAGCGCGACCTCGGGCTGAGCTACCTGTTCATCAGCCACGACATGGCGGTGATCCGGCACATGTGCAGCCGTATCGGCGTGATGCAATCGGGCTCGCTCGTCGAGGTCGGCGACCGTGACACGATCCTCTACGACCCGGTCCATCCGTACACGCGAGAGCTGCTCGCCGCGGTCCCGCGTGTTGAGGCCGCCACCACCTGATCGCGGACCTGCTCGACTGTCTCGCCGAGCCCATCGCCCCACCACCGAGCGCCCCAAAGCACAAGATTGAACACGGGCCAAGCGGCCTGCCAAGCCCTGGCAGGAGCGTGACCGATCGCGGCCAACGCAGCGGGCGATACAAGCTCGATACCCGCGTTCAGCCCGAGAAGCGCGGGCGTAAGCCCTTCGATCCAACGCTCAAATGGCAAAGGAAAGCTCGCTTTATCCCGCTGCATCACACGCTCGGGCACCCTGTCAGCGAACGCCCGTCGCAGCGCGAGCTTCGTCCGCGATGCCATCGTTGTGCCCGCAGGGTCGTACAGATCCTCGGGCGGGATCGTGTGCGCCATTGAAGCTACAAGAACGTCCGCCAGCGGCGTCCGGCCCTCGATGGATTCGAGCATGGTCGCGCGGTCAAGCCGGTCGAGCAGGCCGACGAGGTTTACCCGCCGCAGGAGCGCAAGCTGCCGGAGCCGCTCGTCCGCATCCGCCGGCCCGAGCGCATGGTCGTAGAGCGTAGCTGCGTGCTGCACGCCTGCGAGATAGGCATCCGAATCAGCCGCAGCGTCGCCACGCCCACCTGTGCCAACGACCGAAGCGAGATGATCCGGCCCGATCCATGCGAGCGCTTCGAGCATGTCACTCCCGGTCACGCGCCCGTGCGCTTGCCGGCGATCGAGCGCCAGCCGCATCGGCGCGTCGTAGCCCGCGAACAGTTCATCAGCACCCTCGCCTGTCAGCAGCACCTTTACGCCGTCTGCGCGGGCCTGCCGAGCGACAAGCCGGATCGCGATCTCGTTCGGCGTCGACAGGGGCAAACCCGAGTCCTCAACGCCTGCCAGCCAACATCCAAGAAACGTCGCACGGTCGATCGACACGCGTGTATGCCGGGTGCCCAAGCGGTCGGCTACCCAGCCTGCATGCTCCGGGTCGCCCTCTTGGGCTGCACATCCTGCGACATAGGTCCGCATGCCGGGCGAACCTTGTACGGCACGATCGACGATGATCGTGCTGTCGAGCCCGCCGGAGAGCATCGCACCGATGGGCACATCGGTCCGCAGGTGGGCCTCGATGCCGGCGTCGATGCCCACCCGAAGCGAGCACGACGGATCCGGCGCTGGCCAGGCGAGAGCCGATGCCCTTGGCATCGCATCGGGATTGTCTAGATCGAATACCAGCGCCTGTCCGGGCTCGACGGCGCGGACACCCTCGAACATCGTTCTGTCGCCGAGCGAAGTCCGGATCGTCATGAGATATGCCGCCACGCTAACCGGGTCGGGCCTGGGGCTCAGATCGGGGTGCTCGAATATCGCGGCCGGCTCGCTCGCGAAGACCACTCGGCCCGGCAGCCTTGCCCAGCAGAGCGGCTTGATGCCGAGCGGGTCCCGCGCGAGCGTAAGCGTCCGTCGCAGCGTGTCGACAAGCGCCAACGCGTACATCCCACGCAGCGCTTCGAGCGTCCGACCCGAGGCGAGCCAGCGCAGCACCGTCTCGGTGTCGCAGCTCGACACGAATGGGGTTCCATCGGTCTCTCGCATGACCTGTCGAAGGTCAGCGTCGTTGTAGAGCTCACCGTTGTACACCAGCACGAACCGGCCGCTCGCGTCAGACATCGGCTGGGTGCCGGCTTCGCTCGGATCGATGACAGAGAGTCGCCGATGACCGAGCATTGCGCCGCGGCCAGACCAGAGCCCGGCCCCGTCCGGGCCGCGGTGCGTGAGCGCATCGCGCATGCCCTCGAGCTGAGCCCGGCTTGGCAGCGGAGATCCGACGACGCCGACTAGGCCGCACATGGAGGCGCTATCGGTCGGTTGGCGTCCCACGATCCAGCGAGACCGCTTGGACCCGCCATAGAGAGCCGACGCCTGCTGCGTCTTCACACCAGAGCGTCAAGCGCCGCCGGCTCGATCCGAGAGCGACCGCCAGCTCGATCCGTCTCGGGTCGCACACCGCAGCAGAAATGATGCCCTCCACGATCCGCTCGACGGTGCCCCGCCCACCGGAGACCGCGCCCTGGTACGTCAGGTAGTGTCGGCGATGGTCGGCCAGGCGCTCAGCGGCCGCGGGCGGATCACCTGGGCGCATCGCCAGCGGATCGGATCCCAGCCGGAACGTCGCGACACGATCGGGATCCATACCGATGCCTGCCTCGGGCACGTCGATCAGCCAGTCGCAGTGCCACGAGCCATCCGGGAGGTGATGGCGGAGGACGACCGTCCTTCGAGGCCATGGCACGGGTTCGCGCAACCGACACCCCCTGACCGGGGTCGTGCCGGTCCGCGGCCGTCCCCGTTCGCTACACTTGGCACTGGCAAAGACAGGAGGTCGCCATGCCGAAGATCCGCTCCGCCCTCGCAGGCTCTGCCGTGCTCACTGCCGTGCTCGTGGGCTGCGAGAGCCAGCCGTCCGCCAATACGCTCCGCTATTACGGCGATCTCGCGCTGGAGAAACGCGAGTACGTCGAAGCGGCCGAATGGTACGAGCAGTACGTGCGGCGAATCCCTGCCGACGCCGAGGCCCGGTACCGCCTCGGGACCGCGTACCTGGGGCTCGGCAAGCCCGCGCTTGCCCGGGAGCAGTTCATCCAGGGCCTGGAACTCGGGTTCGACCGCGAGCAGTTCGTTGAGGGCATCGCCAAGGCTCTGGTCGAGACTGGTCAGCGGGACGAGCTGTTTCGGCTGCTTCGCCGACAGGCCGAGCAGACCCGCCTGCCGATGGACTACATCCGGTACGGCCGGTTCGCAGCCCTTGTCGGCGATGTGGATGTCGCCGAGGAAGCGCTGCTCGCCGCTGCCCGGATCGACGAGGGCCGCACGGTCGAGCCACAACTGGCCCTGGCCGAGTTCTACGGCCTCGTGAACGACGCTGACCGCGAGCTCGAACGGCTGCGGATGGCCTTGTTCGTATCGCCGAGCAATGAGGATGTTCAGGCCCGTATTGCGGAGCTCGGCCATGTTCCCGGACCCGGCTTCGTCCTCCAACCCATCGAGCGCCGCTGATATCGCCTCGGTTGAGCCTTCTCAACCGCCTGCGCCCCCTTGATTGTGCCGATAGCGTGTCTATGGCCAGGCGGTGCTTGACACCTGCGGGATCGTTTCTACCATTCATTCGCATACACGGATGAAGCGATCAGCCCTCGACAATCCGATGGTGTCCCGCCTCGCGGTTCTGGCCGATCCCATGCGGCTGCGCATGCTGCGGGCGCTGGAGCGCCACGAGCTCGCTGTTGGTGAAGTGGCGGCAACGGTGCAGCTGCCGCAGTCAACGGTCAGCCGTCACCTGAAGGCACTGGCGGATGCGGGCTGGGTGTTCAAGCGGCAGGAGTCGACGGCGACGCTCTATCGGCTGGTCGCGGACGATCTACCCGAGGATCTGCGTGCGATCTGGGTGCCGGTACGGTCGGCATTTGTTGCATCGAACGAGGCTGAGGTGCAGTCCGACCAGCGCCGGGTTGAGCAGGTGCTCGCCGAGCGCCGGACGGACAGCCGGACCTTCTTCGGACGGGTCGCCGGCGAGTGGCAGCATCACCGGTCGACGCTGTTCGGTCACGGCTTCACGGGCCCCGCGATGCTGAGCATGCTCCAGCCACGCTGGACGGTCGCAGACCTCGGATGCGGCTCGGGCGATGCGGCCAGGCTGCTGGCGCCGGTGGTTGAATCGGTCGTGGCTGTCGATCAGTCCGAGGCGATGCTGGATGCGGCTCGTCGGCACCTTGATGAGCACCGCAATATCGATTTCCGTTGCGGCGACCTCGAGCAGATGCCGGTCGACGACGGCTCGGTAGATGCTGCTGTCCTTTCGCTGGTGCTGCACCACGCGGCGTCGCCCGGGGCTGTGCTGGCCGAGGCACGCAGGATCCTTCGTCGCGATCTTGGCGGTGGCGTGCTGGTCGTCATCGACATGCAGGCGCACGATCGGGATGAGTACCGGCGGACGATGGGTCACGTGCATCTGGGCTTCACGCATGAAGCGATGACCTCGTCGCTCCAACGGGCAGGGTTTGAGCGTGTTCGGACACGCACGCTGCCGACGAGCTCAAAGACCAAGGGCCCCGGGCTGATGGTTGCCTCGGGCTGGATCGATCACTGAACGCAAGGACGACGGCCTGCAAGGCCGAGATGGCATCGACACACACTCCCTCAATGGAAGGACGAACCGTGACCACGCTTTCGACCCAAGGCCTGACCCCCGAGACTGTCAACGGCCTGGACTTCAAGGTCAAAGATCTCTCGCTGGCCGAGGCCGGCCGGCACCAGCTGCGTCTGGCTGAGCACGAGATGCCGGGCCTGATGGCGCTCCGCAAGGAGTACGCGGGCAAGCAGCCGCTCAAGGGCGCCCGCATCGCCGGCAGCCTGCATATGACCGTGCAGACCGCGGTGCTGATCGAGACGCTTGTTGAGCTCGGTGCCGAGGTCCGCTGGGCGAGCTGCAACATCTTTTCGACCGATGACAGCGCCGCGGCGGCGGTTGTGGTCGGCCCGAAGGGCACGCCCGACAGCCCGCAGGGTGTGCCTGTGTTTGCATGGAAGGGTGAGACGCTGGACGAGTACTGGTGGTGCACACGCCAGATCCTCAACTGGGACGGTGAGCCCGCGAACCTGATCCTCGACGACGGCGGCGACGCGACCATGATGGTGCTCAAGGGCTATGAATTCGAGCAGGCCGGCACGATCCCGGAGTTCAGCCCGCACGAGCACCCGGAGGAGTTCGGTGCCTTCCTGAACCAGCTGCGCGAGCAAGAGAAGGAGTACCCGGGCTGCTGGGCGAGGCTGCGCGACGCGATCAAGGGCGTCTCCGAAGAGACGACCACTGGCGTGCACCGCCTGTACCAGTTTGCCGAGAGCGGCGTGCTGCCCTTCCCGGCGATCAACGTCAACGACTCGGTGACCAAGAGCAAGTTCGATAACGTCTACGGCTGCCGTCACTCGCTGATCGATGGCCTGAACCGCGCGACCGATGTCATGCTGTCGGGCAAGGTTGCTGTGGTCTGCGGCTACGGCGATGTCGGCAAGGGCTGTGTCCAGTCGCTCCGCGGACAGGGGTGCCGGGTGCTCATTACCGAGATCGACCCGATCTGTGCGCTCCAGGCAGCGATGGAGGGCATCCAGGTCGTGCGGCTCGAGGATGTGATCGATACCGCCGATATCTTCATTACGACCACGGGCAACAAGGACATCATCACGCTCGATTCGATGAAGAAGATGAAGAACAAGGCAATCGTGGCCAACATCGGGCACTTCGATAACGAGATCCAGATGGAGCGGCTGATGCGTGACGGCGACGTCGAGCGCATCAACATCAAGCCGCAGTTCGACGAGTTCGAGTTCAAGAGCATAAACAAGTCGATCCTGGTCCTGGCCGAGGGCCGGCTGATGAACCTCGGGTGTGCAACTGGCCACCCCAGCTTTGTGATGTCTGCCAGTTTCACGAATCAGGTGATCGCACAGATCGAGCTTCACAGCAACAACGAGGCCTACGAGAACAAGGTCTACATGCTTCCGAAGCACTTGGATGAGAAGGTTGCGCGGCTGCACCTCGATCAGCTCGGCGTGCGTCTGACGGAGCTCAGCCAGGAGCAGGCCGACTACATCGGCGTGCCGGTGCACGGGCCGTACAAGGCCGAGCACTACCGCTACTGATCCTGTTATCCGCGGCCCGTTCGCCGACGCGGGCGGGCCGTCTTTCTGCGGTGTCGAGTTCCATGGAGCCGGAGCCGGGCATGCATATCCGCGACATCCTTGAGCAACGCACGACGTCGTTCAGCTTCGAGTTCTTCCCGCCGAAAACGCCGGCTTCATCTGATGCGCTCTTCCGGAGCATCGCGGAGCTCGAGCGGCTTCGACCCTCGTTCGTCAGCGTAACCTACGGCGCAGGCGGTTCGACGCGACAGCTGACACACGATCTCGTGATGCGGCTCAAGACCGAGACCAGCCTTGACCCGATCCCGCACCTGACCTGCGTCTGCCATGACGCGGCCGAGATTGAAGGGTTGCTCGATCGGTACGCCTCGGCGGGGATCTCGAACATCCTTGCGCTCCGGGGCGATCCCCCTATCGACCGCCCGGATCATCGCCACGAGGATGACGCCTACACGTTCGCGAGCGAGCTGGTAGAGGCGATCCGCTCTCACAACGGCCACCCGGATGCGCGAGGGTTCGGCATCGGCGTCGCGGGATTCCCTGAGGGGCACCCCGAGTGCCCTGACCGGACGCTCGAGATCGAGCACCTCAAGACGAAAGTCGACGCGGGCGCGGACTACATCTGCACGCAGCTGTTCTTCGAGAACAGGGACTTTTTTGACTTCGTCGAACGGTGCAGGCTGGCGGGGATCGACATCCCGATCATCGCGGGGATCATGCCGGTAACCTCGCTGGCCGGGATGAAGCGGATGTCGTCGCTGGCGCTCGGGGCCCGATTCCCAGCCCCGCTGCTCCGCGCTGTGGACCGTACGAACGGCTCGAATGAAGCAGTCGCCCGGGTCGGCACGCACTGGGCGACCGAGCAGTGTCGGCAGCTTATCGATAGCGGAGTTGAGGGGATCCACTTCTACACGCTCAACAAGTCGACCGCCACACGCGACATCTTCGCGTCGCTCGGCGTCGAAACGTCCTCCCAGATCGACGGTTCTACTCGGACGACGACGAACGAACCAGCCGCCTGAACAACGCTATGCCCAGCGGCTCAGACTCGGTTCGCTCAGGGTGCCACTGGACGCCCAGGTACATGCGCCTTGAGCGGTCCTCGACCGCCTCGATGACGCCGTCGGGTGCGCTCGCGCACACAACAAGCGACCCGGGATCGGCGACAGCCTGCTTGTGCCTGCTGTGGACGATGCCCTCGGCGTCCTGGAGCGATCCTGTACACGAAACTGGGTGGTCCTGATCCCAGTGCTGGGCGTGCGTGGGACATGCATCAGGCATGTACTGCTCGAGTGTTCCGCCTGCGTGCAGCGTCATCATCTGCATCCCGAGGCAGACGCCCAGCACCGGACGGTCGGGGTCATGCCGGCGCAGATGATCGATGATGGTGGATTCGTGGCATTGCCGGCGCTCATGCACGGGCGTCACTCGGGGATCGGTGGTCACCCCGAACGGCTCCAGGACCGGGTCGTCACCCCCTGTGAGCACGAGCCCATCGCAGAGTGCGAGCTGATCGACTGCGAGCTTCGGCTCCGGTGGAAGGACAATCGGTGTCCCTCCCGCACGCTCGACGGCATCGGCGTACGCGAGGGAGGCGACGGCCCGCTCAACGCCGTTGACCGTCATGATATCCGCAGAGATGCCGATGACAGGGCGTCGCGCTGGCATACACGAAGAGTAGACTCGCCGCATGCGGGTCCGCACGGTCATAGTGCTCTTGATGACGCTGATGGGCCTCTCTGTGCTGCTGGTGATCTCCCGCAGCGCGCCCGCACGCGAGTCGGTTGTTGAACTGTGGCCGCGCCTGGCCGACTCGGTGCTATCCGTCGCTGCGGAGGACGGCGACCACAGCGCCCGTCTGTCGCGAGAAACAGGCACGGCCTGGCTTGTCACATCCGGCCACGATGCGAACGAATCGACACGTTGGCCAGCGGACATACGGCTCGTACGCCAGTGGCTCCGCGAGGTCGTTGACGCCGATCCGCGCGCAACGGATGACAGGTCGGAATCGGACAGCGACCAAGGCATCGGCGCCGAAATCCGATGGCTCGGCGCGCTCGGCGAAGAGCGTGCCGTACGTCTTCGTCTAGGCGCACAGCCGCTCGGAGGAAGGCGGAGCTCGACGACAGCGCAAGGCGATGTGCTGACGATCCGTGAACAGGCGGCGGATCTGCTTCGATCGGAATCGATCCGTTCCCTTCGGACTCGCGCGGTGATGCCTGGCACCGATGCGGATGCGATCCGCATCGAGTGGTCCGCGGGGGGCGCGTCGGCCGTGCTGCGGCGGGTCGGACGGGCGTGGTCGCTCACCGAGCCGGTCGCCTCGCCGGCGTCCCCTAATGAGATCGAACGGTTGCTGAGCGGGCTCGCCGGCCTGTCCTTCGAGTCGTTTAGCGATGACGGGGCCGATGCGATCGAAACGCCGGCACACGTCATCCGGGTTGACCAACCCGGCAACGGGAGGCGAGGCTGGGAGGTGGTGCTCGCCTCAGATGGGCGCGTATCGAGCCGGTCAGCCGACGGACTCATGCAGCAGAGCGGGACCGTCTCGGCTGCCGATCTGAACGCGCTTGATCTTGAACCGGCATCGCTGATCGATCGGGTTGCCTTGCGGCTTCCGATGTCCGACATCGATGGTGTGCGTATCGAGGGACCGGGCGATGCTGCCGTGATGGCGAAGCGCCGTGGTCGGGCATGGGAAGGCGACCTCCCCATCGCGACAGAGCTGCTGCTCTTGATCACCAGCGCAGAGGCCGATTCGGTCACGATCCAGCTTGCAGCACCGGACCAGCCGGGTCCTGAGAACGACACTTTTCTGGCTGATCAGAGCGATCCGGTAACCAAGCGCTTTGACATCACCCTCCAACGCTTCGGCGGTATTGACACCGTCGCACTCGATCTTACGGCGGACGCTGCCGCATCGCAGCTCCGCCTCCGAGACGGCGACGTGGTGCGCGCGTACGACGCCTCGCGCGGGAGCGCGCGAGCTGTACTCGACTGGCTGATCTCCCGCGACTCGGCGGAACCGTCAGACGGAGGCTGATGCCTGGCTGCCGATATCCTGTCGCAGCTGCATGCCGGGGAACGCGATCTTTGCCGCAGCCTGATAGGCACGGTCGCGAGCCCCCGCCGCGGTTGGCGCCCTTGCAACGACGTTGAGCACCCGCCCGCCGGCAGTCACGGTGCGGCCCTGCTCATCCGTTTTCGTTCCGGCATGGATGACATGGACACCCTCCACCGCCGAAGCCTCCTCGATGCCAGTGATGACATCGCCGGTGCGGGGCGCTGTCGGGTATCCCTCTGTGGCGAGGACGAGGCAACAACTCGGCTCAGGTGAGAAGACCACCTCGTGGTCGGCGAGCATGCCGTTCGCCGTGGCGAGTATCGCTTCGAGCAGATCGGACTCGAGTCGCGCGAGGATCGCCTGGCACTCTGGGTCGCCGAACCGGCAGTTGAACTCGAGCACCTTTGGTCCCGCGGGGGTGAGCATGAGGCCCGCGTAGAGCACACCGCGGTACGGGATGCCGTCTCGCTTCAACGCATCGACGGTAGGTACGAGGATGTCACGTTCGACCACAGCCATCGTCGCCTCATCGATGCGTGCGCTGGGGCTGAACGCACCCATGCCGCCCGTATTGGGACCGCGGTCACCGTCCAGCAGACGCTTATGGTCCTGGGCGGTCTCGAGGACATAGATCGATCGCCCGTCCACGAGCGCAAGCACGGAAACCTCCGGCCCTTCAAGCTTCTCCTCGATCAGCACCCGCGAGCCCGCATCGCCAAACCGGCCGTCTATCAGGCACGCATGCACGAACCCCGCCGCTTCATCGAGCGATTCAGGCACGAGGACGCCCTTTCCAGCGGCCAAGCCGGTTGCCTTGATCACATGCGGGTGCTCGCGGGATTCCAGGTACGCCACGGCTGCCTCATAGCTGTCGAACGTCCGACCTTCGGCGGTCGGTATCGAAGCCGTACGGAGCAGCTGCTTGCACCAGGCTTTGTCCGACTCGATCCGGGCGCCGGCCTGGGTCGGGCCGAATACCAGCCTGTTGTCTGCCGCGAGCTCGTCCGTGTATCCCTCGGCGAGCGGGTCCTCGGGGCCGATGACCACAAGGCCCACGCGATGCTGGTCGCAGTACTGGCGGAGCCGGTAGATCTCGCTCCGGCTGACCGGGACTCCAACGGGTTGACCGATCTCGGAAAGGCCGGGGTTCGATGGATGCGTGACGTGGAGGCGCCCGAGCCGGGGGGACCGGCGTATCGCTCTGGCGATCGCGTGCTCCCGGCCTCCGCCGCCAATCAGCAGGACATCGACGGCATCACTCGCCTGCCTTGGATCCGGAACGGTCATGCGCGATGCTAGCCGCGGCGACGGCGAGAGCCGCCTTGGGACCTGTGACAACGGCGGACTCCACTACGTTGACTGATGACTGAGTCCCGACTAGCATCCCCTCCTGATTGCGGGGTAGAGCAGTCTGGTAGCTCGTCGGGCTCATAACCCGGAGGTCGTAGGTTCAAATCCTGCCCCCGCTATTGCATCAACACGCGACCCGCCAATCGGCGGGTCGTTGTGCTTTTGGGCGCAGGGGTTTGGAGCGAGGCCAAGGACGCCCGCGAGCGCCGCGTTGACCCGCAACACGCCGGTCTTGGTCGAGGGCCAGACGACGATCTCCTCGATGTAGCTCGCCATCACCCGGCGCACCTTCTCGTTTCGATAGCCCGACGCCGCGTCGGCCAGGCTCGTGATCCGTTCGCGGGCCCAGCGTTCGACGGCCGCCCGGTCGGTGCCGGTCGTGACCGCTTTGGTCGCCCGGAGCTCGCGCTGGAGGTGCTCCTTCTTCTTTCGCAGCTGCGTCAGGCGGTCGTTGATCAGCGGCATGTTCGCGGGGTCGATGCCGGTGACGAGGGCGTACACGCAACACGAGCCACGGCTGTGAGTATCGCTCTGAGAACAAGGGCGGTATCGCGCTCGTCCAGCCTTGGCCCAGTCATGTGTACGTTGCAGCGGACGTGCTCTTCCACGGCTCAGGCTCACAGTCCGAGGACTCTCACACCGTTGAGATCAGCTACTAGTATGTCCGCATGCGCCGAACGTTCCTCCTGTTCATCACCTTGGCATTCGCCCTACACGGCTGTGCCTCCACACCCCGCGAAGAGATCCGGCCCACCGCCATAGACGCCGCGTTCAAGGACACGGCGCTCGCCGCCCGCTTTCTCATCCGTCTGACGACGCACGCCGAAAACGGTCGTGCTCAGTTCACCGCGGGGACCGGCGTGCAACTCGCGCCCGATGTGATCCTGACAGCGGCCCACTGCGTGCCGGAGACGCTACTGTGGGATCACGAGCCCGAGGCGCCGATTGTCATCGACGATGCACGCCGAACCGCAACACTCATTTCGAGCGGGCTCGACGAACGGCTCGCCAAGCTGCGCGGTGAGATGCCCCGCGGCTATGGTGCCGACTCCGCCGAGCTAGCCCGCGAACGCCAGCGCAACATCTTCTCTTCCCATGACTGGGCACTGCTCCGAATCGAGCCGCCGATACTCTCGCCTGCGGTCGATCGGCTCACCTACGACCCCGTCTCCGGCGAGCCCGCCTGGCTCATCGGTTTTCCGCATCATCACATTCCGCCGAGCGAGCTACGCGGGCTGAGTTGGCCCTTGGCCGAGGGCTGGACGCCGCCGAGCCCGTTGGTGTTCGCGGGCACGATCGGCCGAATCCGCGATGGATGGATGAACCTCAATCTCGAGGGCACGCTCGCCTCGTTCGGCGGCGCGTCCGGCTCGGGCGTCTTCGTCCTCCGCGACGGCGCGCTCGCCCTCGTAGGTGTCGCAAGCCAGGTCATGCCAGGTACGCCTATCGTCGTCGTCGCACGCCTTCCGGTTGGACCGGCTGACCGACTCGCCGACTTACGCGCCAGCCAGTCAGACACAAGCAACTAGGGCGTGACTGACCTGTGATTCGTTCTGAGCATGACCGCGACTGCGCATCATGGCTCGCCGCGGCATAGATCACCCGCGACACGTCCCCTGTCTCAGAGTCATCCATGCCGACAGGCCGAAACCCGGATGTCATGAGCATGCGGAGCGATATGCAGCAAAGACGGTTGTCGCGAGCGGGGTATGACAGACTCAGGGCTCGCTTCGAACGTAGGCCCGCGAATACGACACATCATCACTGTTCTGCGCCACACCGCTGTGCTGACCAAAGCCGGCGGTATCGCTCTGGGATGGATTGAACCCGCGGCAGCGGAAGCATTGATTAGTGGCAGCACGGGATCTCAAGCCGGAGACGAGGCCGGAGGTTCGCGTTCACAAGCGAATACATGCACGCGTTATCGGCCCCGATGCATGATCAACATGCACAGATTCTGCCCACTATTGGCGCGGGGGCTGCGGACACCGATCTGCTGTAACGGTTGTACTGCCCACTCAGATATGGGTATACCAGCGCGTATCAACCGAGCGGGCCGCCCGAACGATCCTAGCTGCATGGCTGCTCCATCAGGATCCGTATCACAGTCCGACGCATTCGGCCAGAACCAGGCGATACGTGTTGAGGTCGCAACACGGCCATCGTCAGCAAGCCGGATCGGCGCGGTTCTTGCATGCCTGATACCGGTACCGGGTGCGCCCGCAGTAGGCGCGTTCCTGGGTGCGCACGCGTTATCGGCCGCGCGCCGAGATATGTCGATCGCGCCGGGTGCCTCCGCGGCGTTCGCCACACGTGCAGGCCTCGTCTGCACGCTCCTACAGGTCCTGGCGATTGGCCTCGCGGCGTTCACCTTCTGGCATACGGCCGAGGGCGTGAAATCGGCCGCAAAAGCCGGTGTGGCCGCATCAGAGGCAGGCCGCCTCACAGATGTCACCAAGCTGACTGCCGACGTTGATTTCACGGGGATTGCGCCGGGTCGAACCGTTCCTGTTGTCGTGATCGGTCCTGACCTTGAGACCACGATCGATGTTCGTGTTGGCACATCGCTGACATGGAACGGCATGGGCTTTACGTTCGAATCAAGCGCAGCACCGTCTTCGCAAGCCATCTCAAGCATGCCATACTAATGGGCCTGCTGCAGGACACCGGGGGGCCATATGGGCATCGGCATCGGCATTGATTTAGGCACGACAAACTCAGTTGTGTCGGCTTTTATCGACGGCACGGTCGTACCGATCACGAACGCTTCCGGCTCTCGGACTATGCCATCGATGGTCAGCTTCATGGATGACGGCTCACGGCTGGTCGGCCATGCGGCGAAGAAGCAGCAGATCACATCACCGAAGAGCACGATCTATTCGATCAAGCGGTTCATGGGCCGTCGTCACGCCGAGGTGACCTCGGAAGAAAAGCTCGTGCCGTACGAGGTCGTCGGTAAATCGGGCGAGCTTGTCCGCGTGCGTGCTGGCAAGAAGCTGATCACGCCCCAGGAGGTGTCGGCTCTCATCCTTGAGGAACTCCGATCGCTGGCCGAAGCCGAGATCGGCGAGGCCGTCACAGAATCCGTCATCACAGTGCCGGCGTACTTCAACGACGCCCAGCGCCAGGCCACCAAAGAAGCCGCGGCGCTCGCCGGCATGAACGCACGCCGGATTATCAACGAGCCGACGGCCGCAGCGCTTGCGTACGGGTTCGATGCTGCCGGCTTCTCTCGACGCGTCGTGGTCGTCGACTTCGGCGGGGGGACCCTGGATCTTTCCGCGATGGAGATCGCAGACGGGCACTTTCACGTGCTCGGTGTCCACGGCAACACGCACCTCGGAGGCGATGATTTTGATCAGCGGATCATCGATGTTGTTGCCGATGACTTCTTCCGACACTATCAGATCAATCTCCGCGAGGACCCCATGGCGCTCCAGAGGCTCAAGGACGCCGCACAGATGGCCAAAGCCGAGCTTTCTTCCAGAGAGTCCACCGAGATCGTGCTGCCCTACGTCGCTGTCAGCGGGAGCGGTGCACTCCACCTGCAGTACACACTGACCCGATCCACATTTGAGCGAATCTGTGCCGATCTGATCGACTCGGTCCGTGCGTGTTGCAGCGAATTGAGGCAGACGACCGGGGTCGGTGCTGGCCCCAATATGGAAGTCATACTCGTCGGCGGGTCGACACGCATGCCGTGCATCCGTGACGCCGTCGCCGAATCGTTCGACACCGAACGCCTCAACAAGTCTGTCAACCCCGACGAGGTTGTGGCAGCCGGCGCAGGCACGCTCGCAGCCGTGCTGGCAGGCCAGGTCAGAAATGTCAACCTCATGGATGTCACGTCGCAGACGCTGGGTGTTGAGACCGCAGGCGGCGGTGTCTCCGTGCTGGTTCCCAAAAACACACCGATCCCGACAACGATCAAGAGGGTCTACAGCACGACGCAGAAGAACCAGACCTCGGTTCCTGTCAACGTTCTTGAGGGCGATGCCGCCGTAGCCGCCAAGAACAGAACCCTCGGCCTCTTCCGCCTTAAAGGCATCAAACGCCCGAAGCACGGCCAGCCCAAGATCGAAGTCGCCTTCGACATCGACGCGGACGGCATCCTGAGCGTCACCGCGACGGATGTGGCGACAAAGAAATCGCAGGAAGTTGTCATCCAGGGCGGATCGGGCCTCGACCCGAGCGAAATGCAGCGGCTCGTCGATGAGTCGAAGGGCCGTCGAGAAGCTTCCGATGCCAGGAAGGATACAGAAGATCTGGTCGATCATGCCAACGGCGTGCTGACCAACATCGTCAGCTGGATGCAGCACAACCGCGACTACATCGGATCGGACGAACTGGCGACATGCGAGAAGCGCATCGCTCGCCTCAAGTATGCCGTCGGCAGACGGCACACAAAGAACATACGCCGGGCGCTGCTCTCGCTGGATGACACGATACGGGCTTCAAGGGCTGCATGAATCAAGGACATGCCTTGCTTCGATAGACAGCCGCAGTAGCCAACGAGTCAGAATCAGTCTGCACGAAACCAATTAAGCCCCGTCAGACGTATCTCTTGTCCCGCGCACGGCCGGTTGTGCGATGAGCACGCGGGCCTGCTGCAGCACCTCGAAGACCTTGCCATCTGGAGTTCATCACACAGCTTCGCGTTGAGGCTCGCCATGTCTCCAGTGTCCGGAGCGAGCCGGGCTCGATCAAGAGCATCTTCACTCCAATACGCTTGCGTCAATCCGTAGGAACGACGCAGCCAATTCATAGCCGTCCTTCGATCGAATGCGCTCGAGTACCCCCGCGCCGCCATACGCCATGCCAGACGCGCCAGCACGTTGTTGATGGTCAGCCTCCGAGCCACATCGAGATCGAGACACTCGCGTGTGTCTCATCGACGATTACCGACATCCGCTTCGCATGCAGAAGCTGTTCACCCCTTTCGCATCCGAATGACGCTTTCTGCCAACCATGGCTGCCCTCCGTGGCAACTCCGACGCGAACACTCAGGATGGACAGAGTTGTGAGGGCACGTCAATGGGATTTCTGGTTTCACCGCGCAAGGCTGTTGCCGGTCGATTCAGTCTCAACAACCACACTATTGTGTCTCCAGGCTCGACAAACAGATTCTATCAACTGATTGTGTGTGCCATGCTCACCACAATGCTGCTCATCTCGCCCAGAGCCGACGCATCCTCAACCGATCGCAGTCATTTTGATAACTGGTTTCATGTACTACCAGTTACCTACAGCGGTGAAGTGCGCTGCGTCTCGCACGACCGCGGTCTGTAGTTCGCATACATCCGTCTGATGTGACTCAAATATGTGTATTGATACATACATTTCATAACAACATATCGCTCCGGCTAGCATGCCATAGCGGGTCACCGTCCTCGTTGCCCGATCCGAACACCGAAGCACAGGAAAACGCTCATGGCACGCAGCGATAGCTCACAGTCTCGCGTCAGCGAATCGAAGTCAGTCAGGATTGCCGCCGCGGACATGGCCGCTCAGCGCGGCGCGCCCAAGCACGTCGCGAATGGCGAGGAGCAGCGCTACGCGTCCGCACGATACGCGATGAGTTTTACCAAGGGGCTCGAGCATGAGAAGGAGACCGGACTCGTTGAACGTGCAGAAGACTTCGAGGCGTTCAGGGCAGCGATTGACGAGGGTTGTATCGATCCTTTCACGTCTTCGGTCAGGCCATCGAACGAGAAGCAACGTGCCTGGGAAGCACCGACCGCTGGCGTGGTATTCGACCTGCAAGGCCCGGATGCACAGGCGGTCACGATGGCCCCTGCCCCAGAGCTGGGCGGGGACGAACTGGCGTACGAAATGGCCGAGGTCTACGAGCTGGCAGCTCTGCGGGACGTGCGCTTCGACGACTTCGAAGCCGCGGTTCCCAATGCCGTACAGGCCGCTGCAGACCGACTGAACCAACTGAGCTACACAACACGCGGGTTCCCAGGCCGTCCACGGAAGACCAACAACAACGGTCTTCTTCATGCGCAGACCGCTTTCCGCGGCTCATCACCGCGCGTTGAAGTTGGCCCGTATCTTTCGCAGTTCATGCTGATCGGGAGCAGCGTTCCGGGAACAGAGACGATCTGCGACGGGATGATCAAATATGGAGCCCAGCGGATCGACCAGCGTGTGCCCGTCGCCAAGCAGGGCAGGGACTTCATGCGGACGGCTGCGGATTGGCTCGCTGTTCAGAACGGAGCGAACCCGGACCTTGCCCTGGGACCGAGCGCAGCCGAAGACAGGATCTTCGGAAACCCGGTTACGTATCGCTTCATCACCACGCCGCGGGACCTTGCGACGTATGTCCACTTCGATGCCTTGTACCAGGCTTACCTCAACGCTTGTCTTGTGCTGCTCTCGATGCGAACCCCACGGGACCCCGCGGCTGCGCCTTTTGACCCCGCCTTCGCCCGACTTTCTGGTGAAGGCGTCTTCACCGTGCCCGGTTTCGCTGCTACGGAGTCCGCGTGCAGGCCAGATGCGATCCGAACGGGTCGCATACCGCGTGCAGCGGGGGGCTTCGCTCTCTATGGAGGGCCGCACATCCTCTCCCTGGTGACAGAGGTCGCAACGCGAGCACTCAAAGCGGTGCGTTTCCAGAAGTTCAACAACCACATCAGGCTACGGCCCGAAGCACTCGCCGGGCGTCTTCACTTCGCGGATGCCATCAATGATCAATATCCGTGCGTGGGACACGAGTTCCAATGCCTCGCCCAAACCATTG
>JBCCZQ010000053.1:0-20802 GCA_039187315.1 Planctomycetota bacterium | reverse complement strand
CTCCGCTCGCCCGAGCCCTACCGCAAGCTGTTCCACCAGGGACTGATCACAAGCCACGCCTTCCAGCGCCGGGACAAGAGCCTCGTCCCGATCGATGAGGTGCAGGAGCGACCGGACGGAACCTGCGTGCACACGCCCACCGGCGACGCGGTCACCCGCACCGTCGCGAAGATGTCCAAGAGCCTCAAGAACGTCGTCAACCCCGACGAGATCATCGATCGATTCGGCGCCGACACATTCCGGCTCTACGAGATGTACATGGGACCGCTCGAGGCCAGCAAGCCCTGGAACACCGACGACACAATCGGCCTGTTCCGCTTCCTCCAGCGCGTCTGGAGGCTGGTGATCGACGAGGACACCGGCCGGCCGCACAATGACCGTCCAGCCGACGAAGCCACCGAGAAGCGCCTGCACAGAGCCATCGCCAAGGTCGGCTCCGATATCGACAGCCTCGCGTTCAACACGGCGATCGCGGCGATGATCGAGTTCGTCAACGCTGCCGGCAAGACCGGGCTGAGCCACGATCAGGCCGACCGCTTCGCGCGGATCCTGGGGCCGTTTGCGCCGCACATCGCCGAGGAGCTCCGCGCTCGGCTGGGCACCGACGAGCCCATCGCCGACGCCTCCTGGCCCGAGGTCAGCAGCGCGATGCTCCGCGACGACGACGTCGAGATCGCGGTGCAGATCATGGGCAAGGTCAAGGCTCGCATCACGGTGCCCGCCGACGCGGACGCCAAGCAGCTCGAGATGATCGCCCTGGCCACGCCCGAGATCCAGGCCGCGATCAACGGCAAGACTGTCCGCAAGGTGGTCGCCGTGCCCGGCCGGCTCGTCAATATCGTCGCCACCTAGCGTCGGCTGCCCGCCGAGACACCGCCGAGACACAGGCGAGACACAGGCGAGCAGCCGCGTACCGTCCGGCATGGACGACCGCTTCCGACAGCTGCCCCGCTCCCTGCGAGAACGGGCCCGGACCACCACGCTCGCCGGCGTCCCGGCGCTTATCGCGACACCCCAGACCGCCGCGCCGGCGCCCGTCATGGTCTGGATGCACGGCCGGACGGTCGACAAAGAGCTCGACCCGGGGCGCTACCTCCGGTGGCTCCGAGCCGGGATCGCCACCATCGCGCTCGACCTGCCAGGCCACGGCGAACGCCCCGGCCCCAGGCTCCACGATGCCGAGTACACGCCCAGGGTCCTCGCGCAGATGCTCGGCGAGCTCGACGACGCGGTCGCTGCAGCGCGCACGATCGACGAAGCACCGTCGATCGATTTCGGGCGCATCGGCATCGGCGGCATGTCGGCCGGGGGCATGGTCGCGCTGAGGCGGCTCTGCGACAGCCACACGTTTGTGTGCGCCGCGGTCGAGTCGACTACCGGCTGGCTCGCCGAGCTCTACGACCCAACGCTGACCGAGACGCCCCCCTGGCGCGCCGACCACGACCCGGCGGTCATCGAGCCGATCGACCCGATGCGGCACCTGAATACATGGCGACCGATCCCGCTGCTCGTGCTGCACTCCGAGGCCGATGAGACGGTGCCATTCCTGGGCATGCGGGCGTTTACCGACAAACTCCGTGGCCAGTACGACCACCCCGCCGAGATCGAGCTCATCACTTGGCCCGAGACGGGTGCGCCGTCCGAGCACGCCGGCTTCGGCAGGGTCGCCGCCGAGGCCAAGAGCATCCAGACCGAGTTTCTGGTCCGACACCTCAAGCCGCTAGCGTCGGCCCAAGGCTGACACACCCGGTACGCTGCCGACGTGCGGACGCCCAATCCATTCAGTGGCCTGCCGAACGCGCGCACCGTCTGGGCGTGGGGCATGTACGACCTGGCGAACCAGTCGTTCACGCTCCTGGTGAACACGCTGCTGTTCGCGGTCTTCTTCAAGGAAGTGATCGTCGGCGAGCCGCGGCGAGGCGATGCGCTCTGGGCCGTGGCATTCTCGAGCAGCATGCTGCTGGTCGTCGTGCTCTCGCCGATCCTGGGCGCGCTCGCAGACGCCCGAGGCATCCGTAAGCAGATCCTCTTCATCTCGGGCTACGCCTGCGCAGCGCTCACGGTCGCCCTGGCGCTGACCGGTGCTGACGCCATCTGGCTTGCCATGCTGCTGTACATCCCAGCCAACTTCTGCTATCAGATCGGCGAGAACTTCCTCGCGAGCTTCCTGCCGAGCGTGTCAACCCAGCGGAATATCGGCCGCGTGAGCGCGACCGGCTGGGCGATGGGCTACATCGGCGCTCTGCTGCTGCTGGTGATCGTCGCGGTCACAATGCAAACCTTCGGGCTGGGCGATCCCGCGGACTGGTCGCCGTTCTTTGTCATGGCTGGGCTGTGGTTCATACTCAACATGACGCCCTCGCTTGTGATGCTGCGCGAGCCCCCGACCGAACGACCGGTACACAACACCGGCACCATCGTGGGCGAGGCGTTCGCGCGCCTCAAACACACGCTCGACAGCGCCGGCGATTTTCGTCAGCTGGTCCGTTTTCTCATCGCATTCCTCATCTTCGGGATGGGGGTCCAGGTGATCGTCGCCTTCGCGGCAATCATCGCCAAGGACTTCGGCTTTAACACGACCAAGCTCGTGCTCTATGTGCTCCAGATCACCGTCACCGCCGGAGCGGCCGCGATCGCCACGGCGCTGTTCCAGGACCGGATCGGCGCGAGGGCAACCGTGCTGGGCTATCTCGGCGTTTGGATGGTCAGCGCTGCTGGGCTGCTGACCATCAGCCTGACACCCGGCGTCGGCGAGTGGGCGTTCTGGGTCGTCGGAAACGGGATCGGCATCGGGCTGGGCGGCATCGGGACGGCGAGCCGGTCGATGGTCGGACGTTTCACGCCTGCACACAAGACCGCGGAATTCTTCGGCCTCTGGGGCATGGTCTTCAAGCTCGCGGGAGCGATCGGTCCGCTGAGCTTCGGCCAACTGAAGGCTTGGATTGGGATGTCAGCATCTCTTTTGCTGCTCTTCGCGTTCTTCGCAGTCGGCTTCGTGCTAACGAGGAGCGTCGACGAGTTGGCCGGCATCCGGGCGGCACGCCGCGCCGAACGGGCTCTCCGGGCCGGGTAAACCTTTCGCTTGCACGAGCTACGATCCGTCATGTCCACCGCTACACCAGCACGCAGCTTCCCGGACGCGCACGGCCGATTCGGCAAGTTCGGCGGCACGTTTGTGCCCGAGACGCTTGTCACCGCGTTGCACGAGCTCGCCGCGGTCTACGACGACGCCAAACGCGACGACGGCTTCTGGCACGAACTCGCCGAGTTAAACCGAACATTCGTGGGCAGGCCTACCCCGCTCTACCGGGCCACGCGCCTGACCGAGCACGCACGCGGCATCTCCGAATCCGGCGGCGGGGCGACCATCTGGCTCAAGCGAGAGGACCTGGCCCATACCGGCGCGCACAAGATCAACAACACGCTCGGCCAGGGCCTGCTCACAAGACGCATGGGCAAGAAGCGCATCATCGCCGAGACCGGCGCCGGGCAACACGGCGTCGCCAGCGCCACCGCCGCGGCGCACCTCGGCCTGACCTGCGACGTCTATATGGGCGCCGAGGACGTCCGGCGGCAGCACCTGAACGTCGTCCGCATGCGCATGCTCGGGGCCAACGTCACAAGTGTCGAGTCAGGCACACGCACGCTCAAGGACGCCACCAACGAAGCCATGCGCGACTGGATGGGCTCGGTCGAGCACACCCACTACATCATCGGCTCCGTCGTTGGGCCGCACCCATTCCCCATGATCGTGCGTGATTTCCAGGCCGTCATCGGACGCGAAACCAAGCAGCAGTGCCACGATGCATTCGGACGCCTGCCCGATGCGGTCGTCGCCTGCGTGGGCGGAGGCTCGAACGCCGCGGGCATCTTCTTCGATTTCGTCGATGACCATGGCGTCAAGCTTGTCGGCGTCGAAGCGGGCGGGCGCTCAAACGCCCCCGGCGACCACGCGGCCCCGCTGAACCATGGCGAGCCGGGCGTCCTCCACGGCTCGCTCTCGTACGTCCTCCAAGACCCACAGGGCCAGACCGAGCCGGTCCACTCCTGCTCGGCCGGGCTCGACTACCCCGGCGTCGGCCCCGAACACGCGTACTGGAAAGACACGGGCCGTGTCGAATACACCGCTGTCTCCGACGACGCCGCGCTGGAGTCGTTCACGATGCTGGGCCGGCTCGAAGGCATCATCCCCGCGCTCGAGACCGCGCACGCCGTGGCCGAAACAGTCTGCCGCGCCGCGAGCATGCCGCGCGATGGGCACATCGTCATGAACTGCTCGGGACGCGGCGACAAGGACGTGCAGGAAGCCGCCCGGCTGCTCGATATGCAGCAACGCTGAGCGTCAGCCGCGGCGCGACTCGCGCAGGACCAGCGACATCGCGCTGAGCGACGCCCGAACCGCGTGGACACGCAGGTACGCCCGCAGCCGACGCAACCCGCGATCGTCGGGGTCGATCCGCAGGCCGCGCCGCACCCAGTAGCGTGCGCGTGAGACCTCGTTGCGGCGGAGGTGGGCCACGGCGAGGTTGTGGATCGGTCCGAGGAAGTCCGCGCGGATCCTGACGGCACGCCGGGCAGACTCGATCCCGTCACGCATCCGTCCGCAGGCAAACAGGGCCACGCTCCGGCGATGGTGTGCCGAAGCGTCGGTCGGACGCGCGCTCACGAGCAGTTCGGAGGCCGACACCGCCTCCTCTGCGAGCCCCGCCTCAAGCAGCAGCGACGTCAGCTCCTCAAGATCCTCTGCCTCAACCGCCTCGACGCGCCGAAGCTCGACAAGGTCCTCACGCAGCAGCACGCGGGCTCGTTCGGTGTCGCCGCGGCCCTTCTCGGCAAGCAGCACCGACGCGAGCCGGCGGCGAGCGCCGGGCGCGGACGCGTCCAGCCGCACCACGATCGAAGCGTGCTGGCGGGCGAGCCCAAGGTCGCCGATCATCTCTGATAGATCGGCTAGACCCGCGTGGGCTTCAGTGTGGTCCGGCTCGATCTCGAGCGCACGCCGAAACTTCTCGGCGGCTTCGATCGTCCGGTTCATGTCCATGAGCAGCCGTCCGAGGTCGATCAGCGTCTCGACATCGCCAGGGTTCGAGCGGATCTCACGCATGTACAGCTGGCGGGCCCGCTCGAGCCGGCCGGTTTCTGCATACGTCCGCGCAACACGGGCGCTGATCCGCGGCTGGTTCGGGTCGAGCCTCGACGCTTCTCGCAGACACCAAGCGGCACGCTCGTAGGCACGACGGTCCATCAGGCTCTCGGCCATCGCCGAGTAGGCCGGAGCCGACGCCTGGTCCTCCTGGATCGCGAGGTAGAAGTGCACCTCGGCCTGCTCGTGCCTATCGAGCATCGCGTACGCATCGATCAGCTGCACGTGGGCTTCGACGTTCGACGCATCACGCTCAACGACCTGCTCGAGCCAGCCGACAGCGTCATTCGGCTTATCGAGATCCAGCAGCGCGGCGCCGAGTTCGAGAGCCGCCTGCACGTCCGAAGGCTCACCGAGCTCGTGCGCCCTCGTAAACGCCTGCACAGCCTCCGACGTCCGGCCCGCCGCGGCGAGCGTGAGCCCGAGGTTCAGCTGCCACTCGGCCTGGAACGGGTTCAGCTCGATCGCCTGGCGAAGTGCGCGCTCGGCCTCGTCCCAGCGGCCGAGCTCGTACAGCTCGTGCGCCCGCTCAACGTGCTGCTCGGCTTCCTGCCACTCGTTCATCGCGCGATCCGCCCTCGGCGATCCGATCCGGTCGAGCCCATAACGGCATCAACCCCGGTTTCCCTTGCAAAGAACAAACACCGCACCGATCGACACCAAGGCTGACAACCGGGCCCGCGTCCTTCCGATACATACTATCGACCAGACCGGGTTGTTGGCCAAAGACTGGCTTTCCGGCCCAACTTTCTCGCCTTCCGGCTGGAGGATGCATGCCCAGACCGCGCCAACCGAACCGCTTCGCGCGGGAGCGAACCGCCTGCCTCGCCGCCCTGCTCGGCGCCCTGTTCGGCGCGGCGTGCGTGGTTGCCTCGCCGGTGCTCGCCCAGCCGGAGCGGGTCAGCAAGGGCGATCACTTCAGCGTACTCCTTTCGTCTCAGACCACCGAAGCCGCCCGACAGGCGTCTGCTGCGTCACTGCTGCGGGCCGAACTGACGCGCGCCGAACGCCGACGGATCATCTCCCTGCTCAGCGAGCCAACAACCGACCCGCGTGTCCGCGAGGCGATCCTCCTCGGATTCGGGCAAGCATCCATGGTCGATCCCGACTTCGAAGAGCCGCTGGCCGGCCTCGTCGCCGTGGGTGATGAACGCCAGAGGCCGATCACGCTCCGTGCCCTCGCAGCGGTCGGCACACCCTCGGCCGTGCGCGTGCTTATCGACCACGCCGCCGACTACCTGCCCGAGCCGGTCTCGCTGACGGCGGTCGAGTGCCTCGTCCGCATCACGGGGCGTGACGATCTCGGTTCCGACCAGCAGGCCTGGGCCGACTGGCTCCGCGACCGCGAAGGGATGGACACCGAAGCGTGGAACGCGGAGCTGCTCCGCGGTGTGATCGAACGCGGCCAGCGCCTCGATCGAGACCTCGGCCTGGCGAACGAGCGAACCGCGGACGTGTACCGACGCCTCTTCCTCGTCGCGCCGTTCCAGGACCGCGGGCCGCTGCTGGCCGAGATGCTCCGCGCCGAGGCACCCCTGCGTGATCTCGGCATCGAGCTTCTCTATCGCGAGCTCTCGCAGAGCCGCCAGATCGACCCCCAGGTCGGTATCGCAGCCATGGAGATGCTCGGCGCCCAGACCGCCGAGGTCCGCGCCGAGGCCGCCCGATTGGTCGCGACGCTGAACCCCGAAGGCGCCGGCACGAGGCTCGCTCGCGCGCTGGAGATCGAGTCCGATCCGGTCGCCGCGGCGTCCTTGCTGGCCGCCTCGGCCAAGTGGCCCCGAGTGTCGTCCGTCCGGCCCGCGCTGCGCTGGCTGGACTTTGGCGCACAGACCCGGAGCGACGCGGCGACGCTGCTGCTCGCGCTCGATACCGAGGGACTGCTCACCGATCCCGCCGACCGCCGGCGGATCGCCGACGCCCTGCGCGCAGCCGGACCGCAGCGGCTCACACCCGATGGCGTGCGGCTCACGGTGCGGACCGGCACCGAGAACGATCGTGCGGTCGTGATCGACCTGCTGCCGAGCCTGGAGCCGAACGTCCGAGCCGCCGCAGCGTCGGAGCTCGCGCGCCGGCCTGAGTTTGCCGAGCGAATCTTGCTCGCGGCGGATCGGGACGAGCAGCTCTTCGCGGCTGCCGTCGCCGCCGTCGCGACCCACCGGGCCACACCGCTCGGGTACGCCGCGCTGCGCGCGATCCAGCCGCCGTCGCCCGATGCCCAGCGCACCGGGCTGCTCGCGGTCGCCCGCGTGCTCACCCCCGTGCAGCTGCTCGAAACAGCGCAGAGCTACGAGCCCGATCCCGAGCTGCGCATCGCGATCCTCCTGACTGTTGGAAGCGCCGCCGGAGACGCCGCCGAACGCGAAGCGATCGACCAGACCCGCCTGCTGCTCGCGCAGACTCAGCTCGACCTGGGAAGGCCCGATGCGGCGCTGACGAGCCTGGCCGCGTTCACGCCCGCCCCCGATCGGGATGAGCTGATCGATGCAGCGCAGACGATCCGGGTCACATCGCTGCTCTGGCTGAACCGCATCGATGAGGCCGCCGCGATCAACGCCGGAGCAGACGTCTGGCTCGACTCGCTCGATCGCATCGGCACCGAGCCGCACGCGCCGGCCGTGGCCCAGGCCGCCATCGATCGGTTCCGCGATGTGCTCGGTGATGATGAACTCGACCGCCTCCGAGCGACCGCCACGCTCGCCGACGAGCAGACCGACGGGGATCCGACAGCCTCGGATGCCGAGCCGATCGAGCCCGCGCCCGGCAGCGGCTAAGCCCGCCCGTTCGGGCGCCGACGACAGTTCGGTCCAGCAACCATGCAGGCCATCGGACGATCGATCAGAGCCGAGAGCGGCGACGCGGGAGCGACAGCCCGCGGCGCGTGGTCGTCGCCCGCACCTCGATCTCGGGCTCGGCCGGGACGCCATGCGTGAGCGCCCCGAGCGCCTGCTCGGCGCTCGAGTAGCCGCGGTCCGGATCGAGCCCGACACGCAGGAAGCCCGAGAGCTTCGGATCGATGTCGGACACCAGACGGGAGGCATCCAGCGCTGCTGATTCGGGCTTCACGCCCGTAACGAGCTCGTAGCCGATGGCCACGATTGAGCGGATCTCGTCGCGGCGATCATCGCCGATCGCACCGGCAGAGCCGAGGGCCCTCGCCACGCCGTACAGCTCGATCTGGAGCGAGCCCCGGCGGTCGATCTGCACCTCGTGCAGCGCGACGGGACCGTGGCAGAGCCCGCACGATGCGCCGGCCTGCGACGCCTCGAGAAGCTGCCCCAACGCCCGGATGACTTCCGCCGAATCAAGCAGGCCGCCCTTGTCCGCCTGGTGATCCTGAAGGAGCAGAAGCCCGTCGGTATCGCCCGTAAACGGGGAGATCACCCAGGCCTCGCCCGCCGAGGCAAGCGAGAACTGCTCGACCGGGAGCAAGTGGGCCGCGCTCAGGCACGCCGAACGCTCGATCGTCTTCAGGAACCGCTCTCGGTCCTCGCCCTCGGCGAGCGCGAACCTGTAGCCGACATGGTGCGTCAGGCGTTCCGGGTGCAGCACCAAGAAACGCTCGGCAAGTGGCGATGGTCGGAGCCTTCGGACGAGCTCATAGGGCCCGAAGCTCAGCGCAGCATCACCCTCTGCACCCCCACGAACAAACGGATCGGTCATCAACTACGCTCCGACTCCCCGTGGTCGGCCTCCTGCCGCTACCCCGGAGTCATGCCGTGCCCGACGCCCGCGGAATCGCGGGTGTGCTCCAACGTGTCGGGCCACGCCGCAGTGTCACATGACCCAGTCTATCCATCGGCCCCCCTACCCGCACGAGTTGGGAGTTTCTCTCTGATTTATCCGTTCATATACCGAACCAGGCGCCGCCACGGGCCCGCCAGGGTGGAACGGGCTGCTCCCGAAGCAGCGTCAGGAGCCTTGGTGACCGCTTGCGTCCAAGCCGTGTCGGGAGCAAACTAAACTCAATCAAAGCCCGATCTCGTATCGGGTATTAAGATCGCGGCCGTCGACGCCTCTAGGCACACGAGGACCCAAGCCATGCGTACCAGCAACCCGGTGTTCAACAGCGGCACGTACCAGAACGCGCCGGCGCTCAACCACATCCCGCTGGTTGAACTCGAAGACCGCGCGAAGCCCAACACGATGTCGATGGGCGGCACCACGATCAAGACCGGCATCCTTCTGGGGATCACCATCGCGGTTGCCGCGATGACGTGGAGCTATTACGTCGGCAACTCCGGCGCCATCTTCCCGACCATGATCGTGTCGCTGGTGCTCGGGCTGGCTTCGTGCTTCGTCATGCTCAAGAAGCCAGCGCTCGCCCCCGTGCTCGCGCCAGTGTTTGCCGTCGGCGAGGGCGGGTTCGTCTCAGCTATCAGCGTGTCGGTGATCATGTACTCGCCGCTGGCAACGTACGTGGGCGGTGAGGCGGACGGTCTCGCACTTGTCGGTCAGGCCGCCGGGCTTACATTCGCCATCGCCATCGCGATGCTGTCGGCCTACGCAGCCGGGCTTATCAGGCTCCGCGGCGTGGTCGGCAAGGTCGTCATCGTGATGACCGCGGGGGTCATGGTCTACTACCTGGGTGCCTGGGTCTTCAACATGATCTTCGGCCCGGTCATACCCAGGCTCGGCTGGGACGCAGGCCCCATCGGCATCGGGTTCAGCGCCTTCGTGGTCGTCCTCGCGTCGCTCAACCTTGTGCTCGACTTCCAGTTCATCGAGGACGGCGTCGAGAAGGGTCTGCCCAAGCACTTCGAATGGGTGGGCGCCTTCGCCCTCCTGACCACCCTCGTCTGGCTCTACATCGAGGTTCTCCGCCTGATCGTCAAGCTCCGCAGCGTTTCAGACTGACGCCGGACGTAACGGCTCAAAATCAGTGCATGGGCGGTGCCCCCAGTTGAATCCCGTTGAATCCTTGTTGAAGCCCTCTGAACGCCCGCTGAACGCCGGTTGGGCCTCTGAGCGACCCGCCCGGCGTCCGGTATACAATTCCATGGGACCTGGGCTCCCCTGACACACCGCCCAAGCACCGGAGAGAAATCGTGACCACGGCCTCGACCGAAACCAGCACCCAGCTGGCGACCGATCCACTTGCGCTCATCGATGTCGACCACGTCCGCTTCTACGTCGGCAACGCCAAGCAGGCCGCCTACTTCTATGCCCATACTTTTGGGTTCAACATCAGCCAGGTCGCCGACCTGACCACCGGCTCGCGTGATGAGGCCGACTACCTGCTCACGCAGGGCAACATCCGACTCCTTCTCACCACGCCGCTGACCAAGGACCACCCCGCGTCGGATGAGATCCTGCGTTACGGCGACGGCGTCAAGGACATCGCCCTCACCGTCTTCGACGCCACCAAGAGCTACGAGGCCGCCATCGCCAATGGAGCCGAGTCCGCCGCCGAGCCGCGCACCATCTCCGACGAGAAGGGTTCGGTTACCGTCGCTTCTATCAAGAGCTACGGCCGGGCCATCCACACCTTCGTCTCGCGCACCGGCGAGTACAGCCTCCCCACCGTCAAAGACGGCGGCCAGTTCATGCCCGTCTTCAGGCACATCGACTCGCCAGTGAACGCCTACAACAAGGCCAACCCCTGCGGCCTGAAGTACGTCGACCACTGCGTCGGCAACGTCGAAGAAGGCAAGATGAACTACTGGGTCGACTGGTACGAGAACGTCCTCGGCTTCAAGATGTTCAAGCACTTCGACGACGCCGACATCTCCACCGAGTACTCCGCCCTCATGTCCAAGGTCATGGCCAGCGGCAACCACCTCATCAAGATGCCCATCAACGAGCCCGCCGAGGGCAAGAAGAAGAGCCAGATCCAGGAGTACCTGGAGTGGCACGACATGACCCCCGGCGTCCAGCACCTCGCGCTTCGCACCGATGATGAGCTGCACTCGGTCGCCGAGCTGCGCCGCCGGGGCGTCGACTTCCTCAGCCTCCCCGATACCTACTACGAAGCCGTCTGGGACCGCGTGAACAAGACGCTTACGGACCACGGCCACGAGGCCGTCAAGGAGGACCACCAGCGCGTCAAGGACCTGGGCATCCTCGTCGACGCCGACGACGAGGGCTACCTGCTCCAGCTCTTCACCAAGCCCCTGCAGGACCGCCCGACGCTCTTCTTCGAGATCATCGCCCGCCGCGGCAGCCAGAGCTTCGGCAAGGGCAACTTCAAGGCGCTGTTCGAGGCGCTCGAGCTTGAGCAAGAACGGCGGGGGAATCTGTAGAAGCCAATGTCCATTCCTGACTGGCCAGATCCCGCGCCGGTTAATTTTTCGGATCCTCTTCGGTCATGGGCGGAGGCCTGGTTTTCGAGCGATCTCTGTCCACTGCCATGCCCAGATGTCCTCTTGCGGTGGCGAGAGCTCATCGATGCATGGGCAGAGGACGATTCCTTGCCGATCTTTGTGCGTCGTGCGCGTAACGATCGTGGCCACATGCTGCAACACATCTCTGGGCGAGTGGTTGTGCCGACTGACAACTCGATTGCCCACTACTCCTTTCCACGCGCGCTCGCCGGAGAGGTACCGACGCTTGATGAGGTCAGGGCGGACATCGAGTCCCGCAACATCCCCTGCGCGATGATCCTTAAGACGGCCGAGAAGAAAGGAGCAGTATTTTGCACGGGTCTGCCTGCGCGGAACCTGAATGATCGGGGATGGAAGCTTTGCCACATTGACGCGGTCGCGGTGACAGGCCGTGGGCGAACAGAGGAGTTAGGGATTGTCGAACTCATTGCTGCCTTCAAGCGAGTGCTGGATCCCGGGAACATGTTCCTGATTCCGAAGCAGTGGTCGGGGCTAGGCGAGATTCCAGAAGTGATCCAAGCCGCTCGAAGAATTGCTCCGTAGTCCAATGCCGCCTGAAGTCCCATTCATGCCCGAAAACCACGCTGAAACTCCCCGGAGCCCCCTCGGCCGGCCGATAGAATGGGCGGGTCTGGCCCGTGCTGGTGTTCTGCGCGGCCCGGACCCGTGATTTGGGGGGTTCCGCGATCGCCGAGCACACCGATCCCATCCTCGTGACGGGCGCCGCCGGGTTTACAGGCGGAGCGCTGGCGCGGCGGCTGCTGGGCCAGGGCCACCGGGTCCGGGTCTTTGTGCGCGACGACCCCCGGGCGGCCAAGCTGGAGGCCGAGGGCTTCGAGGTCGTCCGCGGCGACCTGCTCAACGCCGAGGACATCGACCGCGCCGTCGCCGGCTCGAGGCTGGTCTACCACATCGCCGCCCTCTTCCGTCCCAACAAGGACACCGACGACATGTTCCGGGCGGTCAACCGCGACGCGGTGCGCGTGCTGCTTGACTCGGCCCGCAAGCACGGCGTCGAGCGGTTCGTCCACTGCTCGACCTGCGGCGTGCACGGCGCGCCCAAGAACGTGCCCACAGACGAGAACGAGCCCTTCCGCCCCGCCGACATCTACCAGGAGACCAAGCTCGAGGGTGAGCTGATCGCGCAGGAGGTCATGAAGACCGGCCAGCCGGTCTCGATCTTCCGGCCGGGCTCGATCTACGGGCCGGGCGACGACCGGTTCGTCAAGCTGCTCCGCCCGATCCGCAGCGGCTCGTTCCGCATGTTCGGCCCGGGCACCGCGCGCTTCCACCTGACGTACATCGACGACCTCGTCGACGGCATCCTGCTGTGCGGCACGCACGAGCGTGCGCTGGGCGAGGTCTTCATTCTCGCCGGGCCTGAATATGTCTCGATCTGGGATCTGGTCCGCACCGTCGCCGAAGCGATGGGCGTCGATCCGCCCAAGGGCTCGCTGCCGCTGGCTCCACTGATCACGGCCGCCACGATCTGTGAGTTTCTCTGCAAGCCCTTCGGCATCAACCCGCCGCTCTACCGGCGTCGGTGCCACTTCTTCTACCACGATCGGGGCTGGATCACCCAGAAAGCGCGGGACATGCTCGGCTATGAGCCTCGGGTCTACCTGCTCGAAGGGATGACCAACGTCGCGCAGTGGTACGTCGACCAGGGGTTGCTGCATCCGACAGACAAGATCCGCCCATCGCCCAGCAACAGCGGCGTGCAGGCCTCCGAAGAGGCTGCCAAGAGCGCCATGAGCGCTTGACCCGATTTTGAGAGATCCAGAGGTGATGCTCCCGCGCGCGCAAGCACGCTGAGGCCCGATCGTGCACACTGCACGCATGACAACACTCCGACGCCGTGATTTCATCGCAGCCGCCGCCCTGAGCACCCTGGCCGCTCCGGCCGGTGCCGCGCCTCGGCCAACGACTGGCAACCAGCGCCGAGAACCCGGCGACGAGCACCGCGGACCCGCCGTGATCGCCTCGGGTAACGGGCTCGCCTGCGTGCAGCGGGCCCTCGAGCTGCTCGACCAGGACCGCGACACCGCCGAGGCTATCGTCGAAGGCGTCCGCATTGTCGAGGACGACCCCGACGACATGACCGTCGGCCTCGGCGGGCTTCCCAACGAGGACGGCATCGTCAGCCTCGACGCGTCGGTCATGCACGGCCCGACTCACAAGGCCGGTGCCGTCGCCGCCATCGAGAACATCAAGAACCCAGCCGCCGTCGCACTTGAGGTGCTCCGGCGCACCGACCACGCGCTCATCGTCGGCGAGGGCGCCAAGCGATTCGCGCTCCGCATGGGGTTCAAAGAAGAGAACCTGCTCACCGATCGTGCCCGCGAGGCATGGCTCCGCTGGAAACGCAACAGCACACGACGCGACGACTGGATAAACGACGATGAACTCGACTGGAACTTTGACGGCGACGGCTACGGAACGCACAACGCGCTCCGTAACCCGGAGAACGAAACAGATGCGCCCTTACTTTTCACCACGGGCACGATCCACTGCTCAGCCGTCAACACGCAGCAGGACCTGTCCGCTTGCACCACGACCAGCGGCCTTTCATGGAAGATCCCAGGCCGTGTCGGTGATTCGCCCATCATCGGCGCCGGCATGTTCTGCGATAACGACATCGGTGCCGCCGGTGCAACCGGACGCGGCGAGGCCGTCATCCACTCGTGCGGCGCGTACCAGGCCGTCGACCACATGGCCCGCGGCATGACGCCCACAGAGGCCTGCCTGGAAGTCCTCCGCGCGATCGCACGCCGAACGAAGCAGCGACGCCTGCTCGACGACGCCGGCAACCCTAACTTCAACGTGACGATGTACGCGATCCGGAAGGATGGCGCGTTCGGGTCGGCATGCCTGCGCCCGGGAGGCAGCTTCGCGGTCGCAACGGCCGAACTCGCCGAGGTTCGGCGGAGCGTGCCGCTGTTCGAATAAATCGAACCACACGCCCGGTGCGATCTGCCCACGCACGGCTTGATCGCATGGACGATCGCTCCGGCCGGTGGATTAACTGATTCGATGAGATGCGCGACCGGACGCTCAAGCGGGATCCGGGGCAGCCGACGGACCCGCAAGCACGAAGCAGGATCGGCCGCGTCTCCATCAAGGCGCGGCCCGACGCGTTCACGCCCGGCCGCACCAGGACCACATACCGCGGCCCCGTCTCCTCCCCTCTGCCTCTTCCCCTCAACAGCTCTCGCCTGATGGACGCTGTGCGCGCACCAACCGCCAGCGCACCCCGCAAGTCCGCTGCGACCAAGCATGCTCTCGCCTCGTTGGACCGGGCCCCGGCCGGGCGGCTGCACCGACAAACAACGCCGCGCCCGGCCGAGTACCCGCATCGGGTCCGCGCCGGACGAACAGCATGCAAGCCCGACGCGGCGATCATCGCCCCCGGATTATGCTCATCAAACCCGCCAAAACACAGGCGGAAGGAACTAGGCCCGATACGACCGCACGCAGACGCCGGTTCCAGTCTCCGAGCCACACGCCCTACGAAGTACGCGCGGAAAGTGCAACGGCAAGCCTCTCTCAGAAACCGGTCTCCCATCTCAACATCGCCGATCGCCAAACGACGCATTGCCAACGACTGGCCGTCCGCTATACTCGCTGCGCACGAGGTGCCCCGGCAAGCCCGGGGTGAAAAGGGAAAGCGGTGAGAAGCCGCTGCGGACGCGCCGCCGTAACGGGCACACGCGTCCGGCGAACACGCCACTGCAGGTCACGGTCCCATCCCGGACCAAGGCCACGCGGGAAGGCCGCCGGACGACGCCCGGAGCCGGAAGACCTGCCTTGCTGCATCGTTGGACGGCCCGCGCGATTCGGGCGTCGGCGGCAGCACCGCGCCCGCTCCCGGCGCGCCGCTCCTCCGACACGCTCACGTGAGCACCCGCGCGGCACCGTCGGTCCGTCCGCGGCCCTCGGCCGTACACGGGCAAGCAAGCGGGAGCCGTGCCGCGCGACCCGGCACGAACACGGGAAGGGTGAGCCCATGCGCTCCGCCATGATTGCATCGACCGCTTTTGTCCTCGCTACCACCACTGTCGCCACCGGTCAGGCCGCGGCTCAGCCGATCGGCCTCGACTTGGTCGGCAGCTTCTCGCTGCCCGGCGGCGCATTCGATGTCCTGCCAGACGGGCGGCTGCTCGCTGTGACATCAGACGGCGAGGTTCTGCTCCAGTCCGCACCGAACAGCTCGAGCTACACCGCGATCGACACCATCCCGCAACCGAACAGCGACGGCTTCGGTGCCAGTTTTGTCAGCGTGAACCCATCGGGCAACCGCATCGCTGTCGGCAACAATGAATTCAATTCGAGCAACGCGGTCAGCGTCTACGACCTCGACATCAGCAGTGCTGGGGTCGATATCGGCAGTCAGCAAATCGCCATCACGACACCGAATTTCAGCGGCGACTGGGCCGATGATGACACGCTGTTCGTCACCGGCGCCGAGAGCTCGACCTTCGCGACCGTCGTCAACCGCCTTGGCGTGACCGGCGGCACGGTCGACACGGTTGTTACGCCCGCGGGGCTGTTCTCGGGCGGGGTGGCGTTCGACAGCGGGACGCTCTACGCGGGTGCCGGTGATACAGGGGAAGTCCGCTCGTTCGACGCCGCGTTCCCATCGGCACCCGTCTCATTTACAGACGGGAACAACATCGCAACGGCGAACAGCGCGGCAAGCATCGATGTGCTCGGAAATCTGCTGCTGATCGCGGGCCAGCAGTCCGGACAGCAGGGCGACGCCACCGTTGTTGATCTGACCAGCGGAGCTACGCTCACGCTCCAGCCCGCCGGTCCAGGCATTTTCTACGGCGGCTACTTCAACGCCGCGACCAATCAGCTGGTCGTTACCGCGACGAACTTCACCCTGGGAACCTCCGAAGCATTTGTCTACAACATCCCAGCGCCGGCGGTGCTCACGCTGCTGCCGATCGCGGGCATTGCCGCGAGCCGGAGGCGCCGCTGATGCGAACCGCGCTTGGAACGCTGCTCGCCACGGCGCCTCTCGCGTGCCATGCGCAGCATTTCGCCGACCGCGTCCTCGACTACAGCCCAGCAGCGGGCCAGTTCGTCACCGACCCGGCATTCAACGACCCTGACCGTGCGCTCGGACCGCCGGGTATGGGCACGCCGATCGAGCCAGGCCTCGACAGCCTCGTCACGCTCGGCGGGTTCGGCGGCTCCATCACGCTCGCCATGCCTTTCACTGTCTTTGACGACCCGCGCAACCGCCTCGGCCTCGACGCCATCGTCTTCGGAAACGCGTTCTATGTTGCCGGCGACCCCAACCGCCGCTTCGCCGAGGTCGGCCTGATCGAGATCGCCCCAGACGCCAACAGCAACGGCTTGGCCGACGACATCTTCTACCCCATCGCGGGCTCACAGGGCACAACGCTCCCGCTCCCACCCGAGCTCAACGGGCCCGTGGTCGAGCCGCCGCCGGGCTTCCCTGACGGCGTCGAATTCGTCTTCGGCTACGCCGATACGACCCCCACCGCTGCGCTCCCCGCAGGAGCGGATCCTGCCAGCTTCTTCACGATCCCCGACGACCCGACAACGCCCGGCATCGACGAGGACACCGCCGGCGGCGACGCGTTCGATATCCGCTGGGCTGTGATGCCCGGCACGCTTACCCGCGCCGAGATCGACCGGTTCGACTTCATCCGCGTGACAACCGCCGTCGATGTGCCCAGCGGCATCTTCGGCGAGGTCTCGACGGAGATCGACGCCGTCGCCGACGCCGCCCCGCCCTGCCCGGCCGACGTCAACGCCGACGGCGCCGTCACGGACAGCGATTTCTTCGCGTGGGTCACGGCCTTCATCGCGGGTGACCCCGTCGCGGAGCAGAACGGCGACGGGCTGATCACCGATAGCGATTTCTTCGCATGGGTCACGCAGTTCATCGACGGGTGCGATCCGTGGTAGGTCGGCGGGGGTTCACGTTGATCGAGCTGCTCGTGAGCATCGCGATCATCGCGTTGCTGATCGGGATCTTGCTCCCGTCACTCGGTGCCGCCCGAGCGACTTCGCAGCGCATCGCCTGCGCAAGCAACCTCCGCCAGCTCCAGACCGCCAACACCCTCTACGCCGGCGACCACGACGCACGCCTTGCGCCGGGCGCACCCGATTTCCTCAGCAACCTCACCCGCTGGCACGGTTCGCGGTTGTCCGGCAACGAACGCTTCGAACCACAGGGAGGCTCGCTCACCGCCTACCTTGACACCGATGCCTCGTCGAGGCGTGTGCGAGCCTGTGACGCATTCGCCGAGACGACCCGAGCGCTCGAAGACTCTGACCCGGCCGACACCGGCGCGTTCGAGACCGCGGCAGGTGGGTACGGTTACAACAACGCCTACCTCGGCCAGACGCGCGACCGAGATGGCGTCCTGCGTACCGACATCGCCGGCGCCGCGCTGCACGCCGCCGACCGGCCCAGTGAGACCATCGCGTTTACCGATGCGGCCTTCGTCGGCGACCGCTCCCCCACGGGCCTGATCGAATACAGCTTCGCCGAGCCCCGGTTCCAGCCCGCCAGCCTCGGCGAAGCGCGGCCGTTCCGGCTCGACCCGAGCCTGCACTTCCGCCACGCCGACAACGCCAACACCGCCTGGCTCGATACCCACGTCTCGACACACGCACGAACCGCCACATCGAGCAGCGGCTTGTACCGGACTGATCCCGAGCCGGTCGGCCTCGGCTGGTTCGGTGACGCCGACAGTAACGAGCTGTTCGACCTACGCTAGCGGATCACACGGAGTCGCCATGCCCGTCGACCGTTGTGTCTGCCATCGCGTGCCCTTCACCGAGCTCGCAGAGCGGCTCCGCGACGGCCGCGCCGTCACGCTCGAAGACCTTGCCGATCAGACCGGCTGCTCCACGGGCTGTGGCATGTGCGAGCCGTATGTGCGGCTCGTGATTGCGACCGGACGGACGAGCTACAGCGTGCTCCCGCCGCACGAGATCGAACGGATCCTGGAGGACGCGTCAACGGATTCGGCTGCCGACCCCGGCGAGACGCCGGAGCAGTAGCGTTCACCGCCCGCGATCACGACCCGACCGTTGGCTCGCTCGGGGAATCCGAGCCCGCCTGTGTCGGCTCACCGAGCGCGACATCGCCCCGAACCTCGACAGTTGGAACACCGATCATGTCGTTGCGACCCGCGCCGAGCGCTTCGGCGGCCTCGGCCGCCTCGGCGTACATCGATGCCTCGTCGTCTGCGTCGAGCTCTGGCAGGTCGCCGACCGTCTTGACCCGGATCGTCTGGTGATCGGCGAAGCCCGTGCCCGCCGGGATGAGGTGGCCCAGCAGCACGTTCTCCTTCAGGCCTACCAGCGTGTCGACCGCGCCCTTGAGCGATGCTTCTGTCAACACCTTGGTCGTTTCCTGGAACGACGCACCCGACAGGAAGCTGTCGCTCTGCAGCGATGCCTTGGTGATGCCGAGCAGCAGCGTCCTTCCGGAGGCAGGCCGAGCCTTTTTCGTCTTCGCCGGGTCCTTGCCGTCGGCCTCAGCCTTCGCGTTGGCCTCCTTGACCTCGTCCCGCTCGACCAGGGCTCCGACCGGAAGATCGGTGCCACCAGCTTCCATGATCTTCAGGAGCGACGCAACACGGTTGTTCTCCAGCTTGAACGTCACCTTGTCGAGCACATCCTGCGGCAGCAGCGTGGTGTCGCCTGGGTTCTCGACCTTGACCTTCCGCAGCATCTGCGCCAGGATCAGCTCGATGTGCTTGTCATTGATCGTCACGCCCTGGGCGCGATAGACGTTCTGCACCTCGTCGAGCATGTACGCCCAAAGCGACTCCTCGCCCTTGATCCGGAGGATGTCGTGCGGCACGAGCGGACCCTCGGTCAGCGGATCGCCCGCGGTCACAAAGTCGCCCGTATGCACCAGCAGCGGCTTGTCGTTCGGGACGTGGTGATCTTTCTCGATACCCGAGTCCGATACGACACGGATCGTCATCTTGCCCTTGCGCTTGTCGCTGTGCAGCTCCACACGGCCGGAGATCTCGGCCATCACCGCGGGATCCTTGGGCTTGCGTGCCTCGAAGATCTCGGTCACACGCGGCAGACCGCCGACGATGTCCTGCGAGCCCTGGGCCTGTCGAGGCTGGAGCGCAAGCAGCTCTCCGGCCTCGATCGTGTCGCCGTCGCCCACCTCGATCCGCGCCTTGGCCGGAAGGTAGTGGAAGTCCAGGATGTTCCCGTCACCGTCGACGATATTGATCTGGGGGTGCAGATCGCCCTTGTGCTCGATGACCAGCAGCGCCTTCTTGCCCTGGCCGACATCCTCTTCACGGACGGTCTCGCCCACCTCGATGTCGACGTACTGCACCGTGCCGCCCTTCTCGGCAAGAATCGGTGTCCGGTGCGGGTCCCACGTTACCAGCTGCGAGCCGGCCTTGACCTTCTCGCCGGGCTTCACCCAGATGTACGCGCCGTAGGGGACCTTGCTCTTCTCGAGCTCCCGGCCCTCGTCGTCGACGATCGCGACCTCGCCGTTGCGCTTCAGCACGACCATCACATCGTTGCCGTCGCGGTCCTTGGTGGGCACCTCGGAGCAATCGCGCAGCTCGACCGTGCCGGATGCGGCCGGCCGGTACTCGCTCTCGGCGATGGTGCGCGTGCCGATGCCGCCCGTGTGGAACGTCCGCATCGTCAGCTGCGTGCCGGGCTCGCCGATCGACTGGGCCGCGATGATGCCCACCGCCATGCCCTCCTCGACGAGGCTGCCCGTGGACATGTCCATGCCGTAGTCGAACGCGGAACACCCGAACTGGCTCTCGGTCGTCAGCGGGCTGCGGACGACAACGGCATCGATGCCGATCGCCTCGATCGCGGCCGCGGACTCTGGCGTGAACATGTCGTTGCGCGAAACGATGGTCTCGTTTGTCTTCGGGTTCGTGATCGTGTTTGCACTGATCCGGCCGATGATCTGATCGCTCAGCGCGACATCGACCTGCTCGCCCTTGTAGATCGCACGCTTGACGATGCCTCGCTTCGAGCCGCAATCCTGCTCGCTGATGATCACCGACTGCGCCACGTCGCACAGCTTGCGCGTCAGGTAGCCAGAGTCAGCGGTCTTGAGCGCGGTGTCCGCCAGGCCCTTCCGTGCACCGTGCGTCGATGAGAAGTATTCGAGGATGTTCAGGCCCTCGCGGAAGTTCGCCCGGATCGGCGTCTCGATGATCTCGCCCGACGGCTTGGCCATCAGGCCTCGCATGCCGGCGAGCTGCTGCATCTGGCTCACGTTGCCGCGTGCGCCAGAGTCCATCATGAGGTAGACCGGGTTGAGGTACGCCTTGCCCTCGGTGCTCT
>JBCCZQ010000052.1:0-22593 GCA_039187315.1 Planctomycetota bacterium | reverse complement strand
CGAGATCATGCGCGACGATGGCGCTATGGCTCGCGTGCCCGATCTCGTCGAGCTGTGCAAGCAGCACAGCCTGAAGATGTGCTCGGTGCGGCAGATCATCGAGCACCGGCTCGGCCGCCAGTCGCTCGTCGAACGGATCGAGCCGGCGCAGGGCCAGATCATCGAGACAGCCGAGGGGCCGTTCAACCTTGTGGCGTTCCGGTCGGTGGTGGATCCGTTGCCGCACCTGGCGTTGACGGTGGGGCAGATCGGTCGCCGTGCTGGCGACGGTTCGGTGGTTGAGGTGCCCGAGCCGACGCTGGTGCGCGTGCACCGGCGGGACCTGCTCGGCGATATCTTCGGCGCGGGCCCGGGGGGCGGGGGGTCGTCGGCGGATGCGTTGCGGGGCTCGATGCGGATGATCCAGCGGGCCGGAAAGGGCGCGATCGTCTACCTCCGGCCGACGGGTGCCGACGACACGCTCACGCAGCGGCTCACCCGGCCGTTCGACCTGGATGAAGCCGATACGCCGAGGCGGAGCGTGCCCTCTTCGATGGTCGAGTACGGGACGGGCAGCCAGATCCTGCGGGCGCTGGGGCTCACCCGGATCCGGATCTTGAGCAACTCGACGACCGAGTACCCGCAGCTCGACGCGTTCGGGCTGGAGATGGTCGAGCGGGTGCCGATCGAGTGCTGAATGCCGGGGTTCTGCGGTCGTCAGGCGGCGTCTGCGATCTTGCGGTGCGGGGCTCCGTCCGATATTCTCGAAACAGATCCGGATGTCCGACACGGTGGCCATTCCGGTGAGCCCGGCGCGCGGGGGCGTGTCGGGTCGACGCCGCGGGATGGCTGGCAGGCATCGTCCGCCCGCCGAGTCTGCGTAGAGCACGCGCGTACCAGCGACAAAGGAGATACCGATGATGTGTTGCTTGCATGGCAAGAGCGGTCTGGCTGCGGCGATGGGCCTTGCAGCGGGTCTGGCGTTCGGCGCCGGCACACTGGTGGGCGCGAGCGAGGTCCAACCCGAGATGGAGCAGATGGACGCCGAAGCGATGATGCAGGCGCACGCGCAGGCCAACAAGATGACTGAGCACCACGGCCACATGAAGGCCATGGTCGGTGTGTGGGACGGTCACCTGACCGCGGAGATGCCCGGCGGCGAGAAGTTCGAATCGCACGGCACGATGACGAACGAGCTCATCATGGACGGACGCTTCCTCAGGGGGACCTGGGAGGGCGAGATGATGGGCGAGCCCTACTCGGGAGTCTCGATCATGGGCTACAGCTCCGTCGAGGGCGAGTACCAGGGTGTCTGGATCGACTCGACGGCCAACCAGATCAGCTACACCACGGGCGGACTTGTTGATGACAACACGCTCGCGATGCACGGCGAAGAAACAAACCCAGCCAGCGGCATGACCATGCGGTACAGGGACATCCTGCACCAGAAAGACGACGACCACTCGTCCTTCACGAGGATGTACATCACACCGATGGGTGAGGTTGAGGGCTTCAAGATCGAGTACACCCGGCGCAAGTGATTGCGCGGCAAACCGCAGCACGAAAGGACCACGAGCATGGCATCTTGCAGAACAGGATCGGTTTTCGGCGCAGCGGCGCTGCTGGGTACAGGCGTCATCGTTGGCGGAATGCTTGATGAGGCGGTCAGCCCAGCCCACGCCGCGACCGCGCAGCCCGAAGAGGGCATGTCTCAGGAAGAAATGATGGCGCAGTGGATCGCACTGGGCACGCCCGGAGAGCACCATCGCAAGCTCGACTATGCCGTCGGCGACTGGGACGTCGATGCCAAGTTCATGATGCCCGGCGAGGATGGTGTTACGACGGTCGGCTCGGGCGGCACGATGGAGACAGAATGGGTGCTCGGCGGGCGATTCGTCCAGACCAGATATCACCTTGATGACATGATGGGCCAGCCGTTCGACGGCATCGCATACGTCGGCTATGACAACGCGGCGGGCGAGTACGTCTCGATCTGGATGGACAGCATGTCGACCAAGGCGCATGTGCACCGAGGCTGGTTCGAGGGCGATACGTTCATCACGCAGGGCGAGAGCGGCATGGGCGGTGAGATGCGCATCGTCTCCAAGCAGGTCGACGACCGCACCGTGGTCGATGAGTTTTACGAGCGAGCAACGCCGGACGCCGAGTGGACGATGAACGGCTCGTCCACGTACACACGCAAGTAACGCGGCCCGCGCATGCCGAGGTACGGTCCCCCTCGCTTTGCGGGGGGGATTTCAATTAGAGACGCGCGAATGCCGGCAGCTCACCGACCAGCGGTGTGCAGTAGCCGATGAACGCTTGCGAGACGTTGCTGGTGCCATTGAGGAACTCGGGCGGCATGTGCCGGGTCTTGGCGGCGACATCGGCAAGCTCGACACGCTTGAACCCCGCTTCGTAGGGGGCATCGCCCAGCCGCTGGATGCTGACCGAGCCATCGAAGTCGCCCTGCGCCGCGAGCTTGGCCGCGTGTCGCCCGGCGCCCTCGGCCTCGGCGACATCGACCGGGGAGGCATCCGGGTAGCAGCGCTGGAGGTAGCCGAGCGTGTCGGCTCGGACGCGCGGCGGCTTGCCGCCTGCCGGCGTTAGGCGTGTCTTGAGGATGTTGGCCAGCTGGTCGCCCAGCGCCCCCGACCCTGAAAGCTGCACGTTGCCGTGCGCATCGGTCTCGCCCTGGATGAGCATGGCCCCGATCGACTGGCCGTCCTTGTCCTGGATGCCCTCGCTGACGGCGATCTGGCAGCGGCCGAGTCGGTCGTAGACGGTCGCAACCTCGTCGACAAATCGTTCGAGGTCGAAGGCCGTCTCCGGGACGTAGATCAGGTGCGGGCCGTCATCGGCATCGTGTCGGGCCAGCGCACTGGCAGCGGTGAGGAACCCCGCGTGTCGGCCCATGATGATGTTGATCTTGATGCCGGGTATGGAGGCGTTGTCCCGGCTGTCGGCCATGTGGGCCTTGGCGACGAAGCGCGCTGCCGATGGGAAGCCGGGCGTGTGGTCGTTGGTCATCAGGTCGTTGTCGACCGTCTTGGGGATGTGGAAGCAGCGCAGCTCGTAGCCTGCTTCGTTGGAGAGCTCGTTGACGATGCGGCAGGTGTCGGAGCTGTCGTTCCCGCCGATGTAAAAGAAGTAGCGGATGCTGTGGCGCTGGCAGGCCTCGAGGATGCGGGCGCAGTAGTCGGCGTCGGGCTTGTCGCGCGTGGATCCGAGCCCGGCCGAGGGCGTGTGGCGGAGGGCGTCGAGCGTGGCCTCGGGCGTGTCGGTCAGATCGGCCAGGTTGTCCTGGGTCAGGCCGCGGACCCCGTGGCGCATGCCGAGGATGCGCTGGACTTGCCCAACGCCACGCAGCCCGAGGACCGCGCCGACGAGGCTTGCGTTGATGACGGCCGTCGGGCCGCCCGACTGGCCGATGACGGCATTGCCTTCGATCGGTCCGCTGCTCATGGGTCGCTCCCGCCTTGTGGTCTATTGCATGTGATCGCTGAGGTATGTCGAGGCGGATCCTAGCGGCCGGATGACCAGGGCAGATCCCAAACAGCGTTCTGCTTCGGGTTCGTTGTTCTGCGAGCGGATTCGGTTGCGGTTCGCGTCCGCGCGTGCGAGCGGCTAGGCTGCTGCGGAGCCGTCCCGCGGGGGTGCTGAGGGCGGCGATGCTCGATTCGAGCGTGGTGTGAACACGGCGCGGGAGAGCCTGATGGGCGGATTCGTTTCGGCGATGCGGTGCAGCGCGCGGGCGTCGTCGCTTGCGTGCGTTGTGAGCTTCTCCAGCGCTTCGGCGCAGCCGACGGGCGATAGCGTGCTCGTCCCGCCACAGAACGGGCCACGCGTGGTCGACCCGGGACGGCACCTGATTATCGGTGGCACGGTGCACCTCTCGCCTGGCGAGACGATCCCCGCCGAGCAGGTGCCCATCATCCGGGTCGAGGACGGCCGGATCGCGGCGGTAATCGAGGATTCTCGGGTGGTCGCGCTCGACACGACCGGCTTCCGCGTCTGGACGCTCGACGAGGACGACCACATCTATGCCGGCTTCCTGGAGCCCTGGTTCGAGGTCGATGGGCACGAGCTCGACAGCCATCGCCCCGGCGGGCACTGGAGCCCCAACGTGCTTCCCGGACGCGATGTGCTCGACGGACCGGGGCTGAGTGCGGAGCAATCCGAGTCGCTGCGCGGCCTGGGCTTTGTGGCGGCCGCGATCGCGCCGGACGGCGGGATCTTCCGCGGATTGGGCGCGGTAGTCTCGACCGGCGTTCCGCCGGAGAACGAGGCGAGCGACGGCCCAACCGTGCACATGGTCCGTGCCTTCGAGACGATGGACTTTATCCGAAGCGGCTGGGGAGGCGAGCTGACCTATCCGACGAGCCAGATGGGCGCGGTCGCACTGATCAGGCAGGTCTTCTACGACGCGATCTACCATCAGAAGACCGGCTCGTCGACGGGTGAAGTCGCGTCGAACGCGCTGGACTCGATCGGCACCGCCGAGCGTGTCTTCTTCGAGACGGATCACGAGCTCGAAGTGTTCCAGGCCGATGCGCTCGCGCGTGAGTTCCAGCGCGATATCGTCGTGGTCGGCTCCGGGCGGGAGATCCGACGCGTGGAGGCGATCGCGTCGACATCGCGGCCGATCGTGCTGCCGCTCTTGTTCCCTCGGAAGCCGGACGTCGATTCGGTCGGTGAGGCGGAGCGGGTTGAGCTCGAGACGATGATGCTCTGGGAGCAGGCGCCGACGACCGCGGCGAGGCTGATCGACGCCGGTGCGACCGTGGCGCTGACCAGCAGCAAGCGCCGCTCGTTGAGCGCGTTCCACGACGACCTACGCACCGCTGTCGAGCACGGGCTGGATCCTGTCTTGGCGCTCGCGGGTGTCACGACCGTGCCGGCGGAGATCCTCGGTCTGAGCGATAGGTTCGGCGTCATCGAGGCGGGTCGGCCCGCGGATCTTGTCGTCACCAGCGGGCCGCTGTTCGATCCAGATGACGAGGAAGCCGAGATACGGGATGTCTGGATCGGGGGTCTGCGTCACGAGATCAGCCGCGACAACGATCACCCGTTCGAGGGCCGCTGGATCCTGCGCGTCGGCGATGAGCAGGCGCCCGACTGGGCGATACAGCTCTCGGTTGATGGTGACAAGATCGAGCTGGTCGAAGAACGTCAGCCGGATGAGCAGGAAGCAGAGCCACAGACGGTAGAGGCCCGCGGCGTTTCGATCACCGGCGATGCGATCAGCTTCCTGGTTGACGGCCTTGAGGGTCGCACCGGCACGTATGTGATGTCCGGTGTGCTGACGCGGCAGGCTGAGGCCATCGACCGCATCCTCGGCAGCGGGCTGATGCCCGACGGCTCCAGCTTCGCGTGGCACGCGGTGCGCGATCCTCAAGCGGACGCTGCCGACGACGAGCCGGGAGCGTCGGCGGAGGAAGACGCGCCTGAGCCCGGCGGCTCGTACACGGTGCCTGCGCCGATCCGCGGCGTGCCGTTCGGTCCTTACGCCGTAGCGGATCGCCCCGAGCCCCGGACGCTGATGTTGATCAACGCGACTGTGTGGACGAGCGGTCCTGGCGGCGTGATCGAGCGTGGGTATGTATCCATAGAGGACGGGGTGATTGTGGCCGTCGGCGAGGTTCCCGAGGCAGGGCTGGATATCCCGGAGGGCTTCGAGGTGATCAACCTCGACGGTGCGCACCTCACGCCCGGGCTGATCGATGCTCACAGCCACACGGGCACCTGGACCTTCGGCACCAACGAGGCCGGTCAGGCGATCACGGCCGAGGTCCGGATGGCCGACACGAGCGACCCGGACCACATCAACTGGTACCGGCAGCTCGCCGCGGGCGTGACCACGGTCAACACGCTGCACGGATCGGCAAATGTGATCGGCGGGCAGAACGTGATCCAGAAGGTGCGATGGGGCGTGCCGCACCCGCGCGATATGCACATGCAGGGCGCAACGCCCGGCATCAAGTTCGCGCTCGGTGAGAATGTTGTCCAGGTCAACTGGGGCGATCGCTACACGACGCGGTACCCCAAGACACGCATGGGAGTCGATTCGCTGCTCCGCGATCGATTCACCGCCGCGCAGGCCTACGCGGCGCGGTGGCACGCGTTCCTGTCGACCAACTCGGCCCGGCCCGAGTGGTGGGACGTGCCCGCGTCGCTCGCCCAGAGCTTCGCCACGGTCGCGGGTAACCAGCCGGTGGCCGGGGGTGAAAGCCTCCCGCGTCGCGACCTAGAGCTCGACCCGCTCGTCGAGGTGCTCGCGGGCGATCGGCTCGTACACTGCCACAGCTACCGGCAGGACGAGATCGTGATGCTCGCCAACGTCGCGCGCGACTTCGGCTTTACGATCGGGAGCTACCAGCATGGGCTCGAGACGTACAAGGTCGCCGAGTCCGTCAAGGCCCACTCGCTCGGCGGCAGCCTGTTCAGCGACTGGTGGGCGTACAAGGTCGAGGTGCAGGATGCGATTCCGCACGCGGGCCCAATCCTCTACGCCACCGGCACGCCGGTGAGCTTCAACAGCGACTCGGACAACCTCGTGCGACGGATGAACACCGAAGCGGCGAAGATGATCAAGTACGGCAAGGACCTCGGCCCGCGGTTCACGCCCTCGCCTTCGGCAGCGCTGGATGTCGTCACGATCGTTCCTGCGAGGCAGCTCGGCATCGATGAACGGGTCGGTTCGATCGAGGCCGGCAAGGACGCGGACCTGACTGTGTGGTCCGGCGACCCGCTCTCGAGCTTCAGCCGTGTGCTTCACACGTTCATCGATGGGCGCGAGTACTGGTCCGAGTCGATCGATGCGGCGCACCGCGACCGGATCGCGTCCGAGCGTGCGCGGCTGATCGCGAAGCTGATCGAGTCGCCCAGCTCAGAGGATGACGGCTCGGTGGGAGACGATGGCAGCGGGGACGGGCCGCCCGAGGCCGTCGACGCGCCGCCGGATCGGAGGATAACCCTTGCCGAGCGGATCCGGATCGATGCGCTGCGGGCTCACCATCGGGCGCTCTGGCTCGAGGGCAGGTCGCTCGGCACGCCGATGCAGCCGGGCGACTGCGGCTGCGGGATGTCACATATGGGGATGATCCGATGATGGCCCGCTGCTTGCACAACCTCTCGGCGCTGGTTGCATCGCTCGTTCTCGCTTCCTGGACGTGCGCACAGGACCTCGGCGTCAGTGCGCCCGCGCAGCAGAGGCCCGTGGCGCTGACCAACGCGATCGTGCACACCATCTCGGGCGAGACGTACGCCCCCGGCTATGTCAGCTTCGAGAACGGTGTCATCGTGGAAGCCGGGCCCGGTGACAAGATCTTCGGCCGCGACACGGATGTGCTGGACCTTGAGGGCCGGCACGTCTGGCCGGGCTTGATCGCGCCGGTCACGGAACTCGGCCTGACCGAGGTCGCCTCGGTCCGCCAGACGCGTGATTTCGACGAGGTCGGTCGCTTCACGCCCGAGGCACGCGCCGCAACTGCTGTCAACCCCGACTCGACGCTGATCCCGGTGACGCGCTCGAACGGCATCCTGACCTTCGTCGCGTTCCCCTCGAACGGCGCGGTGCCCGGCACGGCATCGATCATGCGGGCCGAAGGTTGGACTTGGGAGGACATGGCGCTGCGCGAAGACGCCGGCGTCATCGTGAACTGGCCCAGCATGCATCCGAGCCAGGACTGGTGGGCCGACGAGCCCGACGCGGAGCAGCGTGAACGCATCCGTACGCGGATCGGCGAGATCGACACGTTCTTCCGCGAGGCGCAGAGCTATCTCGGCGGCGAGAACCCTGAGACCTCGATCCGGTTCGAGGCCCTGCGCCCCGTCCTGCCGGGGCCCGACGGCGCACCACCGGAGAGACCGGTGTTTATCTTTGCCAACGAGCTCGACCAGATCACGGCTTCGGTTGTCTGGGCGACCGGGCTCGGGCTGCGGCCCGTGATCATCGGCGGTCACGATGCCCCGCTGTGCGCGGATCTGCTGCTGCAGCACGACGTGCCGATCATCATCGAGGGCACGCAGCGCTTCCCGAAGCGGGACGATTCGCCCCATGATGAGGCGTACACCCTGCCGTCGCGGCTCACAGAGCTGGGCGTGCGGTGGTGCCTTGCGTCGAGCGATCGAACGGGCCACGAACGCAACCTGCCCTACAACGCGTCGAAGGCCATCGCGTTCGGGCTGCCCATGGAGCTGGGTGTGCGAGGCGTGACGCTCTCGACCGCGGAGATCCTCGAAGTCGATGCTGCCCTTGGGTCGATCGAGCCCGGCAAGGCCGCGACGCTGATCGTCACCGATGGGCACATCCTCGAGCACGCGACGCGTGTCGAGCAGGCGTTCGTCGACGGCAGGAAGATCGATCTGGCCAACAAGCAGACGGCGCTCGCCGAGAAGTACGTCGAGAAATACGAGCAGATGGGGCTGCTCGATCCCGAAGCCCGGGACGGGGGTGACTGAGCCTTGGCGGCACGCAAACCCGAGTTCCAGAAGGGCCGTCGGCTCCGTGCCGAGGCCGGCAGGGCCGACGCGGTCCGCGTCTACGTCGGCGACTGCCGGGAGCTGCTCCCCGAGATCCCGCAGGTCAAGAAGTCGCAGATCGACCTGGTGTTCGCGGACCCCCCGTTCAACTGGGCCCGCGCGTACGACCAATGGCACGACAAGATGCCCGACAGCGAGTACCTGTCGTTCACATACGACTGGCTCGATCTATGCGTCGGCGCGCTCGCCGAGCACGGATCGATGTGGGTCAACATCCCGGACGATTGGGCGGCCGAGATCGTCGTGCACCTGAAGCAGCGGGGCCTGGCGATGGTCAACTGGTGCGTCTGGCACTACCGCTTCGGGCAGAACACCACCAGCCGGTTCATCAACAGCAAGGTGCACGCGCTTTACTTCTGCAAGTCGCCGTCTCACCCCGATCGACGCTGGAACCCCGAGCCTGTGCTGGAGATCTCCGACCGGGCGTCGACGTATTTCGACCCGCGGACGCAGGCCAAGCGCGACGGCATGCCCGCGGGACGCCGCGTGCCGATGGATGTCTGGTACGGCCGGTACTGGGGCCGCATCCAGGGAAACAACAAGGAACGCCGGCACGAGCACGACAACCAGCTGCCCGAGGTCTACCTCGAGCGTGTCGTGCTGGCGACCAGCCGCGAGGGCGATCTGGTGCTCGACCCGTTCCTGGGATCCGGCACCACCGGCGTGATGGCGCACCATTACGGCCGGGGTTTCATCGGCACCGAGTACTCGCGGGCCAACGCCGAGCGCAGCTTCGAGCGGATCAAGGACGGACCGATCCGCGCGGGGCTGAACAAGGACGCGGTGACAGCGATCCATGAGCCCCGGCGTCGGAGGCCTGCGCCGGTCGACTGATCGATCGTCAGCCGGCCTTGGCGATCGGCATGCCGGCGTTGGCACGGTCAGGGTTGTTCAGTTGTTCGAGTATCGCCGGGTCTGCATCGTCTGCGCTCACGCCCTGGTCCGTTTCGGCGGGCTTGCAGGTCATCAGCACCCCGATGCCAAGGATGGTCGAGACCAGCGATGCGGCGAGGATGCCGATCTTCGAGGCGTCCAGGTGCAGCTGGTCGGTCTTGAACGCCAGGTTGGCGATGAACAGCGCCATCGTGAAGCCGATGCCGGCCAGACAGCCCGCGCCGAGCACATGCCGCCAGCTCACGCCGGTAGGCAGCGACGCCAGCCCGAGCTTGCATGCGAGGTAGCTCGCGCCGAAGACGCCCAGCGGCTTGCCGACAACCAAGCCGAAGAAGACGCCGAGCGTTACCGGATCGCCGGCAATGGCGACGACGTCGCCCTCGAGGTGCAGTCCCGCGTTGGCGAACGCAAAGACGGGGATAATGAAGAACGCGCACCAGCCGTGCAGCGCGTGCTCCATCCGGTGCAGCGGCGGGATGACCTGCTGGACATTCTCGCGGATGGCGTACGCCGCGGCGCGCTGCGCTGAGCTTTCTGAGGGCGTCTTGCCGTCGTGGCCCTTGTTCTCGAAGTGATCGACCGCGTCGCGCGTCGAATCGATGAACCGATCCGCGTTTACCCGGCTCCGGGCCGGGATCGTCAGCGCGAGCAGCACGCCGGCGATCGTCGCGTGCACCCCGCTGTCGAGCACCAGCACCCACAGCGCGACGCCTGGCACGATGTAGAACAGCGGGTGACGGAACCGGAGCATGTTGAGCCCGAACAGGGCCGCGAGCACGATGCCCGCCCACGCCAGCGATGTGCCGTTGAGCTTGTCGGTGTAGAACATCGCGATGACCAGCAGCGCGCCCAGGTCATCGACGATCGCGAGGCTGGTCAGGAAGACCTTCAGGGACAGCGGGGCCCGCTTGCCCAGCAGCATGAGGATGCCCAGCGCGAAGGCGATGTCAGTCGCCATCGGCACGCCCCAGCCGTTCATCGTCTGTATGACGTTGCCCGCCTCGTCCTTCACGGGCATGGCGACATTGAACGCCGCGTAGATCAGCGCCGGGATGGCCATGCCCCCGATGGCTGCCGCGATCGGCAGGGCCGCTTTCTTGGGGCTGCGCAGCTCGCCCTGCACGATCTCTCGCTTGATCTCCAGCCCGATGAACAGGAAGAAGATCGCCATCAGGAAATCATTGATCAGATACGTCAGGTTGTGGATATGCGGCACGTGCCAGCCGCTGTCGGGCTTGGCTGGGTCGCCGCCGATCTTCAGGTCCAGGTACATGTCGTGGAAGATGTAGTGGTAGATGTCGTAACCGCCGGAGTTCGCCCAGATGAGGGCGGCGACCGTGGCGAGGATGAGCAGGATGCCGCCCGCGGCGTTGTTCGCTGCGAACCGCTGGAAGCCGTGCATCAGCCGCTCGCTGGATTCGAAGGGCATGCCGTGCTTGGCGGTCGGGATCTTGGAGTGGTTGGCCATCGCGTGCTCCGTGGCTGGCTCGCCAGTGGGGTTCCCAGTCGGCAGTGTTGCATGCGGGTGCAGACCACGCGGACAACCACCGACGCCGGCCCATCGGCGGGCGGGTTGAAGTCATCGACGCGTGGATACGAATTCGTCCGATGCGCGGGGCGCGCCCGTACAGGTGCGGGGGGCTCCTGACCCGTTCAGGGGGCTAGCTATCCGTTTTCAGGACCACAAGCGTGATGTCGTCCGTCTGCGGGCCGTCACCGCGGAAGCCGACCACCGCCTCCAGGATTGTGTTAGCGATGGCGTCGGCTGACTCATCCGCGTGGCGTTGGATGAGCTCGCGCAGGCGGTCCTTGCCGAACATCGTACCGTCGGGCGATCGGGCTTCCCAGATGCCGTCGGTCCCGATCAGCAGCACGCAGCGACGGGGCAGCTCGCCGACTTCGGCCTGAAACGTCCAGCCACCATCGATCCCGAGCGGGATGTCGTGCCCGCCGAGTTCCGAGAAGTCCTCGGCGTCAACGTCGTAGATGATCGCCGCATCATGGCCCGCGCTGACCCACCGCACGGCCCGGCTGCCGGCACGCACCGCCAGGTAGTACAGCGTCATGAACTGCCCGCTCCGGGAATCGCGGGCCATGTGCGTGTTGACACGGGTCAGGACTTCTGCCGGACCGGCTTCCTGGTCGATCGATGCCTGCAGCAGCGCACGAGCGGTCGTCATCAGCAGCGCAGCAACGATGCCATGACCAGTTACATCACCGACGATGATCGCGTGCCGATCGTCGCCCAGGTTGGTCCGGTGGAAGAAGTCATAGTAATCGCCGCCGGTCTCGTCGCAGTAGATGCTCCGCGCTGCGATATCGAAGCCATCGATCGATGGTGGCTGCCCAGGAAGAAGATGCAGCTGCACCTCGCTGGCCATCGCGAGCGACTCGCGGACCTGCAGCTGGTCACGCAGCTTCGGAACCATGTCGTTGAAGCTCGCGGCGAGGGTGCCGATCTCGTCGCGGCTGCGCACGTCGGCCGTTGCGTCCAGGTTGCCGTCGGCGATCGCTATCGCTGTCGCTGCCAGCGAGCGGATCGGCTTGGTGATCGAGCGTGCGCCGAACAGCCCCACCAGGACCACCAGTGACACGACGATGCCGGCCACGATCAGATTCTGGGTACGTGTTCGGTCGATCGTGGTGGTAATCTCGTTCGTAACGGTGCCCGCGGCCGACTCGGCGGCTTCGCGGCTGAGACCGACGAGCACGTACAGATCCGACTGCGAGAGCCGCTGGAACGTCCAGTACCAATCCACGCCCTTGTGCGGCAGCTCGATGGTGTCATGATCGGCCGATCGCATCGCCTCGGCGAGCGCTGTTCCGAGCGTGCGGCCGTCAGCGAGGCGGTTGTCGGCGCCGAACCGTTCGAGCGCAACCGGTGAGTCCCATGTCGCGCCGCCGAACTCGTCGTACGCCGCGCTCGCGTAGACCTGCGGTCCCGGCTCGGGCACTCCCTCCGGCGGCGGATCGCCCAGCCGGACCAGCATCGCCTCGGAGACGCCCGCGAAGGTCCCCGGAAGCTGGATCTCCCGGATGATGTCAAGTAGCAAGAGGTCGGTGCCGACGACACCGAGCACGGAGCCGTCGTCCCGATATGCCGCGGCGGCGCACGTAATGCGGACCTGGCCCGTCGGGGCATCGATCGCAGGGTTGGTCCAGATCACACCGTTCGGGTCTAGAGATGTCACGGCCTGCTGGTACCACACGCGGCGGGTCGGGTCGAAGCCCTCCGGATAGCCGCCACGACCCGGCCAGGAGACGTGCAGCCCCGAGCCTTCGAGCGCCGCGAACCGGCTCCGCGACGGATAAGCGCCGTCGGGGGTCATATCTCGAGAGCGGAAAAAAGCCGCAAGCCCGCTGAGCACCATGATCTCGGGCTCGAGCTGCTCGGGGTCCGCGTCCTCGGCGAGCACGAACACGGGCGTCTCCAGGCTCGCGAGGATCGGCTCACGCGTGCCGTCTTCCTGGATGCGGTACTGCCCTGGCACCGTATCGAGCCCGGGCGGCGGGGCTTCGGGGCTGTCGAAATCATCCGGTGTGAACACCATCGAGGTCGCGGGTGCGATCGGCTCGCCACCGCGATCAAGGCGTTCGAGCTCGTGCACGGCGGCCCGCACCTCGATCGCCGTGCGAGCCGCGTTGCGTTCGAGCAGCGCGGCCTGTTTCTCGACGAGCTGCATCCGCGTTTCGCTCGACATCGCCGTGAGCTGCTCATGCGTGAGCGTTGCCAGCGATGACCGCAGCCCGATGATGTTCTCGCGCGCTACCAGCGTGCCGATCAGCAGCGGGCCGATCGAAAAGCCCAGGAGCGCGAGGAAGAGCTTGGTCCGGATGGTCATGCATCGTCAGGATACCGGAGGCGGGGGCACGAAGAAAAACCGACGCCCGGGAAGGCGTCGGTTTCGGGTCGCCCGGTCGGAGGGGGCCGTCCGGGCGGTGAGGGGCTCGTGGATGTCGGCTGTCAGCCGTCTTCGTTCAGTGCACTGAGGGCATCGATGATCGCCTGGGGCTCGGCACGCTCGCGGTAGTCGGCCGAGAGATAGGTCCAGCGGATCACGCCCTCGCGATCGATCACGTACGTTGCTGCGAGCGGGAGGGTCCAGGATCCATCGCCGTTGTACTGCTCAAGATCAAACCTGCCGCTGAACGCGTCGACGAGCTCGTCTGGCAGGCGGTACCGGACGCCGAAGGCGTCGGCCACGGCGTTGCCCGCGTCGGAGAGCACGTGAAAGCCGAGGGCGTTCTTCTCGCGTGTCGAGAGCGACTCGTCCGGGACCTCGGGGCTGATCGCGACAAGTGAGGCGCCGAGCGTTTGGATCTCCGAAAGCCGCTGCTGATAGGCCCGCAGCTGGATGTTGCAGTACGGGCACCAGCCGCCGCGATAGAACGTGACGACGACGGGCCCGGCCTCGAGGAGCTGGGTAAGCGCGGTGGTGTCACCGGTGGCATTCGGGAGCTCGAATGCCGGGGCACTGTCACCGATATTCAGAGCCGAAGCGGTGAGGTTCAGCTCGTCGACCTGTTCGACGCCGCGGTCATACAGATCCGCCGTCTCGGGTGCGGCACGCTTGAGGAAGGCCTGCTTCCGCTCCGTGAGTGCATCGGCGAGGGGTGTGCCAGCCGACGTATCGGGCGTGGTCATGGATTGCTCATTGGTTGTGTCTTTGTCGGAGTCGCCGGATTGTCCGAGGGCCGAGCCGGCGTGGGCGGTTGTGGTCACCATCAGGCCGAGAGCAGCGATGTGGGCTGCGTCGGCGGCCTGCTGTGCGAGGCGTTCCGCAGTTTCCCGTATCCGTCGCATTGCTGTGCCTCGTTTCCTGTGGTCTACCCGCCGGGTGAACCGCTCTGAAGACATAGAACCGGGTTCGTTCGAGTGTTATTCCCAGATGTCGCGGGCCGGTTTCTTTCCTCGCCGTCACCGCTCCCGGTCCCGGTCCGGGTGCGGGCCGCGTTCGACGCAGAAGCGTCAGCCCCCGTTCAGCTCACGTTCAGGCCGCGTGTGGTGCGATCGGTCGACGGATAAGGGCCGAGGCGGCGGCGATCGGAACGGAGGCTGCAGCGAACAGCCACAGACCGAACGCAAACGAACCGCCCAGCAGTTCAGCCAGCGTGGTCAACGCCAGCGGGCCGATACCCGTACCAGCGACCATCACGGTGGTCATGAACCCGCGGATCGCCCCGTGGTGCGGTCGGCCGAAGAACCTGGCGACCGCGGGCCCGCTTGTCGACATCAGGATGCCCTGCGCGACGCCGAATACAGCCATCGCTAGCGAGGCCTGCCAGGCGCTCTGCGACGCGGCGAGGATCCCCGCCGACAGGGCGAGGCCGAGGGTGGCCATCGGCATGATCGATCGGGTGGGGAACCGGTCGGCGATGGGACCGCCCACGACCAGCCCGACAAACAGTGCTCCCGACCAGAACGCGACGGCCTGCGCGCCGCCTCGGGCCACCGTCTCTGCGTCTGTCGCCGCCAGCCCCCCGGCGAGCTTCTCTGTCAGAATCGGCTGGATGTGGAAGAGCATGGCGGTGCCGACCAGCCCGCTGAACACGCTCGGGACCAGCAGGAGCCAGTAGGCTCGGCTCGCGAGCGCCTGGCCGAGGGTGAACACCGGCACGATCGCCTGGTGGGCGCGCCTCGCCGATCGCCACTGCGCATGCGCATCGGGCGGCTCGTTGTCGAGGTGCTGCCCGATCTGCTCCGGGCGGTCGCGGAACACCGTCGCCACCAGCGGGAGGACCGCGCCCGCGACGATGACCGCCAGGATCGCGTAGGACTCGCGCCAGCCGCGCGCTTCGATCAGGGCGACGACGCCGATAGGCGCGATGACGCCCGCAAGGGCCATGCAGGCGTGCTTGATGGATTCGACTGTCGCCAGGCGTCGCTCGAACCACAACGCGAGCACGTGGCTTGAAAGCATGCCCAGCGCACCTTGGCCCAGCAGGCGGACGAGGAAGAAACCGAGCGTGATCGCCGCGAGGCCACGCGCGTTGGCCAGCACCAGCATGCCCAGCGCGAAGGCCATGACGACCAGCGCTGTGCCCCGGCGTGGACCGATCCGGTCCGAGAGCTTCCCGAGCAGGGCCTGCGGCAGGGCCGCGAGCATGGTCCCGAGGAAGTATGCCTCGGACAGCGCGATCGCGCTGAGCCCAAGGGATTCACGGATCGGCGTGTTGAACTGGCTGACGATGACCGTCTGGCCGGGCAGCGTCGCGATGATCATCACCGACGCCACTGGCAGCATGACCCAGCCGTAGTAGCGGGGTGACTCGGGCTGAAGCGTCGGGAGCGCAGGTGTATCCGGCGCGTTGTTTTCGGTACCTCCGGAGCTCACACTGACAGCCTAGTCGCGGGCCGCGCGTCGCGCTCCAGCGTCAGCAGCCGCCGATGAAGGCAGTAACCCAGGCGAAGTAATCCGAGTCTGAGCAGTTCTCGTCCCCGTTGACATCGCACTCGGGCAGGTCGCCGATGAAGGCGGTGACCCATGCGAAGTAGTCCGAGTCGTTGACCGTGCCGTCGCCGTTGACATCGCCCGGGCAATCCTTTGGCGGTATGCACCCACCGCCGGGGATGCCGTCGCCGTTGGAATCGCAGATCGAGCCTGCGCCGAGCCAGACTGCATTGGGCACCAGGCCGCAGTCTGCTTCATTCAGGACCAGGCACGCGCTGCTCGTAGTGACGCAGCAGGCGCCGAGCGGCTGGGGGCAGTCGGCGTCGGCACAGGTCGTGTCGTTGCCGAGGTAGACCCCGTCGAGCTGCTCGGCCTCAAACTCGGTCACACCCGCGACGCACGTGCCGTCGGGCAGGCATGCCGCGCCACGCGGGCAGGCCGAGCCGTTGCACGCGCTGCCCGCGCCCTGCCATGCGCCGCTGACCACATCGCACGCGGCCTCATCGAGCAGCAGGCAGTTGTCGTTGCTCAGGCAGCAGGCACCGGTCGGCAGCGGGCAGGTCACGCCGGCGCAGGTCGTGCCGTCGCCCTGGTAATCGCCCCCGCTGGCAACGCACTCGGACTGGGTGAGCTCCGAGCAGGAGCCATCGTCTTCGCAGCAGGCGCCGGTGTCGTCGGAGCAAGTAAAACTGGTCCAGGTCGCGCGGATCATCCAATCGCCGCTGGGGGTGCAGAGCGGCGGGAACTGCGCGAAGCTGCTCCAGCCCGGTGGGCAGCCCAGCGGACCGCAGTCGATCGCGCGGATCCAGTTCTGAGTCTGGTTCGCGCCGTCGGTATCGGTCATGGGAAAAGCGTTCGCCGTCTGCGATGGTGCTGGGAAGCAGCCGTTCCCGATCTGGTTGTTGTGCTCGTCGATGCGGATACCGACCGAAAAGGTATTCGTGCCCGAGATGTTGTTGACGAAGATCTGCTCGGGGTCGCCCGGGTCGACCAGGAAGTTGACGTTGACGGCCTGTGCCTGCGAGAGCGCGGGAAGCTGGACGTGCGGGATGATGTCGCCATCGGATGAGACGGAGACAAGCAGCGTGCCCGTGGCGGGTGTGCCGTCCCAGACGAGAATCGTGTACTCGGTTGTTGTCGGCACGCTGGTGCCCGACGGACCGGTGCCGATGAGCGCCTCGATCAGATCGATCCGGATCGGGAAGAGCGAGGCATCAAGGGTGTAGCTGACCGCGGCGATCTCGTTCTCGACAAAGCCCGCCTGCACGAAGTACGTGCCTCCCTCGAAGCCCTCGCTCGGGAGAACGCTGACCTCCTGGCACTGCGAGCCCTGGGGTGCCGGGGTGGGCACTTCCATCTCTTCGAACGGTTCGTCGGACACACGGCCCAGCGATGTGACGTACATCGGCCGCACCTGAAGCCCCTCGACCGGCAGCGGCAAGGGCTCGCGAGCCTGGTACGCATGCGAAGGACCAGCAAGCAATGACAACAACACGGCGCAAGCGCACGCACGCCAAGAACCCAAAGTCATCATCCGGCCCTCTTCTGCATGGCACACCCCTCGGAGCGATCCTCTTGCAGGAAGCAGCGTACCAGATCGCTCGGGCCAGCAACAGCCATCGTCCGGCCCTCTGGCGCGGGGTTCTCGGTCGTGGGCTGGCGTCAGAGCGGCAGGCAGCCGCTTTGCATGTTGCTGATCAGCGCGAAGAAGTCGCTGCTGTTGCACTCGCTGTCACCGTTCTGATCGCAGATCGGGTCCTGCTCGATATAGGCGGTGACCCACGCGAAGAAATCGGACGCGTCGCCCCGGCCGTCTCGGTTGATGTCGCCGGGGCAGATCCCGGTCAGGCACGAGCCTGGGAGGATCACCGTGCCGAGGAGCTCTTCGGCACGCGACCACCAGAGTTCGCCGGCGGCAACCATGGCACGCCCGTTCGGGTGCGCTGCGTCGTGCCGCCACAGCGCCATCGTCTGATCGAACATCCCCGGGAACTCGTCCTGGATCTGGAAGTAGGCCCAATTCGGGTAGGTCGTGGCGCCCAGCCGGTTCTCCGAATGCGTGCTGGAGAACGAAAGCTCCAGGAATGAGCTGCCTGTTCCGCTGACGATGTCAGGAGAGCCGACGAACTCGGCCTGATTGATCAGCGGCCCGAGCTGGGCTTCCAGCGTTTCGAGCGTGCCCGGAGTCTGCGTCGCATTACCAGCGAAGAACAGATCGACGCCGAGCGTCTCGGCGAGCTTGCGGAGCGTGCCCTCAAACTCGATCTCGGCCTGCTCGGCCTGGCTCTTGCCTCCCCGACCCGCCAAGATATAGCAGATACGGTCGGGTTCAAGCTCGCGATAGCCCGCGCCGATGATCGTGACCCTGCCGCCCGAAACGTAGTCGAGCTTGACACCCCTTTGGGGCAGCCCGGGATCCGGCAGATTGTCCTGGTAGCCGAGGAGCACGTAGGACCACGGCCCGATCCAGACGCCGTCGCGCAACGTTGGTTCTTGGGCGAACGGCCAGCTGTGCTCGAGCTGGTAGGTCGACGTGACACCGTCCGAGTGCAGCAGCTCCGTGATGACATTGACCTCGTCGTTGCGATCGAGCACGACGGCGTCGCCGATCTCGACCACCGTGTCCGCCGGGACCCGGATTGTATTGTTCACGTTGTCGGCTGATTCGAGCAGAACCGGTTCCGAGGTCCGCGCGGTGTTTGTATCGATGATCGCTGGTTGATCGAACAGCGGTGCCGCACCCGTGGGAGCCGCGGGAAAGTTCTGGGCATCGACGCGTTCGAGCGAGCTGGCGACGGTGCCGCCGTTCGGACGCATCATCAGCACCGCAAGGCTCTGGGTCGGCAGCTCAGGCCGACGGACAAGGAAGCGGGGCGTGAGCGTGCGGCCCGCCTCGGCCTTGAGCAGCAGCGCACGGCCCGTGCCGGGGAGCGAAAACTGGCTGCCCCCGTAGCTGAAGCGTGACCAGTTCGTATCGCTCTTGGCCGTGAAATCGGAGAAGTTGCTCAGCGACATGTCCTGGATACGCCCGCTGTTGTTCAGATTGAACACGAACAGCCCACCGTCGTACTCCGTGCGCGAGTCACGCAGGCCCATCAGGTGGGACCGTGAGACACGATCGGCCGTACCGATCTGTGCAGGCGTGTTGCTGGTGTTCGACCAGCGGCTGTTGCCGAGTCCCCAGCCCATGACCGCGTGCTGACCGCACGCATCGCCGGACAGGACGCCCGCGAGCCTCGGCAGTGTGCCCTTGACAGGGTCGAGCCCGAGCTGCTGCGATGGCGGCGTGTACCGATAGAAGCCGGACCATTCGAAGCCGGGCTCATAGATCGGCGTGACCTGCAGCTGCTGCAGGGACGCCCCGCCAGTGTCCGGCTCGACCGTGCGTATGAAGAACGGGTTCAGCCAGCGATTCCAGCTCAGCGGATCGCCGTCGAAAAACCCGTATACGCGGCCGGTGATCCCGGGCTTGACGTACTGATCATCGCCCGCCTGGCCGTAGAAGAAGATCGTGTCTGCTTCAGAATCCGGTTCGTCGCCGAAGAATAGCCGAAGCTGCGGGCCCTCGACGATGTCCCACCACTCGGTCATCCGGATGGGGTAGACAAGGCCCCGGCGTGCGAAGGCGCAGAAAATCGGCCCCGTATGGCTGGCGCGGATCTCCGGGTAGTCGACCGCGAACGGGTCACCGATGTAGATCCGCCCGTTCGATGTCAGCGGCTTTAGCCCGCCGACGATGCCATCGATGCGGTACTCGCCCTTGATCTCCGACGAGGACGATCCGTACAGGTAGATGCTCAGCCGCCCGGTCTGCTCGGGCGAGCCCGAGCTGTCGAAGACCGCAACGATGCAGTGGTGCTCGCCGTCTTCGATAGGAGGCGCCGCCGAAACGGTCTCGACCGAGCGCAGCGTGCCGCCAGAGTCCAACGCGCGGCCGACGACAGAGCCACTGGCCGGCACGTACCCGAGTTCGAAGACAATCTCTCGCCTCGGCTCGGGCGAGACGGGCGTCGCAGCTGGGCCGACCACGTACGGGGGCGTCGGCACCAGCAGCCGTTCATCGACCACCGTCAGGAGCATGCGCGTGCGGCTCCGGTCGGGCAGGTCATCCGAGCTGTCGCCAAACCACGGGATGACGAGCGTGAAGTCCTCGTTGAGCGGCTGGTTCAGCCACGCAGCAGGGGGCGGCGTCTCTCGGGCGATCGCATACTGCGGGTTGTTGAAAGCGTACTGCCCAGCGGCTGGCACGCCGAAAAACGCCGCAACAGCCGTGATGATGGTCAGAAACGAGGAAGTGTGCCCGCCAGGCATCGGCGATCTCCGTCAAAAAACGGGGACCGCGCACCGGTCTACCGGCCCCGTTCGGACACCCTACCCCGGATCCGGACCGCGACCAAGAGAATCCGGCACCCGTTCGCGCAACTGTCACATTCAGCCATTGCAGGGCACAGTCTGGCGCATCCAGCCGCACGCCAGCCCAGCGATCAAGCGACCATGGGGTGCGTTATGGGTACTCGGCCTCGGCCTCGGCGGCCAACCGGCGGCGGTCCACCGCCAGCCGGAGCAGTTCCGGCCTTGCGTAGTGACCGGCCGGGTCGAAATTCTGTCGCTCTTCGAGCACACGATCGAACGCCAGATCTGCCACGATCACCCGCCGCTCGCCCACGACCGGTTCGACGACCCACTGCCCGTCCGGCCCGGCGATCGCGCTCCCGCCGTTGTGCAGCACCCCATCGGCTGGGGTCCGCTCGCCTGCGATGATGGCGTCGCGGCCGGGAAGATCGCTCGGGATATCGCCCGCAAGCAGAAGCGAGCTTGCGCTGAGCACGAAGCTCCGTGATTCCCTCGCAACGAAGCGAGTGATGTCGCGGGTATTCTCGTCGCCGCCCGGCCAGATCGCCACGTGCAGGTCCACACCCTGCGCCTGCATCGCCGCGCGCGCCAGCGGCATCCAGTTCTCCCAGCAGTTGAGGGTTCCCAGCGTGAACGGTCGGAGGAAGCGGTGAGCGACCAGCCCGTGCGCATCGCCGTGCGACCAGCACAGGCGCTCTTCGTACGTCGGCACCAGCTTGCGGTGTGATGAGGCGATCGAGCCGTCGGGCGCCACGGTCACGGCCGAGCAGAACAGCGTGTGCCCACCGCGATCGCGCGGCCGCTCCGCCACGCCGACCACGACCGCGATCGAACGTGCTCGCGCTGCCGACTGCACCGGCTCAAGATCGCCGGCCTCAAGGTCCACCGCCTCGCGCACGTACCTGGCGTGGATTGTCTTCTGCAGCGCCGAGTCGAACCGGGCGCCTTCGGTCCGGCTGAGCCATGCCGGGTAGCCGGGCACGAGAGTTTCGCCGAATGCGATAAGCTCTGCGCCGGCGTCGGCCGCTTCGTGGACCGCTGCAACGACCCGCGCAAGCGTGGCCGCCCGATCCAGCAGCACAGGCCCGATCTGCCCGATAGCGATACGCATGGCGGACGGTAGCAGGCTGTGCGTCGAGCAGCTGAGGCATCGAAGAGCGATGCTCAGCCGAATCAAGGGATACCGGATTCTCGGGGAATCAGGCAAGCATGGGTTGGGCGCGGTTGACGGAGCCAAGCCGGACCGCCCGCGTGTCGCGATGGACCAGATCAACCTCGGCTTGGCTGGTTCGCAGTGGTCGCGAGGATCGAAGCGCTTATGTCCGGGGTCCGCGGCCATCCAACCCGTTCAGGGCTGATCAGCAAAGCTCGTACCACCCACTGCAGAGATGCTTGCGGATCATTGCGAGTGGCGGGCGTTCGTTCGGCATCCTGAACTCACCAGATGGGAAAGCTGTTCGGGCCATACCCGTTCGATCATTGTTTACTACGCCTGGTAGTCGACGAGTGTGCCCGCTGGTAGGTTGGAGTTCAGCAGAGACAGCAATTCGCTCAGGCTTGTTTGTCCGCTGTCGCTTTCCTCACCGTCCTCGCTGTCTGAGTCTCCGAAGAGCTGGTTCAGCAGGTCATTCTGAGCTGAGGCCGTGTCGTAGGAACCCTGGATGCCGCCGGCCTGGCCCGGCTGGATGCCAAGGCTCTCGAGGATCGAGCTCAGATCGGCCTTGAACTGTTCGGCGTTGATCCCGTTGGCACTGAACGACTCCTGAACGGCATTCTGGATATAGGCCTGGGGATTCTCGACGTTGCCACTCTGGACCTCTTCGATAGCCGTCCGTATGTCGCCCTGGATGTTGGCGATACTGGTCGCGTCGTAGCCCGCTTGCTGGGCGAACGACTGGATCTGCGACTGTGCCTGTTCCTTCTGGGACGCGGTCGGCTGTGCGCCGGCGTTGCCCAATTGGAGCTGCCACAGCAGTGACGCTGATGAAAGCTCGCTGATGTCCCCTATTGCGCTCATATCGACGCTCCGTTTGCGCGTTTCACGAGTACACCGCAGCCGCACGAGCGGCAGCAGCTCTCGCTATGAGGGCATAGGCAAGTTGCGTGCCAGCGATAAGGAACCTGATAGGAAGTTGTCTCAAGCGCGAGAACAGCACTTTACGTAAGCTGAACGGAGGTGCTTTCAGTGACGAAACATCGCAAATTTACACCACAATAAGTGGTGTACGTGCTGCAAGGTCAAAAGTCGTCGTCTGACCGTTCCACCCAGATCACGCCACCGTGATCGAGTCATCCAGGTACACGTCCTGAATCGCGTGCAGCAGGCCAGCGCCTTCTTTCATCGGGCGCTGGAACGCCTTCCGGCCCGAGATCAGGCCCATGCCGCCGGCGCGCTTATTGACGACGGCCGTCGTCACCGCTTCCTTTAGGT
>JBCCZQ010000051.1:0-23501 GCA_039187315.1 Planctomycetota bacterium | reverse complement strand
GCATCATCCGGCCAGGCATGCCTGGCCGGATGATGCAGATCCCTCAACCTGCAGCTGGTACAGCAACGGGGACAAGCGCAGCGCTGCCTTGATTCTAACTCCCTGCAGGGTTCTGCGGCAGTTGGGGTGTAGTCGGTGTCCTTATCGGCCAGTCCCAATCGAGTCCCGTAACCCCTGACCGCTGGGCGGCACCGCGCCAAGCAGCTATGAGAGCGTCCTTCGCATTCGCGCTGAATCCGCCACCGTCGCAGGCTTCAAGGTCCTTCTTGCCATCCCCCGCGCACCACCGGTAGTAGTCCTCGCGGCTCGGAGTGTTCCGGCTGATGACGCCAGTGATGTCCTTGTGCAGCGGCGAGCCGTTGTTGCCCAGTTGCTTGTCAAGAACAGCAGCCTGTTCAGTCTTCGGCACCCTGGTGAGAATCCCACTATCGCCGAAGAGCAGCAGCCCAATCTGAACGACGGCGCTCTGAATCTCAAGGTAGGCGCAGCCGCCGAGTTCGTCGGCGAGCTTATTGACAAGACGCTCCGGCAACTCCTCGATACCGGCGTCTCCGAGCGCGCTTTTGTGTTCTTTGTGAACGCCTGCCCAGACTTTCGCGATGATCCGTTTGCGCGCCGATTCGTGCGGCCGGTCGAACATGAGCACCGCATCAAAGCGCCCGACACCCCTTGCCGCGGTATCGACACGATGATAGTAGTTAGTCGCGAAACAGAAGATCGGACCCCGCTGGTCCTTGAGAGACGCAAGCCTTGTGAGAAGCGCACTGGTGATCAAAGGCATACGGACATCGGCAAACTCCTTTTCGCGTGAGATCAACAGCTCATCACATTCGTCGAATAGGACGACAACGTCGTGGAGTTGTTTGAGATCATCGAAGACCCGCGACATCATCGCGCCCACGGATTCGCCTGCACGGGGTACGAAGTTGCCTGGGTCCAGGGAGAGCAGCGGCCAGCCGAGGGCCTTCGCGAGCGACTTGACGAGGAACGTCTTGCCGCTGCGAGGTGGGCCGAATAAGAGGAACGAGACTCCGTCCCTCGCCGGGCGGGTGATATAGCGCCGCTCGATCATCTTCTTCTCGATCGGCATGATGAATCTCGCGTGGATTTCATCGACCGGATGTGTTATATCTTCCGGCTGAATGAGTTCCTTGTAGAACAGCTCGGTCGGAGACTTCGGATCATTGGCATTCGGTCGCCGGGTCCTTGTGACGAGCGAAGAGTCATACTTGGCGAGAACCTCGGCACGATTGACGGCGTCGTTGATGAGCGCCGCAAAGTGGAGGAAGCGGACAGCCAGCGCGGTCGTCCAGAGCTCGGGATTGGAAGAATTCCGGGCGCGGTCGTTGGACCAACCCCGGCCCTCACCGCGTGCGTTGTCCAACAGCGCGAGCTCGAGGTAGCGTGCGTGCCGCTGCAGCGCGGGCAGCGCGATCTTCATCGCGATGACTTCGGCGGCGGTCGGGCTGTGCCGGGCGTCGCGAGTGTGAACCGAGGCCGCCAGGACGTACGCGACCTCAACACTGGGTTGGAGGGTCGCGGTGCCGTGTCGGGAAATTATCTCCACTCCGTCCGGCCAACATCCGTCGTCGAGCTGGCACTCCACGATGGTCTCGATCGCTTCCCGGAACAGAGGATTCTGCCGAAAGTCCGGGTCGAGCAGGCACATCGCACGGACAGCGAATGCGAGCCCGACAGGATCAAAGAGCGGGTCGTCGGGGATGCGCCTGATCGCCATGAGTCGCTCGAGTCGACGACGGATCGCAAGAGCGAGGTCTCTCTGGATTCTCTCCAGAGACTTGACCTGCTCGTCCCCAAAGTGCGTCTCGAGTTCTCCGATCAGTTTTTTTCGGGCATTCTCTGATTTCTGACGCGCCTGATCGGCCTTCACCCGCTCCTCGACGGTATGCGAATCCGATCCCGCTGCGCCGCTCGGTGCCGAGAGCGAATCACGCCGAGCCTCGATCGTTCTCCTGACGTCATTCAAAAGCCCGAGGAGAGCGCAGACCGCGAACGTTGCGTTGGCCAGGAGATACGTCGGGATCCCCGGATTGAAGTTGTGCGTTGGAGTCGGCGCCCGATTGAGCTTGCCGATGTGCGACCAGCAGTGGTCGGCGTCGAGGTCCCGATGAGTCGGGTCACCAGTGCTGTATCCCAACAGCTCTTCAATCGCAGGGATCGTCGTGCCCAGCCCCGAAAAGCAACGTGCGATCGTCTTGCGAACATGTTCGTCGAAGACCTCGTCGCTGTAGAAGCGAACGACGTAATCGCAGCCGAACACCAGGGCGGGGACAACATGCCCAAGGAGAATCAACTCAGTTCTGCTCGGCGGCTCGCTCGGGCCCTCATCCTCTTTGGGAGCGTGGCTTGACGCCTCGTAGATCGCCTTACGAAACCAACTCGGATCAGAATCGTCGCCGCGAACGAGCCGTTCAAGGAAGTCATGGATAAACGGGAGCGTAAACGCCACTGCGTTGTCCTTGGGGACTTTGATCTGGCCGTGCGTGGAACTGGACCACTTGGCCCTCGTCTCGCCCGGGGCCGAAGGCGAGTCGAAGGGGACCCCACGGCGCACGTCCCGGCTGGAATACGCGCCGACATCAAGCAACGCTAGGAGTCCGTGAGCCGTCGCAGTAGGGAAGAGCACGTCCGATCCCTCTACGCCTTCCTCCGTCTGCTTGTCTTCGATGCGCTTCGCGACCTGATCCCGATGGAACTGCGAGTTGGGGACCTTGCATAGGAACATCGGAAGAGCTGAGATGCCCAGCCCCGCCATGGCCCGCAGATCGCCCGAACTCATCGGGCCCAATTGCTTCGCGGTGCCCTGCTCGAACTCAGAATCCCCAGCTTCGCTCATGACAGCAATCCTAATTACAGAGCGTGCACCGCCGCTGGCGGACCGCGCGAATTGAATACTCCGGCCACTGCTACAGCACCGGCCTGAGGATAGGTCCGGAGCGGTGATGGAGCGATCGGAACCCACCGCGTCCCGCTGTTGATTGGTCTCAGTCAACGCGTTCTGTTAAGCCATGCATACCGACTGCTGTCCAATTGCTCTCACTTGCTACCGGGCTCAATGCCGCGACGAATCGCGAGAAGAGGAACGTCTTTGGAGTTGGCGTTGTGGCATAGATTTGCCAAGACTGCGTGTTGTGTCTCTGGTGTCCAAAAGATCTTCAGCCTCTCACGCGCTCGCGTCACCGCTGTGTAGAAGATGCTGTGTGCGATGTCATCTTCATTGGCGTCAGTGATGATGATCTTGACGGAGTCGTACTCAAGACCCTGTGCCTTGAGCGGTGATGGCGTGATCCGAACCCACGGTGTCCCCTGGTTGCCGTGTCGGGAAACGCTGGTCTTGTGCAGAGACCAGTGATTCCAGCTGTGGTATCCCGGACTAGTGCCCTTTCTCCCCGTTACGGCAGTGCGTGGAGACCACTCGTACGCATCGTGCAGTTACCCCGTATCTCTTGGTTGCACCCACGGTCATCGATGGTGTATCCTTTCACCAGTGCATCACCTGCTCAACACCTCCCTCTTCAGTAGGGATGACTGGGCTTGGTGACAGCTCTGCCGCGGCCAGCTTCGAACAGCTTGGCCGTAGCCGGAAGTGATTTCCGGCAGGTCCCCGCCGGGGCGAGTGATTCAAACCGGCGCAGCACCAAGGCGTGATGCCTCCGCGTGCGGGCTCGGGCAGCCAATCGAAACTGTGTTTGCTCATGCCAGAACGGCCGGCGGTCATTGCGCGCCCAGCGCGCGACTACTCGCTGGTCGTGTATCGGGCATGGAACCCAAGCCAGCTGCGCGACGCCGTCGCGTCAGCCATATACGAGATATGCCTTGAACCAGGATCTTCACATCGAACACATCGAGATCGCCTCGATTACATCAAACCACAGCAATCCCCGTGCTCATCCGAGAAAGCAGATCCGTCAGATCGCAGAGAGCATTCGAGCGTTCGGCTTTCGGATGCCGGTGCTGGTCGACCAAGGCTCCCAGTTGATCTGCGGCCATGCCCGTGTCGAGGCGTGCAAGCTGCTCAACATGGAGCGAGTTCCTGCGGTACGTGTGACCGACCTCAGCGACGACCAACTCCGTGCACTGATGATCGCCGACAACCGGCTGAGCGAGATCAGCACCTGGGATGACCGTCTCCTGGGGGAGCACCTGAAGGTGCTCTCCGAGTTGAAACTCGACTTTGATCTGGAGTCGATCGGTTTCGATTACGGTGAGATCGAGCAGCGTGTGCTCGCCATCGAAGATCTAGCCGAAGTTGGAAACGATGAATCCGACGATCTGCCAGAGACAGATCGGGTCGCGCGAGTGTCTCGGGTTGGCGATCTCTGGCTGCTCGGCGAAGGTGCTTCGAGCCATCGGGTTCTCTGTGGCGATAGCACGGACCCGATGTCGTACGAGCAGCTCCTTGGTGATCACCAAGCGTCGATGATCTTCACCGACCCGCCGTACAACCTGTCGGCTCGATCCATCGGCCGGGTCTGTGCTGAAGACCATGGTGACTTCGAGATGGCCGCGGGTGAGCTGGCCAGCGATGAGTTTGTCGCGTTCCTCAGCTCAGTGATGGAACGGGTCTGCGCCGTCAGCGAACCAGGGTCGATCCATTACTTCTTCATGGATTGGCGCCATGCCGGCGAGATGCTTGCAGCAGGGGCCGCGTGCTACAAGCAGCTGAAGAACCTCTGTGTCTGGGTCAAGGACCATCCCGGCATGGGGACGTTCTATCGCAGTCAGCACGAGCTCGTATTTGTGTTCAAGCACGGTAAAGCGCAGCACCAGAATCACTTCGGTCTCGGGGAGCATGGCCGCACGCGGAGCAACGTGTGGTGCTACCCCTCGGTCCGGTCGCTCGATTCTGCTGACGGAGATCCATCAGGCGATGCGCTCAGGCTGCATCCCACGATAAAGCCAGTCCGTCTGATCGAGGATGCGATCCTCGACTGTTCACGCCGAGGGCAAATCGTTCTCGATCCGTTCCTTGGCAGCGGCTCGACACTGATCGCGTCCGAGAAGTCGAAGCGGATCTGTGTCGGCATCGAACTCTCGCCCCGCTATGTCGATGTGTGCATCGCCCGCTGGCAGCAGTGGACGGGCGGCGTCGCAGTTCACGATGCCACCGGCATGTCATACGCGCAAGTCGCGCAGTCCCGTTCGCTAGAAGATACAGGAGAAGAGGCATGACTGATCAGACTGATGGCAGCGCGGAGTACACGGTTGGCTACAGGAAGCCGCCGGAACACAGCCGATGGAAGCCAGGACAGTCGGGCAATCCGAAAGGGAGGCCAAAGAAGGTCAAAGACTTCGAGAAGCTGCTCGACATCGAGCTCGACAGAACGATCTCTGTGTCTGAGGGAGGCCGACGGATCCCACTGACCAAGCGGGAACTGATACTGAAGACCCTCGTCAATGACGCACTCAAGAGTGATCACCGCGCTCGAAGGCTGTTGCTTCCCTTCATCACCAAGCAAAGAACCATCGAGGGCTTTGAGCCCGACGCCGGGGACAGAGAAGCATTTCAGGAGATCCTCGGTCGTTTCAAGGACGAAGGCGAACAGGACCAAAAGGCGCCGAAACCAGAAAGGAAGAGCACAGATGTCTGACCGCGAAGCTAGAGCGATGCGGCATGCGTGCCAGTCCGAACTTCGAGTGTTCCTTCCATTCGCGTTCCGATGGCTATACCCGAGAAACGAATACATCCACAACTGGTCGATCGATGTGCTCGGCGATGCGCTCCAGCGCTGCCTAACCGGAGAGACGAAGCGACTGATCATCAATATGCCGCCCCGGTCGCTCAAGTCGTTCTGCTGCTCAGTCGCCTTGCCCGCATGGCTGCTGGGTCGAGCAGGAGAATCCAATTTTGCCTGTATCGCAGGACACCGCGGCCTTGCCCAAGAGCAGCATGAGCTCGCTCACAGACTGATGCTCTGTCCACGATTCCGTGGCTTGTTCCCACATGCTGTGGTCCATGAGGCAGGCTGCCGACTGAAGGTGCCGCAGGGTGGTGCTCGCGTGTCACTCACACCTTCCGGAGCGTTAACAGGAAGCGGCGCGGATTTCATCATCATCGATGATCCGCAATCTCCGCAGGATGCAGACACTCCACGGCGGTCTGAGTCGATCCGGAATTGGTATGACCGAAACATCTACCAGCGGCTCGATGACAAACATGACGGTGTGGTCATTCTGGTCATGCAGCGACTCTCCCACGATGATCTGACGGCGCATCTGTTGGCGCAGGGCGGTTGGGAACACCTGAGGATCCCGGCGATCGCAATGGAGGATGAGCGGCTTCCTGCTTCACTTGGTGGTCAGGTGGTGAGGCTTGCTGGAGATGCGATGAATCCTGAGAGGGAATGCCGGGACCAGCTCAGGGAAGCGATGCTTCGCATGGGAGCGATGACCTTTATGTCGCAGTATCAGCAGAGGCCATACCCGCCCGGGGAGGGCATCAATCGGAGCGGCTGCTTTCTTAAAGCGCCTCCTCCAGACGGACCGGAACACGAGCGGCGGATGCCCCGTCCATTTCTGGGCTGTATTCCGGAGGAGAACTTTGTACTCGACGAGGTATTCTGTGAGCCCATGAACCTCTGGAAAGGACCTGTGCCGGAGATGACGATCGAGGAATGGGCCGAGTGGGGTAACTCGATGCCGCATGCAGGCAACAGCAGTGATGAGTCGCGGCAGGATGATCAGGCTGAACGGGTACGACCCGATGAACGCCCTCCTCCAGCAAAGCCGGATCGTGACAACCGATTCCGTGTGTGGTGTGAGCCTTGCACGGAAGACGACATACGGAGGCAGAATCGACCTCGAACGCGACGCTGGTAGCCGCCTGCTCACGTCTACAGAGGTGTCATCTTGCGTCGTTCGTCAGGACGTCAAAGGCCGTCAGCAAGTCTTGGTAGATGAGCTTATCCATCTCTGAGAACGCGTAGTCATGGCTGTGAATCTGGCCACGGAACCGCAAGACGGCCTCGTCGGATCCGATCACAGCTCGAATCATCTCCAGTTCTTCGTCGGCAACTTTGAGATTGATCCATTCCCGCGTGGTAATCCGCGGTCTCACCGACATTACACGAACCCCGGTTGAGTGGTTTCGCTTGAAGCGTAGATTCGCCTTGTCGAACCTGTATCTACCAGCGACGACCGTAAAGCCATCTGCGAACAGCCACCGTCCTCCCGCTCGGTGAGGCTCATACCGCATCCAGACGTGTCGCGGGTTATCCATGCTCTGGACGATGTACACGCGCATTCCGGCGTGGATCCAGGGCCTTTGGAACTCGTGCGAGTAGAAGCGAATCTGCTCAACTGCGTCTTCTGTCACTGTCATGCGCCTCATCACACTGTCCTTCGCGGCAGGTCCGACATCGAGTAGGTCTGCTCCCTGTTGCGCCCGAACCATCGCTTCCTGCAGTCCGATGTCACGAGGAAGCTGCTCAACGGCACCAGTCGCCCGCACAAGAGCCTGCTTGTACTCTTCACTTTCGAGGAGACGATTAATGGCGCGATGCTCTTCGAACGCATTTGCTGTAGACGCTTGGGGTGATGCGACTGGCAGTGGGAGCGCTGAATAGCATCCTCCCATCCAGACGACGGTACTCGCGGTGCCGACATGAATCATGAGCAGGCGTAGGCCAGCTACAACGGCGATGCAACGTGTTCGACGAAACAATGGACTCCTGGTAGATGCCATGACTGGCCTCCGTGCAAATTGACACCGAGGTCGATGCCAGCCAGGCGTGCCGCTCATGCGAAAAAAAGAGGGCGCCGGACCAAGCCCACCCACAGCACCCCGACCAAGGGGTTCACGGAATAGCACCTGGCCGACGCCCCCTTGCGGGGGCGCGGATCCAGATGCCGCAACCGTGAATTCAAGAACGCCGAGAGATCTCGGACGCTCAGGTTGGTCGTTCGCTGTGGAGCAGCATCGGACGCTCGCGCGTCGTTGGGTTGTCGGCCCCACGGTGGGGCCAGTGCGTCTTGGTCCGTGATTCCTTTCGGGGTTCGGTCCGTCGGGCCACACGCCCAGGAGAACCGCCCCACGAATAGCCTATCGGCGCATTCGGTCGGCGACCGCCCATCGGACGCGCGACACCGGACCGTTCGGCCTCGAAATCCATGATCTTGAGGCGAATCAGTGTGCTTTCGACTTGATCTCTGGCCGGTTCCATGGCTCTATGTAACGACCGCGGGACACAGCCCGCAGCACCCCGACCAGCCCTCGCGGCCGGCCCCGACAACACGGCCAGGACGGGTCGCCACCGTCCTTCCGCGAAGGACTCGCGCGATCAGTACGTGCACCGGTCGGGTCCGGTCCGCGGGGCCGAGCAGGGAAGGAGATCCGCATGTTGGATGGGCTCAACACACTCGCTGATCTCACAACAGGTCAACTCCGCAAGCGGTGGTCAGAACTCGGCATCCGTGGGACACCGCCGAAATTCAAGCAGGCCCTTGTTCGCGGCATCGCGTGGCATCTGCAAGCGAAGCAACACGGCGGGCTCGACGCCGAGACGCGGAGAAACCTGAAATCGGCCATTCGGCATGCACCTGATCCCCAGCCGAAGAACACGCGGCGGACCAAGCGCGAGCAGGTCAGGCTCTGCACCGGCACCACGCTGATCCGAACGTGGCGGGGTCGGAAGCATGAGGTCACTGTCCTTGATGACGGCAAAGCGTTCCGCTACCGCGATACCGAATATGCAAGTCTCTCTGAGATCGCACGCGAGATCACCGGATCACGCTGGTCCGGACCGCGATTCTTTGGTCTCAAGAAGCTGAAGGGCTCCGTATGAAGACTGTTCGCTGCGCCATCTACACCCGCAAGTCCAATGAGGAGGGACTCGACCAGGCATTCAACTCGCTCGACGCCCAGCGCGAGGCCGGGGTCGACTATATCAAGAGCCAGAGGCACGAGGGCTGGAAGGTCGCACCGAACCGCTACAACGACGGCGGGTTCTCAGGCGGCACCATGAAGCGCCCGGGGCTCGTAAAGCTCCTCGACGATATCGACAAGGGACAGATCGATGTCGTCGTGGTCTACAAGGTCGATCGGCTGAGCCGCTCACTCAACGACTTCGCCCGCATGATGCAGCTCTTCGACGACAAGCAGGTATCGTTCGTCTCGGTCACACAACAGTTCAACACGACGACATCGATGGGCCGTCTCACGCTCAACATGCTGCTCAGCTTCGCGCAGTTTGAGCGCGAGGTCGCCGGTGAGCGCATCCGCGACAAGATCGCGGCGACCAAGAAGAAGGGCTACTGGGTCTGCGGTCAGCCGCCGCTCGGCTACCGGCTACAGCGCGAGGATGAACCGCGTGGTCTGTACATCATCCCGGACGAAGCCGAGCGGGTCCGCGAGGTCTTCCGTCAGTTCATCGAGCTGCGGTCGCTCGTCGCCGTCGCCGAAGCGATGAACGAGGCCAGGTACACAACCAAGTGCTGGACGAGCAGCACGGGCCGCGTCCACGGTGGCAAGCCGATGACTCAGAAGTATGTCTACAAGCTGCTCACGAACCCGGTCTTCATCGGCAAGATCGCGCACACCCGAAACGGGAAGACCGAGGTCTACGACGGCCGCCACGAGCCCATCATCGATCGGGCCACTTGGGATGCCGCGCACCGGCTCACCACGACGCAAGACCGTGACAAACTCCACCGCTGGACGCACGCGCACCTGCTCAAGGGCAAGCTTCGCACGGGTGAGGACTTTGCCATGAGCCCAACCTCGACCCAACGCCCGCTCACGAAGCGGGGAGAGACGAAGCAGAAACGCCTCGTCCGCTACTACATCAGTCAGAAGGCGATCAAGCACGGCTTCAAGACCTGCCCGATCAAGACCATCAATGCCGAGTACCTCGATGACCTCGTACGCGGCATCGTCCTCGACCACTTAGACTTTGAACAGCTCACATTTCAGCCATGCGAGCGACGCGATCAATGGCTCCGAAGGGTCGTGGAAGCGGTCGTACTCTCGACCGAGTTGCTCACGATCTGCCTCGACGTCGAACAGATTGCCTCGCTACGGCAGCATGAATTCCAAGCGACCACCGGGGAGCAGGCTAGTCATCCAACCTGTTGCTACACGCCAGAGGTCGAGGACCGCGGCCGCCTCATCCATCTCACGCTCAAAATCCAGATCAAGAAGCTCGATGGCCGCCGCGTGCTGCTCTCAACCGATGGTCACGATCTCGTCATCCCGTCCGTGCCCGAGCCCAAGCAGCACATCGTCGACGCCATCGGGCTCGCCTACCGCTGGCACGACGAGCTCATCAACAGCGGGCAGCAGATCCGCGACTTCGCGGCCGCCAACGGTATCGGTCGAACTCGGATCCTCAACTACCTGCCGCTCACCCAACTGGGCCCGGATATCTTGAAAGCGGCGCTCACGGGCACGCTGCCGGATCGCGTCACGCTCGACGATCTACGTACCGCCGCGAAGCAGCTCGGCTGGAGTCGGCAGGCGAAGGAACTCGGGATCGAGAACAACGCGGACGACCATTGCGCAGCTGACCCAGCGGCTTAGTCCCTGCTCGTTCCCTGTTTCGTCGCTCAGGGAACTCGCCCTCATCGGATCGAGAATCCTCGCTCAGGAGCTCTCAACGAGGGTCAGCGCCGTGCATGTATGTCGGATCGTCCCTGCAGGAGCGCGCACTTCCTGTAAATCGAGCAGGAACAGGGATCGGGATCCGGGCGCGGGGACACCCCTCAAACAGCCACGAGAGACACTCGCGGCGTTCGGAGCCGAAGCGGGTCGATTCAGGGAAGAGCCGATTTCGCGGAGACTGGCAGAACCGCACGTCTCGCCGACAAACCCGCGAAATCGCGTCAGATCAGGGACGCCTCAACGGATACGAAATCAGAAAGCGGAGAGGGGGGGATTCGAACCCCCGATGACCCGAAGGCCATACCGGATTTCGAATCCGGCGCATTCAACCGCTCTGCCACCTCTCCTGAGCGAAGTCATCGTAGACACCCGCTGATCGGCAGGCTCAGCTACGCGTGCGGGCGTCTGCCGCGGAGGCACGCAGACAGCGCACCCAACAGATCAGCGGGCTCAGCCATACGCCCCGTCCCGACATGCCGGCACGCCTGCCAGCCGGATCCGGGGCCGACCATCCCGAATCCGTCGGCACCCAACTGCTCGACGTTCCGCTTCGTTGCGGGCTGGTTCCACATGACCTCGTTCATGCTCGGGGCGAGCAGCACGGGAGTCTTCGAACGGTCGACCGCGCTCAGCACCAGGCTTACCACGTTGTTCGCACGCCCGAACGCAAGCGATGCCATGAAGTCCATAGTGCAGGGTGCCACAAGAACAGCATCGGCAGAATCGGCCAGCGCGATGTGCTGCGGGTCATGCGACTCGATATGTTCCCATGCGCTCGTGTAGACCGGCCGACCGGACAGTGCTTGGAACGTCAGCGGTGTCACGAACCGTGTCGCCGGCTCTGTCATAAGCACGGTCACATACGCCTCTGCCTGGGCTAGGCGGCTGACGACCGTGCATACCTTGTACGCCGCGATGCCCCCGGTCAGGCCGACGATCAGCCGTCTTCCCGCGACATGTGGCCGAAGGACCTCGGGATTGAGCAGATCAACTGTTGCGGCCGTCTCAGTGCCAGGCTGTCCAGTGTCACCCATGCGTGCACCCAGCTCGGCGACCGATCAGAGCAAAGGTTCGTCCGCGGCGGGCAACGCCTCGGCATCGGACTCGTCGGCCGCGGCAATCTCAAGCTTGTCCTCGAGGATCTCCTGGATGACAACCTCAAGATCGGTCCGCCCGTCACGCTCGACCATCGGCCTCGCACCATCGAGAAGCTGCACCAGCCTCCGCTGGATCACCGAGGTCAGCTTGAACCGCCCGCCGAACTTCTCGACAATCTCTTCGCTTTTCAGTGCGTCGATCATGAGTGCTCCATTACCCGGTAGTCCGAAGCCGCCCGGCCTCGACCCAGCAACCCGCGGCGCCCTGCCGCTTGACCGCATCACACAGCGGGACGAGAATCGTAGGCCCATATGGACGCCGCGGCCCGCTCTCGGACCCTCGGAACACGCTTCTCGTGGCTGTCCATGTCTTCGATCCCACGATCCAGAGAGGCCATCAGCCGGGCGGTGTTCGATGTGTGCAGACCTCGCAGGGCAGCCGGATCCGATCGCCGCGGGGCCGCGATGGTCCTTCGGCGACCGCGTCGTCCACGAGCGACGACCAGAATGGGGCTCCGGTCTGATCACCGCCGTCGAGCCCGCTGTCGTTGATGGCGAGCCCACCCAGCGGCTGACCATCCGCTTCGACAGGGCGGGTTTGAAGAAGCTCGCCGCATCTGCCGCGGCGCTTCGGCCTGCGGGAGAGCACGCTCCATCATCCGCACGGGGCCACGCGCAGTCGGGCAAATCCGCAGAACCGGCTTCGGAGCAGCCTGTGGACCAGTCCGCGCTCTCCGACACCGAGGTAACCGAGCGGCTGCTGATCCTGCCAGAAGCGGCGCGCGACCCTTTCCGGTCGCTCGCAGAGCGGTTCGAAGCCTCGGTCAGGCTGTACCGCTACCGGGCTCAGGGCGGGAGCCTGCTCGATTGGGCCGCCGCCCAGACCGGGCTGGCCGACCCGTTGAGCCGCCAGTCGAGGCATGACTTGGAAGCCTCCTTTGCACGCTTCCGCCGGCGCCTCGATGCGCACACCCGTGGCCTGGCGCTCGAACTGGTCAAGACCGATCCGGCCGCAGCCAAGCGGATCCTGGCCCAGGCGCCCGATGACGCGAAGTCGCTGATGCGTCGCATCGCCGGCGGGCGTTGACCGGACGCATCATCCGGCGCAGCCCACGCCCACGGACGATCCACCCAACACGCACAGCCGGAACGCCGACGCTCTCCTGTAGTGCCAGCGGGCTTTCTCCCGGACCTTGCACCGCGGCAGACGCCGATGGCACGCCGCGGCACCCGCGTTGATCTCTCTCTCTCCGCGAGCCGTTCGTCACCGGACGCCGGCTCTGGAACACGGACCGTATCTGCAGCAACATCATCAGACCGAGAGGGAGAGACCATGGAAAACGACACCTTCCAGACCCAGTTCCAGAAGCTCCTTGAGAAGATCCAGGACCTCCCCTCCGACCAGCGCGGCCCGCTCGAGAACCTCGCCTCAGAGACCAAGGAACGCCACAGCCGCATGAAAAAGACGATCAGCGACCTCCAGGAGTCGCTCGATTATCTCCGAGTCAGCGTCAAGTACCTTGTCTTCGATCTCGAGGCCACACGACGCGAGAACAAGCAGCTCCGCGATCTGCTCGGCAAGGACAACAAGGACCAGCAGGGCTGAGCATCCGGGCGATTGTTTCGCACCCGACCCGTGGCTAACCTATCCATCCCATGCGCCCGGCCAGTTCCGGGCCGTCGGGGCGGTGCCCGAGAGGCTGAAGGGGCCGGATTGCTAATCCGGTGTAGGGGTTTTACCCCTACCGCGGGTTCGAATCCCGCCCGCTCCGCTTGCTGAGTGAAAGCCGCCCTCACGGACTTGAGCGGGTGGCTCGGCCAAGCAAATCCCTTCGTCAACTCCGAGCGACCCCCGGTAGCAACGGGTCCGGACCAGACGCCGGTGTTCCAGCGATGTGGCCGCTCTTCTCCAAGAAACCACCGCACGCATAGGCAGCTGATCCGGATACCTGCACGCGTGATGCGGCGTGCGATCCTGCACATGCTGGAAGCGCGCTCGAGGCGCAGCGGACCAATCGGCTGAACGAGCCAACCGATCCGGCCGCTACTCGACTCCACACCACCGTCGATCGCAGCGGCTGGCGCTAACGCCCGTTTCAGCAGAAGGTGTCACGAGAGACGGCTTGCTCGACCTAGGACCGCACCCGCTCTCCACCCCGGCTCAAGTAAGCCAGTCACTGCCCGGGCGCACGATTCGATCGGTAGATCTGATCGACGACGATGTGGCCCCAGCCGTCCGAGCTCGCATCGGTAATCCTGATCGTTGCCTGCAAACCGGCAAACTCCGAGACGTCCCAGGACACCCACTGCATGATCTTGCGGCCGCTGCCGTCCTTCGACTGGTTGCCTATCGCGTTCCGCACCACCTGGCCGTTGATGATCAGGTCAACCTGAGTCAAGTAGGGCTTGCTGCCGCCGCCGATCCGGAAGTTGATTCGATCGCGGTCGATCGTGAATCCTGGAGATGTCAGCGTGCCGGTCGGTTCATCGCTGTTGTTGTTCCCAATGAACGTGTCGAGCACGCGGAGACCTTCAAATCCAACGATCCGATTTCCAGCGGCCACGGGCCCAGATGCAAAGGCTGTACCTGTGGCCACCCATCCGCCGAAATCCGTGCCCTCGAAGTCGGTCATGAGGACATCGTCGGGAGCGAGCGCCACGGGAGCCGCGATGACTACCGGACCGCTCTGTATCCGCGGCAGTGGGAATCTGCTGGAAGTTGGGGTCAGTGTGTTCGGGGGCGCGCCCACGATCTCGGTCACCTTCACATACATAGCACTGCAGATCGTCTGATCGAGCCCGTCCAACAAGTGCGTTTGCAGCTGGTGTCGGCCCGCATCGAGCTGAATCCTGAAGACCGACGATGTGTCCTGGGGCAGTGTGTTGAGCGTGTAGTTTCCACCCGCGACCTGCACGTTCGTGGCGACAACCGGACGAGCGCCACGAGTGCCGACCGAGAAGTCCGCTGGGTTAAAACCGGCCGGGAACGCCAGGCCAGACTCTTCGGGCCACCGCCGCAGTTCGATGTCGTAGACGCCGCTCGTCGCCACCTCGATGTTCCAGTAGCCGACCGCGGTTGCTGTCGAGAGGCCACCGCGGTTGTCGCAGTAATCCCCGACCCAATCCTGGGCATACAGCTGCATCGATGCCTGCTTGGCCGTATCGATCCGGATCCAGCGTTCGATGTCAAACTGCGGCTTGGCTTCGTCATACCACTCGTCGTAGTAGTCCTCCATGGCCTGCGCAATCTGAGGGAACTGCGCCGCGACGTTTGTCGCTTGGCCAGGATCTGTTTCGACGTTGTAGAGTTCGCCCGGATTGACAAGCCGCCACTTGTCCCAAAGCACAACCGCCGGATCCCACTTCTCACCGGATATGCGGTACTGGATCACCAGCATGCGATCAGGCATCTCATCCGACGTACCGTCGAGCAGCCTGACAAAGCTGTCCCCATCGAAGTCGGTGACAAGCGAGGGAATGAGTATTGCCGCCGGGTCATTCGGATCGCTGCGGGGTGCCTTAAGATCGCACAGTTCGATGAGCGTCGGCAGGACGTCCTGCACCTGCGTTAGTTCATCCACATCCCGGCCGTGTTGAAGCGGGCCGCCCGGCCAGCGAATGAAGAACGGCACGCGGTGCCCGCCGTCGTACACACTCTGCTTCATCCCTCGCATACCCGCGTTGAAGATGTCTCTTGCCGCACGGCTCTGCGTGCCGTTGTCCGACATATAGATGATGATGGTGTTATCGCGAAGGTTGTTGTTCGCCAGGAAAGCTTCGAGCCGACCGAGATTCTCGTCAAGGTTCGCGATCATCCCGTAGAACTTGTGGGGCACCGTGATGCCGTTGAACTCACCCACATAGGGGTCGGAGTAGGCGTTCGGGACCAGGTCAGGCCCGTGGGGCGTGTTGGTCGCGAGATACATGAAGAAGGGCGAATCGTCCTCCGTCGACTCGTGCTGTGTGATCCAGTCCATCGCGTAGTCGAAGAAGGTGTCGGTGCAGTATCCGGCCGTCGGTATATCGACGCCGTTGAGGTTCAAGACAGGATCGAAGTAGCTGTTGCCCCAGTAGTCCGCGAGCGAGGTGATGCCCCAGGCGCGGTGATGGAAGGTATCTTGGAAGCCGCGGTCTTGCGGGCGGTGAGGATAGCTATCGCCCATATGCCATTTGGCCACGTGTGATGTGGCGTAGCCTGCATCGGCGAAGAACTCCGCAATGGTCGGGATCTCTGCTCGCACCATCGAGCGTCCCTGGCACACGAACGTGCAGCCGTTCCTCATCGCATCACGCCCCGTGATGAGCTGACCCCGAGAGGGCGAACACATCGGCGCTACATGGAAGTCGGTCAGCCTCACGCTCTCGGCGTGCAAGCGATCCATGTTCGGCGTGTTCAGGACCGGGTTCCCGTGGATCGACAGATCGCCGTAGCCCTGATCGTCCACTTTGATCAGGATCACGTTCGGACGCCCGGAGGGGCCCTGGCAGTTGGGGTCATCCGGATCGTAAAGATCGAGCAGCGCGATCAGGTCGAAGAAGTCAAGGCTGTTGCTGCCATCGAAGTCATAGAGTGCACATTCGGGGTCGGTTGGGCAGGTCGGCGCGGTCTCCAAGACTTCGATAAAGGCGACGATATCCAGAGACGTGACAAAGCCATCTCGGTTGATATCCGCCGGGGAACAAGGCGGCATCGGGTCGGTTGAGAGCAACACCATCGCGTCGTATGAGGCGACGACGCCCCGAGTAATCTGAACCTCATCGATCAGGCCGCTGAAGTTCTGCGGCCCAAGGTTCGGATCGAATACATCGCGGCCGATGAACATGTTCCCGTCGGAACCCGTTGGGAGCGGACCGAAGCCGGCAACGCTGTTGAACGTGACGGCGTCCTCATTCCCAAACTCGTCCTTCGATGCGATCGTAAGCGTTCCCGCGTTCTCGTCGTAGATAGCCCGCGTGTAGACCCAAGCACCGCCCACGTGGTTGACAATCCCGTTATCGAGGACGGCAAGATCGACGGTGTCGTTGGCATCGATCAGTGTAAAGACCGCGCCGGCGCCGGAGACGCTGAGGCTGTACCGCTCGCGCGCCTCACCCTGAAAGATCAGTGTCTGCGTGGCGCTGCTCCCCGTGTTGTAGACGGCCTCGAGCGTAAAGCTGCTCTGGAAGGCCATCTCGTCGCCGTAGCGGTCGCTGGGATAGACGAGCGAGCCGCTCGCGGGCGCGTCGAAGGCCGACGAGTCAAACGAAGATGGAACGGTGGGGGCCTTGCCGGGAGCGAAGAGCCAGGCCGGGGCGCCGAAGGCAACCCTGGGGAAGTCGCCGATGCGGCCGTCCGTATCGTAGTTCTCGCTGGTGAAACACCACAGGTGGTCATCCGCCGAACTCGTCTGCGCGATCGCTTCTCGCGAGCCGTAGGGGAAAGTCGGCGTGTACGACGCGCCACCAAGCAAGTCGCCTTCGCCCGGGGAGGTTCGGCTATCGAGCGTGGCGGGCTGCACACCATCCTCGCCGGGGTTCAAGACAAAGCCCGGGTTTCTCGGGTCCGTGACCGTATCGAAGGCGGGCGTCATTCCCCACTGAGCGACCGGGCCATATGTCGCAGCCGGCGCCGGCACAGTCACCCCCATCATGTCGGTCGCGGAGACCTCGCCGTCGCTGATCTGAATGGCGTCGATCAAGCCATCGAACTGTCGTCCGTTGAAGTTGTCGCCAAAGCTGCGAAGACCGATGAGCGGGTTGGCACCCGGGCCCGGCCTCAGCCCGGCCCATGACGGATCGAAGTTGCCGACGACCCGATCCGTGACGAGGCTCACGCCCGGTCCAGGGTCGGTATCCGTGGTGATCTCGACGCGGTACTGTGCGCCTGAGAGTGTCGGCGCACTCGCGTCGTAGGTCAGCTTGACATAGACCCACTCGCCGTTGAGATAGTTGCGGGCGTTGGCGTCAAACGACGCAAAGAGGTTGTTTCCAAGGCTATCGAGGCCCGCGATGCTCATCCGGAGCCCGCCCGGAGCACCTTCGCTTGCGTTGACCAGCAGTCTCGCGGGGTTGTCGTGCCACCAGATGACCTGATTGTCCTTGGCTGGAATGAAGAACCCGTTGGTGCTCGGCCCGCCGGACGGCGCGAAGTTGCCGGTCCACTGGCCGTCGCTGTTGAGGTCCGTGGTATCGCCGTTGGACCGGAACATGAACTCGTGCGTGTGCGTGCCCAGCAGCTCGAACTCGTTGCCGTACTGGTCGAGGGGGTAGAAGACCCCTTCGACGATGCCGCTGACGCCGGGGTCGAGGTTGGGGTCGAGCGTCGCTGTCACGTTGTAGGAGACACCGTCGCCTGTGCCGAAGCGGCTCGACGGGTTGTAGAACTCTGCCGGCGCTCCCATCGCCGCCGTCGGGAACACGTGCCCGGTGAGCGGGTTGAAGTACCAGAGCAGGTCGTCCCCGTTCCCGAGCGGCACGCCACCGCGGAGCGCCTCGAAGACGGGGTTGTCCTCGAGGCCGCCGCCGAAGAGCCCGCCTGAGGCGAGATCCGCGCCGACCGGGTTGCCGCGTGGGAACCCGACGCCGGCCTCGGCCACGTCCTGGACAGATTGCATGTCCCAGCTCGCGATCGGCTGCGCCATCGCCATACCAGAGATCACGAGAACGGGGGCCGTTGCGAGGCTCTTGCGAAGCATCAGGACTCCAGTCGATTGGCAGCGGAGGACCCGGAGTGAAACGCGATCACTCGATATCCAAATGGGTTACGAACAAAAAGAGCCGAGCGTGATCACATGCAGACCAGCGGACGAGCTGTGTCGAGGCTTCATGCAGCGGTATACGGATATCAACGAAGTCGATCGAAGAAGTCAAGAAAATCTGACAAAAACCCGGCAAAATCGCTCTATATGTAAGCACATTTTAGCGTCCCGTTGCCGCCATGTCCTGCGACAGAGACCCTGGCCTCTGCTGTGGCTCTGCGCGTCGGCATACACCCTCAGGGCATGCCAAGTGCGTATTGAGAGCGCTCTCGCATGAGAAAAGGCAGTCTCTCCCACGGCTTGCCACAAGCGGCCAAGCCGGTCGGTGAACCACCTGCGACGGCGATGACCTTCCAGCAGCGGTTCGCTTCCGCGGTGGCGAGGGAAATCTCTCCGGCTATATTGTAATTACATATACTGATGAAATTCTTGCAATTGATCTGGTATACGCTTGCATTTTAGAGGCGATTCCTCTAGTTTTCGTGAACACAAACGGTCATCGATGTATGGCGTTGACCAGATGTGCGTTTCGTTTCAGAGAGACATGGGCAGAAACAGAGAGAGACGCGGCACCGCCTTGCGCGGCCCGCTTCGACGCAGATCGAAGGAGACAGACAATGAATGCATCCACGATGAGCCGCATGGTCGGCGGTAGCCTCGTTCTCGCCCTTGCAAGCGGCACGGCCACCGGGCAAGCCGTCAATTGGACGGGCCTTGGAGACGGCATCAACTGGGAAGATCCCAGCAACTGGTCGGGCAATGCACTTCCGGGTCCCTCCGATCTTGTGTTCACCGGAGGCGGCGGCCGAACGGTCTTCCTCAGCAGTGATCAGGAACTCGACGCTGTTCGGTTCACGAACGGCGACAACCTCGTCCACACTGCGGGCACCCTCACGATCGGAACCGGGGGCACAAGGACCGAGAGCAGCCTTCCCGAGTTCGGGCCCGGAGCTTCCAGCTACAGCATGAGCGGCACCGCAGCGTACAACCAGACGGATAACGGCCGGTTCATCATCGGCCGTCAAGCCGGCGGTACGCTGAACATGGCGGATGACACGTCGTTGTCGAACACAGGCGCGATCTGGTTCGGCATGGATGGCACGTTCGAGGGCAACATCACCGGCAACGCCTCGATCAATTCACAGGGCACGATTCAGCTGGCCCGGTTCGCATCGACCTCCTCGGTGCTTCGACTCAGCGAGAACACGTCTGTCAATGCGGACGGCTTCTTTGTGATGTCCGACGCTCCGGCGCTTTCGGGCGACTCACTCCTTGAAATCACGGGAAGCAATGTCTCGTTCGACGCGAACGGGCTCTTCATGCGTGAAGCGGCAACCCTGAGCTTCATCGCTGATGCTGGCGGCATCAGCACACTGTTCATCGATGGCCCCGGCAACCTCGTCGACAACGGGGGAGGCCTCAACCCGCAGCTCCTTCTCGACTTCGCCGGGTTCTCGTTCAATCAGCCGATCACACTCATCGATATGTCAGCCGGGCCGGTCAACGGGAACTTCCGTGGCCTTGCGGAGGGTGCTGTTGTCGCCGGTACCGGCGGCCTGACCATCACGTATCAGGGTGGTCCGGATGGTTTTGATGTCGTTTTGGTTCCCACGCCGGCAACTACGCTTCTGCTCGCTCCCGCCACTCTGATGATCGCTCGACGTCGTCGCTGAACGACGCTGCCTCCGGCGATCTGACGCAGCTGACTATCTTGGGCTCGTATCCGATTCCTGATCCTCTTGTAGAGTCAACGATCGGTGCGGAACCCGACTGCATACGCAGGTCGATTCGATCGAAAGATCGAGGTGTGCCGTGGTGCAGTCCTGGTTGACGCTCCGACAGACCGAGAAGTGCCCGGCGAGCATCACGCCCAGGAGCTGATACGGCCGCGAGATCATCTCCATGCCGTGGGCTGCAGGGCAACGTCTGGCTGAGTCAGTGGATGCCACGGGAGCAGGGACGTGTCACTGACGAAGCGATGCCCGTTGGCCCGGTTGTCTGAGAGACTGCAGCGATACAGAACGGTTCCGTGGACTGCTGTAGCGAGCGCGCTCGCGGTCACCCTCGGTATGACTATTGGTGCGGCTTCGGCCCAGGCGGGGCCGCCCAACGTCATTCTGATCATGACGGACGACCAGGGGTACGCCGACCTGGGGTGCTATGGCGCTCGGGGTTTCAAGACACCCTCGATCGACGGTATGGCCGAACAAGGGCTTCGGCTCACGAGCTACTACAGCGGCTCATCGGTATGCAGCCCGACGCGGGCCGCGCTGATGACCGGCTCGTACGCCAGTCGCGTTGGCTGCGCGACCGGCGTGTTCTGGCCCGACAGCAGGGATGGGCTCTCGGGCGAAGAGTTGACGATCGCCGAGTTGCTCAAGAGCCGGGGCTATGCGACCGCGTGCGTCGGGAAGTGGCACCTGGGACACCTCGAGCCGTTCCGCCCCACGAGCCAAGGGTTCGACAGCTACTTCGGCATCCCCTATTCGAACGACATGGGGCGTCTCGACGCGTTTGGAAACGTCGTAGTAAGCCGACCACCGCGTTTTCGTACCAACGGGGTCGAACTCTGGCGTGATGCTGAGGCCATCGAGGAATCACCCGACCAGTCTTTACTCACCAAGCGATACACCGAGGAGGCGTTGCGTTTCATCGATCAGAACGCGGATCGCCCTTTCTTTTTGTACCTCGCGCACTCGATGCCGCACCTGCCCCTTTTCGCTTCAGAGGCGTTCGAAGGGCGCACGGACCTGGGGCTGTATGGGGATGTGATCGAGGAGCTCGACTGGTCGGTCGGGCAGATCCTTGCGGTGTTGGATCGACACCATCTCGCGGAAAACACGCTTGTCGTGTTTATGTCGGACAACGGCCCGCACCAGTACAGGGACGGGCGGGACGCAGGCTCCGCGGGGCCCCTGCGCAGCGGCAAGGGCACCACGTGGGAGGGTGGGCAGCGGGTGCCTTGCGTCGTGCGCTGGCCGGCGGTGGTGCCGGCCGGGATGTCGAGCGACGAGGTAGCGTCATCGATCGACTGGCTCCCGACGATCGCCGCCGCGGCAGGCGCCTCGCTTCCATCAGACCGCGTGATTGATGGGCGTGATTTACGCCCGCTCTTGGAAGACCCCGCTGCGGACCACCCGGACGTTCCGTTTTACTTCGTATCCGGCCGCGGTGGAGGCGAGAGAGGATCGATCGAAGCGGTCCGCCTCGGACGTTGGAAGCTGCACGTTCGGAAGCGCGACGGGTGGGACTCGTGGGACCGTGCGTCCAGCGGGACCTTCCAGCCAGCTCTGTACGACCTCGATGCTGACATCGGAGAGACCGTAAACCTCATCAGCGAGCAGCCCGAACTCGTGGCCATACTGACGGCGATGATCAGTGATGCGCAAGCCGACTTCACGATCAATGGGCGGCCTCGAGGACAGGTTGTGGATCCTGATTGAACAGGCGGTTCCGCATGGCGGTTGGCGATCCTCCGGGCGTCGAACAGCCTCTCGGCTTGCTGCACGCCGGCCTGCTGTCATTCGTATCCAGGCCCGCTCGGTCGAGGGTGCTGCATGTGCGCTGCATGCTGCGACCAAAACGGAATCAGAGCTGTAGGGCTCAGGACCTTTATAATACGTACAATTTACAACTAACTGCTGAAATGCTACAGAAAATGCTGCTTTTATTGGTGCATAAAGCCGTGATTTTGGGAAATTTTAGCAAGAATAATCTTGTATCCTAGCTTGAGCGGTGGTATTTTCAACCAAGCGCAGCATGCTTTGCGTGAACAAAGCATGTCCCCGGGCGACCGTTCGGGATGACCGAGCCTGTAGGCAGATCACGAGTAGACAGATCACGAGGTACGCACGATGACCAAGAGACTCGCCATCGCATCCACAGCCGGACTCGTCTGCGCAGCCGGTGTTTCGGCGCAGTCGGCATCAGTGAGCCTTGTCGCTGATGACACATCGGTCGCTCCGGGTTCGAGTGTGGCCGTGTCGGTCGTGGTGGACTACACCGTTGGGGGCGCGGGCGCTGGCGTGTTCGGACCCGCCGGACTGTACGGATTCGGCGGTAGTGCGGTCGCCTCGGGCTCTGGTGTGGCAGACGCCTCCGCATCATCCGTCTCGGTTTCAAGCCTGCTGCCGCTCGGACCGGTGGCGACGGCCGGCGTGACGAACCTCGCAACCGTAGCCGGCGGCCGACTGCTGACCGACGGCGGGCTACCTGGCACGTCGCAGATCGTCGCGACCTTCGATGTCGATGTCGACGCTGGTGCGGCGGACGGCAGCACCATCACGATCGACTATGACGGTGCGGTCGTGCTCTCGCTCGATAACGAGCTGACTACGTATTCGACCGATCCAGGTGCCAACCAGATGACCCTGACGACGGTTTCGGTCACGCTGACCGTCGGCGGCGGACGCTTATGCGGCGATGTGAACGGCGACGGCAATGTTTCCGATTCGGACTTCTTCGCATGGGTCACGGCCTTCGTTTCAGACCCACGCACTCCCGAGCAACTGACTGCATGCGACGTCAATACTGACGGTGAGTGCAACGATTCGGACTTCTTCGCATGGGTCACGGAGTTCATCGCAGCTCCGGGCGACCGGACCACCTGCCCATCGATCTGAACGGGCATCCGGCTCACCTGCATCCGTTCTTGATGCTGACGTCAGGCTGCTTCCAAGCTGCTGCGTGATGCCATTCGAGGGCCGGGCACGGAAACAGGCGAAGGCGAAATCAGCCGCCACGCTTTTGGCCTGTCGCAACCCCAAGCCGATCCGCTCACGGTGACAGCTGCCTGTCTTGACGGCCTGTTTTGATGGGCTCTGGTCCTTGACTCAGAGCGGATTTCCACAGCACGGAACGAGGCGGAACGCGGCGGAACGCGGACAACAGCGTGGGCTGTGGGGTCGATGCCCCGGCTGGACAACGTCGCCGGGTGCGATCACGCAGGTCAACCCAGACGGCCATATCTTCTCGACCGGCTCTAAAAGTACTTACAGTAATCGCGCTATATTGCATGACTTTTCCCTGAAATGTCTTGACTTGTAGCCT
>JBCCZQ010000050.1:0-24184 GCA_039187315.1 Planctomycetota bacterium | reverse complement strand
TTCGCTCCCGCCAGAGGGGGCGCGCATGCCGGCTGCGAGAGCCTCGGCCGATTTCAGCGCAGCCTGGTCGATATCAACGGTATGGCCCGCCGCTTCGATCACTCCCGCGAGCGTACCCAGACCGATATTGCCAGGGGCGCGCGTTGTGGCGGTCGAGGCGTACGGGCACCCACCAAGCCCGCCGACTGCGCCATCAAAGCGGCGAACGCCCGAAGACAGGCCCGCCGCCACGCACGCCGCTGCCCGCCCGAACGTGTCGTGCAGGTGCAACACCACCCGCTCCACAGGCACAGCGTCCAGCACGACATTCAGCAGCGCGTCGATCGACTCGGGCGTGCCAGCACCGATCGTGTCGCCCAGATCGATCTCGTCGATGCCGAGCGACAGCAGCCGACCGGCGACGTCGGCGACCTGGGCCGGGTCGGTCGAGCCCTCGAACGGACAGGCCACTGCGCATGAGACGTAGCCCCGCGTCGCCAGGCCCGCCTCCCGAGCCCGCTCCGCAACCGGGCGAAACCGTTCGAGGGTCTCAGCGATGCTCGCGTTGGTGTTCCGCTGGCTGAACGTCTCGCTGGCCGCGGTAAAAACGCTGACCTTGTCGATCACCCGCCGCCGGGTTGCATTGCTCGCGGCCTCGTTCGCGGCCAGCAGCCCGTCAAGCCCACGCTCGTTTGGGACCAGAGCGCTGTAGCAGGCCTTGTCGGGTTTCGTTCCCGCGATCTGTGCGCACAGCTCGGCCGCATCGCCAAGCTGCGGCACCCACTTCGGGTTGACGAAGCTGGTGATCTCGATCTCATCGACGCCGACCGCGTCCAGCGCACGGACGAGTTCTGCCTTACGGTCAGTCGGGATAGGACCGGCCCCGAGCCCGATCGGCTCGTTCTGGAGCCCGTCGCGCGGGCTGACATCGGTCAGTCGGACTCGTTCGGGCATCCGGCGAGTCTACGTAGTGACGCCGTTCGAGATGCTCCCGGTCCAGATCAGACCCCGGCCGAAGCCATCGCGATGGCGGCACCCGAGAGCAGGCTGGCAGCCGCGACGTAGCCGCAGATGCGCACCGCGAGCCCGTCACGCAGCTTTTGCTGACGCACACTGTCGAGCCAGAGGCGTCCGGAACCGGTCTGCCGCACGATGCCGCGCCAGCGGAGCCACCAGAGAACGGGGCCGTCGATGATGCCGCACTCGCTGCGCCGCTCGGCCCGGGTCCTGTCGGTGGCATCGAGCGATGCGAGGACCAGGTCGGCGCGGTGCCGCGGGCGGTGGTAGCGCACGCGTCGGCAGAGCTCGTCCGGCGTCCGGTAGTCGATCGTGGTCATGGCCCGTCTCCCCGGTGGGCGTCATCGCCCACCCGTTCGACGGCACCATGCCGCGTGTCTTGCCGATCGCCACGGCCTTGTCGATGCCAGAAGGATCGCGCGGGTGCAGCACCGCTGTACCTTGCCGAGACTCACACATGCGGGTTCCAAGAACGCGAGGCCGGAGGCTCTCGGACCTTGCTCTCCGAAGGCTCAGGTCTGCAGCACGCCCGTCTTGAACTCACGGGACATGTCCCAATTCCGCGCGGCGTCGAGGGCCGCGATCAGTTCCTCGCGCGTCCGGTGCGGCTCGATGATCCGGTCGAGCCAGCCGCGGGCTGCGCCGTGGCGGATGTCCTGCTGCTCGTCGTAGCTCGCGCGGACGGCGGCCAGGATCTGCTCGTGCGTCTCGGCGTCGATGGCCTCGCCCTTGCGCTGGCGGCTGCGCTCCTCGATCATCGCGAGCGTGCCCGAGGCCTGGGCCGCGCCCATCACCGCGCAGCGGCTGCCGGGCCACGCGAGGGTGATGAACGGTTCGAACGCCCGGCCGCACATCGCGTAGTTGCCAGCGCCGTAGCTGCCGCCTGTGATGACCACGATCTTCGGCACGACCGAGTTGCTCATCGCGTTGACCATCTTCGCGCCGGCTCGGATGATGCCGGCTTGCTCGCTGTCACGCCCGACCATGAAGCCGGTCGTGTCGTGCAGGAAGACGATCGGGACTTTGCGCTGGTTGCAATCCATGACAAAGCGGGCGGCTTTGTCCGCCGATTCGTCATAGATCACCCGCGGCATGGTCGCGCTGGAGGTCGGCCCCGCCTTGCCGCCCGGCTCGTGCTGCTGTGCAAGCTCGCCCTGGTTCGCCACGATTCCGACTGGCTGCCCGCCGAGCCTGGCGTAGCCGCAGACGAGCGAGGGCCCGAAGTCGGCCTTGTACTCGTCGAAGTCGGGCTCGAGCGACTCGTGCCCGCCCTCGTTGGGCACGCTGCGGGCGTCGACAAAGCACGCGATCAGGTCGCGGGCGTCGTACTGCTCACCGGGCCTATCCGTGAAGACGCTGTAGACATCCTCGCTCGCGCGATAGGGGGGCGGTGCGCCGTCGGCCGATGGCAGCCTCGGCTCGGGGTACTTGCCGGCAAGCCCGCGGACCCTGGCAAGGCAGGCCTCGTCGTCTGGCTCTTTGAAATCGATCGTGCCTGAGATCGCCGCGTGCATCGACGCGCCGCCGAGTTCTTCGTCTGTGACATCCTGTCCGATCGCGGCCTTGACCAGTGCCGGACCGGCCAGGTAGAGGCCCGAGCCTTCGGTCATCAGCAGCGTGTCGCAGAGAACGGGCAAGTAGCCCCCGCCCGCCACGCAGAAGCCCATGATCGCTGCGATCTGCGGGATGCCCTCGGCCGAGATGACCGAGTTGAGGTAGAAGATCCGGCCGAAGTCGTCGGTGTCTGGGAACACGTCTTCCTGGAGCGGGAGGAAGACGCCGGCGGAGTCGACGAGGTAGAGGAGCGGCAGGCGGGACATGCGGGCGATGTGCTGCGCTCGGATAATCTTTTTGCACGTCATCGGGAAGAACGCGCCGGCCTTCACCGTCGCGTCGTTCGCGATGATCATGTGCGGCCGGCCCTCGACGCGGCCGACGCCCGTGACTACGCCCGCGGCCGGTGCCCCGCCGTGCTCGCCGTACATGCCGAACGCGGCCCAGAGGCCGAACTCCTGAAAAAATGAGCCGGGGTCGATGAGCCGCTCGATGCGTTCACGGGCGGTTAGGCGGCCCTTGGCGTGCTGGCGTTCGATGGCTTTTGCGCCGCCGCCGGCGCGGATGGCGGCTTCTTGCTCGAGGAAGGCCTTGGTCGTGTCGCGGAGGGTCGCCGGGTCGGTCATGCGGCAAGCCTAGCGGGGCGCGGGCGGCTGACGCGGCGCCAGGCTAATCGTAGATGGCCTTGAAGCTGTCCCTGGTGGCACCGGATTCGATGAAGATGCCCAGCCATTGGTTCCGAGCAACCGCGGCGAAGCTGCTGCCTTCGGCCTGGCGATCCGGCACCTCGTTGACGAACAGGACATCGTCGTAGAAGCGTTCTTCGCCGTCGGGGCCGGTGCGAGGCAGCATGGGGTCACCTGGGCCGGAAAGCACCCTTGCGTTATCGGCGTAGCGTTTTTCCATGATCAGCACGGATGCGTCGTTGCGGGCGGTGTTGCCCGACCAGCTCGGTTTGACGGTCTGATGGCGGAAGATCAGGTTCAGAGCGTTGGAGCCGCCATCTGCAAAGCGTGTGACCGTTGTCCCGTCCTCGAGCGGCTCGGTCCGCTCGATCTCAGGGCCGCGGTTCGCGAAGGTGATATCCGTCGAGCGGAAGCTTACTTTCCAGCGAGACGACGGCTCGGGCACGTGGTGCGCGTAGCTTGTGTGCCCGCCATCTGCGTCCGTGAAATCCGCGGACAGGCCCGGGTCCCACATTGCCCGCTTCGGATCGGTCGCCGCGGTGGGTTCGGAAAGCTCATAGTCGTTGTACGGCTTGATCGCCGGGTTGCGCTCAAGCGGGCTCATGATCAACGCGGCGGTCACGTAGCCGTACTGGATGAAGATGGAGTAGATGTTCCCCGTGGTGTCCTTCGACTCGGGCAGCGCGTCGATCGTGAAGTTGTTCCGGTCGAGGCGCGATGGCATGGGAAACATGTCGTTGTTGTCGATCGCGAACAGGTCGGCCGATTGCACGAGCAGCCGGAGTTGGTCGGCGTCTTTGAGCGTCCGTCCGCTTTGGCGAGCCGCGAGCATGGCCGTCATCAGCCCTTGCTGCCTCTGCGGAACGGCCAGCGGTCGTTCGACCATGCCCTCTGGCTGTGGGGCCGGCTGTGGGGCGGTGGCGGTCCAGACCGCGCCGAGGGTCGCCGCAAGCGCGGCGAGGGCGAGCGTGTCGATGAGCGTGAAGCCCAGTCGCTGCATGACTTTGTGCCTCCTCACCCTTCAGCCTACCGCGGTTGTTTGCGGGTAGAGGCGCACTTTTGTATGAAATTTGTTCGATCCTGACGTAGACAGAACTTCCCAGATGTGGTACCGTACCTGTGCTGGGCACGCGACCGATGCCGCCCCTGGCCAGGATGCTGATCATTGTGATCGGACCTGCCCGCATCGGCAACGGTGTGACGACAGGGGACCCGCCCTGGATTCGAGGGGCGGCCATCCGCTGCGACGCGCACGGCAGTAGGAGGCCTGTCATGGCCAAAAAGAACGCCGGTCCGTCCAAGACGCTCGAAGCCAAGCCGGAGAACGACGCCGCCAAGCAGGAGGCGCTCAAGCGCACGCTGGGGCAGATTGAAAAGTCGTTCGGTCAGGGCGCGATCATGCGGCTGGATGAGGACGCGTATCTCTCCGTGCCCGGCATCTCGACGGGCACCCTGAGCCTCGACATCGCGCTCGGCGGCAAGGGCATCCCACGCGGCCGGATCGTTGAGATCTTCGGGCCGGAGTCATCGGGTAAGACGACGCTGAGCCTGACCGTCGCGGCTAACGCGCAGAAGCGTGGGGGTGTGGCGGCGTTCGTCGATGCCGAGCACGCGCTCGACCCGACATGGGCCAAGAAGATCGGCGTGAATATCGATGAGCTGCTCGTCTCCCAGCCCGACACCGGCGAGCAGGCGCTCGAGATCGTCGAGCTGCTCGTGCGATCGAACGCGGTCGATCTGGTGGTTGTTGATTCGGTCGCGGCCCTGATCCCCCGTGCCGAGATCGAGGGCGAGATGGGCGACACGGTCGTGGGCCTCCAGGCCCGGCTGATGTCGCAGGCGATGCGGAAGCTGACCGGTGTGATCGCCCGCAGCAGCTGCACGGTCATCTTCATCAACCAGATCCGGGAGAAGATCGGGGTGATGTTCGGATCGCCCGAGACGACGCCCGGCGGGCGGGCCCTGAAGTTCTACAGTTCTGTCCGTATCGATGTCCGCAGGATCGGCGCGATCAAGGACGGCGACCAGAACGTCGGGAACCGGACCCGGGCCCGTGTGGTCAAGAACAAGGTCGCCCCGCCCTTCCGGGACGCCGAATTCGACATCATGTTCGACGAGGGCATCTCCGCAACGGGTGACCTGCTCGATCTTGCGGTCGACAACGGCGTAGCGCAGAAATCGGGCGCGTGGTTCAGCTACGGCGAGACCCGGCTGGGTCAGGGCCGAGAGGCGGCTAAGCGGTTCGTCGGGGAGAACGGCGATCTGTTCGATGAGATGCGTTCGGCCGTGCTCGAGAAGAAGCTGCCCCAGGCGGTCCGGGAGCGGATGGCCAAGGTCGAGGCCGAGCTCGCCGCGGGTGATCTCGAGCCGGCGGAAGTCTGACGCAAGGCGGCCCGCGTGTGCTAGAAGGCTCGGGTGGCAGGGCGTACCCTCCCGCCTGCCGCGGATGTGGCGGAATTGGCAGACGCGCTAGGTTCAGGTCCTAGTGGGGGTAACACCCCGTGGAGGTTCGAGTCCTCTCATCCGCATTCGGCCCAGGGATGGGTCGTTCTCAGCCCCGCGGAGGACGGGGGAGGCGCCGCGGCTGCTCCGCTCTGCTTGAGCGAGCAGCCGCTGTCGTTTGTGGAACGCGGTGCCGATCCGGTTGAACCCGGTACGCTCAGGCGTGGCGCTGATCTATTGCGGCATCGACGAGGCAGGGTACGGGCCAATGCTCGGGCCTCTGTGTGTCGCGCGGTCGTTGTTTGTCGCTGAGGATCACCCGGCCGATGCGAACGTGCCCGATCTCTGGGAACGGCTGGCGCCGGCGGTGTGCAGGACGCTGAAAGAGTGGCGTGCGGGCGACCGTTCGCGTGTGCCCATCGCGGATTCCAAGAGGCTCAAGCTGCCCAACGACTCGGTCCGTCAGCACCCGCTGCGGCATCTCGAACGTGGCGTGCTGGCCGCGATGGCCTCGATCGGAGCGTCGCCCGGCGACGATGCATCGCTTCTGACAACGCTCAACGCCCACTTGCCCGAAGCGAGCTGGTACGGAGGGCCCGCCGTCACGCTGCCTCTGGCCAACGAGCCGGACTCCATAGCGCTCGGGGCGAACCTGCTCGCGCACGCATTCCGGCGATCGGGCGTGCGCCTGGATGATGCGTCGTGTCGCGTGATCGGCGAGCAAGAGTTCAACACCTCGCTGGATCGTGCAGGTTCGAAGGCCGCCGTGGTCGCGGATGCTGTGGTGGGGCACCTCCGCTCGGTGCGAGACCGGTACGGGCGGGACGGCGAGCATCTACGCATCGTCTGTGACCGGCTGGGGTCGCGGGCGGGCTACGGCGCCCTGCTGGCGCAGGTCTGGGATAGCGGGGCGATCGAAACGGTCGCCGAATCACCGGCGTGCAGCGCGTACGCGGTCCGTGGCTGCGGAGCGACGTGCCGGGTGCTGTTTATGACCGAGAGCGAGTCGCGGCACCTGCCGGTCGCGTTCGCGTCGATGGCAGCGAAGCTGGTCCGCGAGCTCGCAATGCGGCGGCTGAACAGGTACTTCGCGATGCGTCGGCCGGAGCTCAAGCCGACGGCGGGGTACGTGCAGGATGCTCGCCGGTGGCTCGAAGACCTTTCGCCGACGGGTCGTGAGCGGGCGGCGCTGGTCCGCAACGCGTGAGCCGGCAAGACTCTCGCGTGACCGATGATCTCGACAAGGCGATGCTGGACCGGGCCGCGATCGCTGCATGGCGTGCGTCGGGACGCGTCGAGCCGAATCCGCTCGTCGGCTGCGTCATCGCGCGCGATGGCCTTGTGCTCGCCACCGGGCACCACCGCCGCTTCGGCGGGCTGCATGCCGAGCGTGAGGCGTTGGCCGCGGCCAAGCGAGCGGGCGTCGATGTCCGGGGTGCGACGGTGTACGTGACATTGGAGCCCTGCTGTCACCACGGCAAGCAGCCGCCCTGCACCGATGCGCTGACCGAGGCCGGCGTCGCCGAAGTCGTCTTCGCGCGGCATGACCCTGGGGCCGAATCCGGCGGCGGGGCGGCGCTGCTGGAGTCGGCGGGTGTCCGCTCCAGGCACAGCGAGGCGAGCGATGCGGCGGTGATGCTCAGCGACCCGTTTGTGAAGAGGCTTCGGACGGGCATGCCGTGGGTCGTCGCCAAGTGGGCTCAGACGGTCGACGGCCGGGTCGCGACGCGGACGGGCCAGAGCCAGTGGATCTCGTCGGGGCGGTCGCGGCTGCGTGTGCACCGGCTGCGCGAGCGGATGGACGCGATTGTGACGGGCCTGGGCACGGCCCGGTTCGACGACCCTCTGCTGACCGCGCGGGTCGGGCGGCCGCCACGGCGGGTGGCACGCCGGGTGGTGATCGACACGGATCTGGACCTACCGCCGGACTCGAAGCTTGCGACGACTGCCGCGGATGTGCCGGTGACGGTCTGCTGCGCGAACGAGCTGAAGAACAGCGCCTACCTCAAGCCGCGTCGGGAGGCTCTCGAGCAGCGGGGCGTTGAGATCATGGGCGTGCGGTCGGACAGCCGGCGGCTGGATCTGGACGTCATGCTCAAGCAGCTGGTCGAGCGGCACGACGCGATGAACGTCATGCTCGAGTGCGGCCCGGGGCTGATGGGCTCGTTCTTCGAGCTGGATCTTGTTGACGAGGCGGTGGTCTACATCGCGCCGCTGCTCTTGGCCGACGAGCGGGCGATGGCCGCGGCGAGCGGTCGCACGGTCCCGAGCTTGAGCGGTGGGCGGAACTTCCGGCTGACCCGCGTCAAGCGGATCGGTGATGATGTGGAGCTGACGTACCGGCGGCCGGTGTGATCGTGGTCAATCTGGGTATTTTGGTTGCTTCGAGCGAGCCGGGATGCAATCGAGTCCCGGTGGGCCGCCACATGGGGGAATGAACTCGCCGGCGTACTCCTGCGATGGCAGATCCGTGCATGCGCCTACCTGAGTACATGCTGCGCCTGGTGGCGGGGCCATACGTTCACTGAACCATGCTGCCTCTGTTTCGTCGAGTTCGTACACGCCAATCATCGGATCATCAGGTGCGAACCACGTATCTCTCAAGGCGATGACGAGGTCGCGAGGTATCTCTGCCTCGCCGAGATACATGTCATCGGCCGCGAACCAGCGCGCGGTCCACCGCATGCCTTTCGGGGCATTCTCGACGAAGTTCATCTCGAATGCTATGTCTGTGGCGGTGTTAGCTCAGTACACCATCGCCGTCGCGGCTTCGATGGACTCGACGACCTGGCGGACCTGGAAGGGCTTGCGGAGAAAGCCTTCGAAGCCGCGGTTGGTCAGGGCGGCGGCCTGGCCGTCGGTCAGGCGGCCGGACATGGCGATGATCTTGGTCATCGACAGGTTCTCGGAGCCCAGGACGTGGCGGGCGAGCTGCTCGGAGTCGTTGTTGTCGCCCAGGTGCATGTCGATAAGCAGGACGTGCGGGCGGAAGCGTTCGCACTCGACGCCGGCCTCGAAGCCGGTACCTGCGACGCGGACGTCGTAGCTGGTCCGCTCGATGAGGACATCGCGGAGCGTGGTGACGACCTCGGCTTCATCGTCAACGATGAGCACGCGGGTGCGACCCCCGGTGATCCCGTCCATAGGGATGCCGTGGGACTTCATGAACTTGATGAGCTCCGGGACGGGGATGCGTCGGTCCTTGGAGCCTGGGATCCGGTAGCCCTTGAGCTGGCCGGAATCGAACCACTTGGAGACCGTGCGCGGGGCCACGTTGCAGATCTTGGCGACCTCTCCAGTCGTCAGAACGTCCTTGTCGATCGGCATGGAACTGATTCCTCGGCTTGGGGCTCAGCCCCAGCAGTGGCGCGGCGTGTGCCACACGACCCGGTCGACCGCACCTTGTTGCTCGCATCGGGCCATCCCTGGGTTGACTTGATCCGTCCATGCGGAGAATGCGGCTGTGTTTGCCGTCCGTCGGGTTCTGCTCGGTCCGGTTCGCGGCGATTGACGCCCGGGGCGGCTGTCGGCTACCTTGCCTACGCTCCGCCGGTGGGGTGATGGCGGGCAGCGAGGGCCGAAGGAGTGGCGAGGTCCGAGAACCCGTCTGGCGTGTCCGGGCGGCTTGTTCGGGTGGCCGATCCGAAGCCGATCGCGTGCGGACCGTGCCCGATGGAAGTGTGCGGGGCCGCTCAGCGAATCGACGGGTCGATCGATGTGTAGAGAGGAATGGCGGATGAAGTCTCGGACGATCCTGGACCGGATGGGCCTTAGCCGGTGCGTGCTCTCGGCGGTGGTGATGGCGGCTGCTCTTGCGGCGGTTCCTGTGCACGCGCAAGCAGACAGCCAGCCCGCGATCGATGACGAGCTCCGCGACTTCATCTTCTTTGTGAACATCAACCGCGATGACGCGGCCCTGCTCAAGGCCGAGGAGCTGATGGCCCGCGGCATCACGCCGCTCGAGCTGCTCGATGTTGTCGAGCGAGAGCGGATGACCGATGAGCTCGAGCAGGCCCTCGGGCGGGCGCTCCGCAGGACGGCGCTCGAGCCGACCGCGGCGAGGCTGTTCCGGACCCTCGAGACCGCGCGGCTTCAGCGGGCCCGGGACCCGGATGAGATCGCCAAGAACATCGATGGCCTGACCGGCACGCTCCGCGCCAAGCTGTTTGCGCGGGATCGGCTCAAGGCCGCCGGTGAGTACGCGTTGCCCCAGCTGCTCGATGCGCTGCTCCAGCGGCGGGATCTGACCCTGCGGACCGAGGTCGAGCGCCTGCTGACCGAGTCGGGCCGCTCGCCGGTGGTCCCTCTAACGACGGCGATCTTGGAAGTCGACCCCGCTTCGCAGGAGCTGATCGCTTCGATCCTCGGGCGGCTGGGCTACAAGGCTGCCGCTCCAGCGCTGGCCGAGGTCAGGACGCGCACCGAGAACGACGCTGTCCGCAACGCCGCCATCCAGGCGCTGCAGCGTCTCGAGGCCCCCGCGGGTGAGCCGGCAGCGCTCTACCTCGCGCTCGCCGAAGGCTACTACAACGAGCGTGAGGACCTGACGGCCTTCCCGGGCGAAGATGTCCAGCTGCTCTGGTCGTACGACCCAGCGATCGGGCTGATCCCGACGGCGATCGATTCCTCGGTCTTCCACGAGGCTATGGCGATGCAGCACGCCGGGCGTGCAATGGAATTGGGTGCCAGGCGTGACTCGGCCGTCGGGCTGTGGGTCGCGGCGAACTTCAGCCGTGAGATCGACGAGCCGGCCGGCTATGACAACCCGGCGTATCCGCCCTCGATGCGTGAGGCGCTCTATTACGCCACGCTCTCAGGCCCGGGCGTGGGCGAGTCGGTCCTGGATCGTGCACTCGGAGACCGAGATACCCCTCTCGCTCAGCGGGCGGTGGATGCGATTCAGCGGACCGCGGGTCCCAATCAGATCTGGGACCGCGGGGGTCGGGCGGGTCCGCTGAGCGATGCGCTCGGCTATCCGAGCCGACGCGTGCAGTACGACGCGGCCCTGGCCATCGCTGCCAGCCTGCCCGCGAGCCCGTTTGCAGGCTCCGAGCGCGTGATCCCAACGCTGACGAGCGCACTACGTTTCTCCGGTCAGAAGTACGCCGTAGTGCTAGCGCAGGATACAGAAACCTACGGCTCGTACCGCCGCGTTCTTGAGACGGCCGGCTATACGGTGCTCCCGTTCGGACGGAACGTGGCCGAGGTCTACGAGCCGATGATCGCAACGCCGGGCATTGATTTTGTGATGATCCAGGCGGGCGACGACGCGACGCTCGGGCTTATCGGTCAGGTCCGTGCCGAGCCACGCCTCGCGGCGGCGCCGCTGTTGGCACTCGCGCCCACCGATGAGCTGCCGAGGCTCCGGCGTACGTATGGTGGCGATGTCGCGGTCGCCGTCCGTTCGATCGGCATCGGTGAGCAGGGCATCGGTGAGACGCTTTCGGCGCTGATCCGTGACGCGGCCGCCGGAGAGATTAGTGAGGCCGAGGCGATCGAGTATGCCGAACGCTCGGTTCGCACGCTCCGCGAGCTGGCGATCGCTGGCAGCGGGACGGTCCTCAACGTAACGGAAGCATCGGTCAGCCTCATCGAGGCATTGGCCGAGGCCCAGGGTCCGATCCGCCTGGAGATCGCCGATGTGCTCGGGATGATCGGCCGGCCGGATGCGCAAGGTTCGCTCGCTCAGGCGGCGTTCGAAGCGGTGGGGACCGATCGCGTCGCATTGCTCGACACGCTCGCAGCATCGGCCAGGCGGCACGGCAATCTGCTCGATCCGCCTGCGATTGAGCGGCTGCTGGAACTCGCGGCGAGCGGCAGCGACGAGGAAGCGACCGCGGCTGCATCCGTGATCGGCGCGCTCGGCATCCCGCAGCGGGATCTCGTCCGGCTGATCTTGGCCAACGGCTGAGCCGCTCACGCCCGTATCGTCGTCCAGATAAGTTGCTCCGAGCCCCGGATGACCGCGTTCGGGGCTTTTCTTACGCGCGCAGCCCCTACAGACGGCCTCGGGCGCGTGTTCGTGTGCGTCGATGGGTCGAAGGCCTGCGAGATGTTTCCGATGCAGTGTGTGCCGTGAGGGCGACCCGAGCGACGGGCCGGCTCGGGGCACCGGTTGATCGGGGTGGTCCCGTCGAACCGGGGGCAATGGGAGGAGCCCGTCCGAAGGCATGGGCACCGGTGCATTAGGAGGCAAGGCTCATGAGAGCACGAATCAAGCGCGCGTTCACCCTGGTTGAAATCCTGATTGTTGTCGTGATCCTCGGCATTCTGGCCGCGGTCGTCGTCCCTCAGTTTGTTGACGCTGCCGAGCAGGCGCAGACGGGCAACACGGAGACTCAGCTCCGTACGCTCCGCACGCAGATCCAGCTCTTTGCGGCTCAGAACGATGGCGACTTCCCCGTCCTTGCCAACGCCGATCCGGATCTCGGCTGGGCCCCGATGATCGACGATCAGCTCATCCAGGCCCCACCGGTCAACCCTCGCTCGAACTCGGCAGTCGTCGTTGACACCGCCGACTCGGGCCAGACCGGCCTTGACAACACGACGGCCGCGGACCCGGCCACCGGCGGTTGGTGGTACAACCAGACCACCGGCGAGATCTGGGCCATCGGCTTCAACGAGGACTACGCCCAGGACGGCAACGACGAGTGGTCGTTCTGATCGAGCGTACCTGACGAATCAGCGCGCGGCCGGTCCTGACGGGCCGGCCGTGTCTTGTGAGAACGCAGCAGATCGTCGGCCCCTGCCTCCAGTTGCCGACCCGAGGGACCGACATGGAACGCATGAACACGCGCGAATCATCGAGGTCATCGGGTCGGACGCACACGGCGCTGCTGACCGCGGTGGCGGTGCTGCTGGCGGCCGACATGTTTGTCCGACTGCAACCCCCGGCGGCGACCGCATCGGAAGCCATCATCCAGCCGGAGCGGAGCACCTCGGGCCGCGATGTGCCGACGCTGGTCAACCCGGCCACACAGCGTTCGGCGATGCTCAAGCAGCTCCAGGGTCTGAACCAAGCTGTGACATCGCTCGAGCGCCGGCTCAGCGGCCCGCTCGAGGTCAAGGTCACGAACTTCCCGCGTCCGGAGCCGCAGGGCGACTGATGCGGCTCGTCACTCGGTGGTGAGGAAGGGGCTCGCACATGATGCACCGTCGTCGCGCCTACACACTGCTCGAGCTGATGATCGTGATCGTTCTGCTGGGCATCACGGCCGCTGTCGTCGCGCCCAATCTGCGTGGCTCCGAGCCGCTGCGGGTGCAGACTGCGGTTCGTGCCTTAGCATCGGACATCATGTTCGCCCAGAGCGATGCGCTGGCCTACCAGCAACGCCGCGCGGTCGTGTTCGACCCAGATTCGAACGGCTACTGGATCGCTGAGGTCAACAGCGATGAGCTCGACTTCGACGCCGATGCGATGTACCGCATCGACGGGCCGGACCAGCGTTTCCTGGTCAGTCTCGATGATCTCAGCGGCGGGGCGGCCCAGCTGATCTCGGCCGAGTTCGACGGCGAGGAGTTCCTCGTCTTCGACGAGCTCGGCGGCCCGGTCGCCGGACTGACCTCTGAGACGCCCTCGAGCGGCGGCAACCTTGTGGTCGGCGGTGACGATGGGACGAGGTTCCGCCTGCGTGTTGAGCCGTACACCGGCCGGGTGACCGTGCAGCGGGAGTAACGGCGCGTGCAACGCGTCGCGTGGGGGCGTGGCGATGGAACGGCAACCGGGGCAGCCGAGGGCACGGCATCGACAGGCCGTTTGGATAACCGGCTTGGTCGGCGGTCTGATCGCGCTGGCGCTGTGGGGCAAGCTTCGGTTTGTTTCGGATGTTCCGCGGATGGCGTACGCGGTTCCGAAAGCCCAGCCAGAGGACGCGGAGCGCGCGAAGCTCGACGACAACACACGGTCGTCCGAGTCCTCCCCCTGATCCAGGTGTGAGTTTTTCGCGCATCGGCGCAGCCCGCCCATCTTGCCAAAGAAATGCGATCTCGACGCAAGTCGGTGCGGAATCACGACGACCGTGGGGGTGTCTCGCGGCCGCAGTTGGGCGTCCCTGAGACCGAGAGCGATGCCTGAATGTCTCGCCGCGGAGTTAGAGCGGCGACGAGGGGACCGACGATGCACGACGAGCGGAACACTGGACGTGGGTTTGCGGGTTCCGGCCTTGCCCGATGGGCGGCGCGAGCCGCAGCCGCGATGTGCGTCCTGGCCGGGACGAGTCTCGGGTACGTCGGTGCCGCAGCGGCTCAGGACGATCAGCCCGAGCTCAACGAGCCCGGCGGGCGCGTCAACGTTGACGAGAACCTCATCACCGAGCTGTTCGTCAACGACGAGGACCTCAACACCGTCCTCCAGCTCCTGGGTCTGCAGGCGCAGAAGAACATCGTGACCGGGCAGAGCGTAGCCGGTCGTGTCACAGCCAACTTCTTCGGTGTCACGTTCTACGAGGCGCTCGACGCCATCCTCAACGTCAACGGATATGGCTACATCGAGCGCGGCAACTTTATCTACGTCTACGGACTCGAAGAGATCGCACAGATCGAAGAGGCCACACGGGCTCGCAAGAGCGAGGTCGTCACGCTCAACTACATCTCGGCGATCGATGTGCAAGCGTTTGTCGAGCCGATGCTCAGTGATATCGGCTCGATCACGATCAGCCCCGAGGTCGGCGCCTTCAGCATCCCGGGCGAGAACCCGACCGGTGCAGAAGACTACGCCGGCGTGGCGACCGTTGTCGTGACCGACTACGAGGAGACTGTCGACTCGATCCTGGTCATGATCGAGAAGATCGATACCCGTCCTTCGCAGGTGCTGGTCGAGGCCACGATCCTCCAGACCGCGCTGAACGAGGCGAACGCGTTCGGCGTCGATTTCTCGATCATCGATGATCTGGACTTCAGCGATTTCATCGGCTCGGGCGGTCCGCTCGGCGTCATCCCGGGTCTGATCGATGGCCAGAGCGGCACGATCGTCGGAGGGGCCGAGACGCCCGTCGCGACACCGGCCGACGGCAACGGCGGCGGCGCCACCTCGACCGCGGGCAACACCTCGGGCTCGGCGACGTTCCGCGCAGGCGTGGTCTCGGGTGATATCGCCGTCTTCCTCCGGCTGCTCGATGAAGTGACGGATCTGACCGTGCTCTCGACGCCGAAGATCCTGACGCTCAACCGTCAGTCCGCCCGTGTGCTCGTCGGTGAAAAGGTCGGCTATCTCAGCACGACCTCGACCGAGACGGCGACGACCCAGACGGTCGAGTTCCTCGATACCGGTACTCAGCTCTACATCCGCCCGTTTGTCTCGGATGACGGCTTCATCCGCATGGAGCTCAAGCCCCAGGTTTCGTCCGCTGAGATCCGGACCGTGACCGATTCGGGCGGCGCTGCGGTCACGATTCCAGACGAGCTGACCAACGAACTCGTCACCAACGTCATGGTCCGCGACGGCCAGACGGTCGTGCTCGGCGGCCTGTTCCGGGAGTCCACATCCGTCACCCGACGCCAGATTCCCTTCATCGGCGACATCCCGATCCTCGGCGCACCGTTCCGGGGTCACGACGACGCGACTGAGCGTCAGGAGATCGTCTTCCTGATCAAGCCGACGATCGTCAACGATCAGGTCCTGATCGATCAGGCCGACCGCGCGACGGCCACGATCGAGCGTGTCAAGACCGGCGTGCGCAAGGGCCTGCTGCCCTGGAGCCGCGAGCGTCTGACGGCGATGTACAACCTCGAGGCCGAGCGCCTGTTCGTCCAGGGCAACTACAAGCGTGCCCTGTTCAAGATCCAGCAGTCGCTGAACCTCAACCCGAACCAGCCGGATGCGATCCAGATGCGTGAGCGGCTCGTCGGGGTGCAGAGCAAGAACCCGCACCGCAGCGTGCTGCAGGAGATCATCGACGGCGAGCTCGAGGCGATCCTCAGGAAGGACTCCGAGCAGAACACCGATGCTACTTCGCTGACGCTCCGCGGCGTGCCCGGCCAGACGCCGGACCGCTCGATGCTCGAGGGCATCTTCGCCGAGCCCGCTCCCGCAGCGGAAGAGCCGGTGTCACCCTCTGACGAGCCCGTCAATGGCTGGGAAGCCTGGGACGAAGCGGACGCGACGAGCGAGCCGTCCGAGCCTTCCGAGCCCGCCGAAGCCGTCGAGGAGCCAGAGACGGAGATCGTCGACTTCCCGGTCGACGAGGACGAGTAAGGCGGCTTGCCGCACCGCACCGGTTGACATCGCGCCCGCCCGGGTGCTGAAGAAGGGAGACCCATCGCATGTTCGCGACACGCCGATCGTTCGCGCCGACCGCCGCGGCTCTGACCGTCCTCGCCGGGGCGCTCGCGGGGAGCGGGTGCACCGGGCACGGACGCAACACGTCCGAGCAGATGACCCTCGCGCAGCAGCGGATGGCGCAGATCAAGAGCGCCACCGAGTGGGAGATGGCCGAGCAGGCCTACCGCGTCGGTGACCTCGACCGCGCGCTCGAGAAGGTGAACACCTCGATCGCGATGAACCCGTCCGTGGCCAAGAGCCACGTGCTCAAGGGCCGCGTGCTGCTTGAGCAGGGTGAGCTGGAGCGTGCTCGGCAGTCGCTGCTTCGTGCCGAGGTCATCAGCCCGAACAACGACGAGGCGCACTACTACCTGGGTGTCGTCAACGAGCGGCTCGCCAAGCGTGAGGATGCGCTCGCCCGGTACATGAAGTCTGTGGAGCTCTCGCCGGATGAGGCGCTCTACGTCGTCGCGGCGGCAGAGCTGATGATCGATCTCGACCGCGCGGACGAGGCGCAGGCATTCCTCGACAGCCGTGCAGCGGCGTTCGACCACAACGCAGGTGTACGCCAGACCCTCGGGCACCTGGCGATGATGCGCAGCGACTACACGCGTGCGATCGAGCTGTTCCGTGAGGCCCGCTTGCTGGCGCCCGAGGCCCCCTCGATGCTCGAGGATCTTGTGTTCGCTCAGTTCACCGCGGGAGAGTTCGCCGAGGCAGAGTTCGGGATCGCACAACTCATCCGTCAGGACGAGAACGAGGGCCGCCGAGACCTGCTCCGCATGCGGGCGCGTTGCTTCATCGAGCTCGACCGCACGATCGAGGCACGCGAGGTGCTGCTGACACTGACGGCAGGGGACGAGGGCGAGAAGGACATCGAGTCCTGGCTCGATCTCGGATCGCTTGCCTACCGCACCAACGACATGACCCGGTTGCGTCAGGCTTCTACGAAGCTGATCGCGCTGGTGCCCTCGCAGCCCGACGGCTACGTCTTCCGGGCTATCTGGCTGCGGGAACACGGCGACTCGGCCAAGGCGCTCGAGACGCTCGAACGGGGCTTCCAGTACGCGGACATGCCGGTCGATGCGGTGCTGCTGCGCGGCGTGATTGAACAGGATCTGGGCATGTACGCCGCAGCGGAGCGCAGCTTCCGCAGCGCGGCCGAGTCGAGCCCGGACGATCGGCGCGCAGCGGTGCTGCTCGAGCTGCTCGAGGCGCCGGCTCGGGATGTCGCGACATTCCCGATCGACAGCGAATAGGCACGGGCTCCGGCTCAGCCGCTCGGACGGATGTCTTCGATCACCGGCTCGACGCGGCCTGAGTAGCTCGAGACCTTGGGCGTCAGTACCGCGTCGATGTGCTGGCCGCGGGAGAGCGTCGCGCGTTCGGACCCGCGGTTCCATGCGATGCACCGGATCGGCGGTGTACCAGGATGCTGCAGCCAGAGGGACAGGTGCTTGCCGTGGGCCCCGAACGTCTCGGGGGAGCGAGCGAGCTGCGTGTCACGTGCGAGCAGGCGGACCCTCGGGTTGCCTCGGCCGAACGGCCTGAGACGCTCAAGCTGCGTGACAGCCTCGACCGTTAGCTCGTCGATGCTGGCCGCCGTATCGATCCGGATCCTTCGCACCAGATCGTCGGCCGACAGCTGGCCACGGGTGTAGGCGAGCACGGCCTCGGTGAATGCAGGGATCTGCTCGGCATCGAGCGAGAGCCCCGCGGCGGCATCGTGGCCCCCGAACGTCCGGAGGCAGCTCGAGCATGCTTCGAGCGCGGCGTGCAGGTTGAAGCCCGGGATCGACCGCCCTGAGCCTTTCGCGGAGCCGCCGTCTTGGCACAGCAGCACCGTCGGTCTCGCGAAGCGTTCGACCAGTCGTGAGCAGACGATCCCTACGACGCCCGGGTGCCACTCTGAGTGGGCGAGCACGATGGCGCGGGCGTCATGGCCGGTCATGCCGGCTTCGTGCGCCATGGCAGACGCCTGCTCGACCGTGCTGCGCTCGACCGCCTGGCGATCGAGATTCTGGCGGTGCAGTGACTCGGCGATCTCGCGGGCTCGGTCGCCGGTCGCGGTGGTGAACAGCTCGACGGCTTCGCGCGCGTGGCCCATGCGACCGCTGGCGTTGAGACGGGGCGCCAGGCGGAAGCCGACGGCATCGGCGTCGACCGCCTCGCCTGCGAGCCCACTTGCATCGATCAGCGCCGAGAGCCCCTCGAAAGGCGTGTGGCGGATGCGGCTCAGCCCGACGCTCGCCAGGATCCTGTTCTCGCCTTCGAGCGGGACCATGTCGGCGATGGTGCCCAGGGCGGCGAACGGGAGCAGGTCGATCAGCCGCTGCCGCATCGCGGGCGAAGCCCGGCCATCGGGCCGGTCCGCGTGTGCGACCGCGAGCCTCCACGCCAGCTTGTACGCGACGCCGGCTCCGCACAGCTCCCCGAACGGGTACGCCGAGCCGGTCAGGCGAGGATGGACGATGGCGGTGGCGTCGGGCAGATCAGTATCGGCCGGGCAGTTGTGGTGGTCGGTGATGATCAGCTCGAGCCCGATATCGCGCGCGGTGACCGCCGCTTGGGTAGCCGTGATCCCGCAGTCCACCGAGATCACAAGCCCGCGGCCCGCGTCGTTGAGCTGCCGGAGGGCTTCATCGTGCAGGCCGTAGCCCTCATCGAGGCGGTGGGGCACGTAGCAGTCGACATCGGCTTCGGGCTCGAGGGTCCGGAGTGTGTGGTACAGGATGGCGGAGGCGGTCATGCCGTCGACGTCGTAGTCGCCGTAGACCGTGATCGGCCGGCGTTTAGTCAGCGCTGCGAGTATCCGGCCGGTTGCTTCGTCGATGTTCGGCAGCGCGGCCGGGTCGTGGAGACGGTTGAGCGAGACATCCAGGAATTCGGCCGCTGTCTCGGAGTCGTTCAGCCCGCGCGAGCGGAGGACCCGCTCCACAAGCGAGCCGCCGGTCCCATCATGGCCGATATCCCAGCGGGTGGGGGCGTCGGGAGCAGCCCGTCCGCCACGACTTTTGGGATTGGCGGCGGCGGGGGAGTCGGTCGTGGACATCCCGTAGACTAACCGCATTGCGCTGAACAGGAGACGCCGTGGTCAAGCTGACGAAGATCTACACGAAGACTGGCGATGGCGGCGAGACCGGGCTCGGAGACGGCAGCCGGGTCGCCAAGACCGACGCGCGGGTGGAGGCTTACGGCTCCGTCGATGAGGCAAACGCCGCGATCGGCCTGGCCCTGGCTGCTTGCATGGAAGGTGATGGCGTGCTCAGGGAGATTCTGATCGATGCTCAGCACGACCTGTTCGATGTGGGCGCGGACCTGTGCACGCCCCGAACGCCGGATGAAACCGATGGGCAGGCCCTCCGAGTAACCCAAGGGCAGGTTGATCGCATCGAAGCCGCGATTGACCGGTTCAATGCGGGGCTGGGAGCGCTGACAAGCTTTGTGCTGCCCGGCGGGACCGAACTGGCGGCTCGGCTGCACATGGCGCGGACCGCGGTGCGGTTGGCAGAACGGCGGACGGTCGCGTTCGCGGGCTGTCTCGGCGATGATGTCAGCATCGCCGAGCTACCGATCCGGTATCTGAACCGGCTTTCGGACCTGCTGTTCGTCCTTGGCCGGGTCGCCAACGCGGAGGGCGGGGGTGATGTGCTCTGGGAGCCTGGTCGTGGTCGTGCCCGGGGTAGCTAGGCGGCTGCCGAAGACATCCGAGGGGATAAACGCCGCGTGAACGCGCCATACACATCCGAATTCCACCACGAGTTTGCGTCGCAGACGCGTCGGCTGCTGCGCCGAAGATTCATCTGGTTCACGGCGGTCATCGGCGGGTTCGGACTGATCACACTCAGCGTCCTGCTGCTGGCTTTTGTGCTTTCCCTGCAGCAGGCCGAGGATCCGGACGCGGAGCAGTTCGCCGACGCCGTCTTGGGCGATGTCTCGATGATCATGGCTCTCTTGGTGAGCGTACTCAGCACGCTGTTCTACCTCGGGTCCCTGATTTTTGTTGTTGTCTGGAAACCTCGGGATGCGTGGGTGCTTCGGCTCTCGTTCATCTTGGTGATCTTGGATGGCGTGTTTGGCCTGATGCTTCGTCAGCTCGGCGGCGACTTCTGGGGCATGCACATTTTCGCGATTTCGTATACCGTCGCTGCTGTCTTTCTGCCCTGGTCGGTCCGGCAGGCGCTCATCCCTGCGATTACCGTCGTCGGCAGCAACACCGTCCTGCGGCTGGCCGGGCTGTATCCCGAGAACATGACGGCTTTTTCCCTCCTTGGGATCGTCTGGTCGCTCCTCGGCGCGGCAAGCATCCTGCCCGGACTGACGATCTGTTGGTGGCGACAGTCTTCGCGGCTACGCAGCTCGCAATTCAGCTTTATCCAGAGGCGCTACGGCGAGGTACGGCGCGAGCTGACCGATGCCCGCCGGATCCACGAGGCCATGTTCCCGGCGCCGCGGAACCACGGCGAGGTCCGCTTTACCTACCGCTACCAGCCCATGCGGCAGATCGGGGGCGACTATCTGCACGTTGCCCACTCGCCGACCGACTGCGGCACCGGCGAGCGGCTCTGCGTCGTGGTCCTCGATGTCACTGGCCACGGCATACCCGCGGCGCTGAACGTCAACCGGCTCTACGGCGAGCTCGCACGCGTCTTCGGCGAGGACCCCTGCATCGAGCCCGGCGAGGTGCTCCGGCTGCTCAACAGGTACGTCCGGCTGACGATGAGCTCCCACTCGGTCTATGTCACAGGGCTCGCGGTCCGTGTCGACCCGGTCCGTGGTGTGCTTGAATACGCCAATGCCGGGCATCCACCGGCGTTCCATATCGGTGTCGACGGCACGATCGATCAGATCGACTCCACGACGTTCCTGCTCGGAGCCGTCGAGGACATCGAGTTCGAGCCCAACACGCGGCGTCAGGCCTTTTCGCCGGGTGACAGGCTTGTTGCGTATACGGATGGTGCCACGGAGGCTCAGAACGAGGACGGCAGGATGCTGGGCATCCGAGGGATGCAGGGGCTCCTCGCTTCGCAGACCCTTCAGAGCGAGGGGGCGTGGCCCCCGATCATCCTCTCGGCCGTCGACGCCCATCGCGACGGTCCGCCTGCGGATGACACGCTGATCATCGAGGTCTTCCGCCCTGCGAGCGCTGCCGGGGCGCGGCGCACTCCTCTGACCGAGCCGGAGCGGGCGGGTCCCGCGGCTGAGGCGGGTGTCAGTCTTTGACGCCCTGGACACGCTGGCGGTCGTAGTACTTCTCCAGCGTTGAGCCGAGGTCGACCCCATTGATGTTCGCCAGCGTGGCAAGCCACGCGAGCACATCCGCGAATTCTTCCTCCAGATTGGCTCGCTCTTCGGGCGTGGGCCCGGTGCCGCTGGGCTTGTTGTTGGCAGCCAGCGCCGTGGCTAGCTCACCGAACTCCTCGGTGAGGTACAGGAACGTACCCGCGGTACCCCTGGCGTTGTCGGTCGCGAAGTACCGCTCGCGGATGAGTTGCTGGAAATCGCTGATGGTGACGCGGGCAGGATCGAAGCGTGTCATGCCCGAGGCTAGGTGAAGGGCATCAGTCCCGGATTCCTGACGAGAATCGGGCGGCATCGTTCGGGAAATGGTCATCGAGGCGGTGTGGACCAGACGCCGCGCCCGGCTACACTTCGGGTCCCGTGAGGGGTGCCGGTCGCCGTGTGGTGCGGCCCCGGTTGTATAGAACAGCACGCAGGCGGAGAGTGTCGGGGCGGGATGGCCCGCGTCCGACGGGGTGTAGAACCGGATGCCGACGATCAATCAGCTTGTCAGGAAGCCCCGCCGATCGCCCAAGGCGAAATCGAAGGTGCGCGATCTCGAGTCGTGTCCCGCTCGCCGAGGCGTCTGCCTGAGCGTCAAGACGACCACGCCCAAGAAGCCGAACTCCGCGCTGCGGAAGATCGCCCGTGTGCGGCTGAGCAACGGCAAAGAAGTCACCGCCTACATCGGTGGTGTCGGGCACAACCTGCAGGAGCACTCGATCGTGCTCGTCCGCGGTGGGCGTGTCCGCGACCTGCCCGGTGTCCGCTACCACATTGTCCGTGGCGCGCTCGACACACTCGGCGTCGACGGCCGGAAGCAGGGACGTTCGAAGTACGGCGTCAAGAAGGGCAAGTAGGCTCCTCTGACCTACAAAGTATGCGGCCGGTGCGTGCCGGCCCAGGCGAGTAATCCCGCGGAGCCTGCCCGGCACGCGGGGTGAACACGGGCCGGGGATTTGCCTCGGCGGCTGAGCCAGGAGACCACCGATGGGCAAGAAGTTTACCGCCAGCGCATCGCAGCTCCGTCCGGATCCGGTCCACAAGGACCTCGTTCTGGCGAAGTTCATCAACTGCATCATGTACGACGGCAAGAAGTCGGTCGCGCAGCGGAACATGTACGCCGCACTGGAAGACATCCAGGACCGTCTGGCAAAGATCGACGATCCGAACGCTCCGGATACCGCGCTCGAGGTCTTCCACATGGCCGTCGACAAGGTCAAGCCGTTCGTCGAGGTGCGCAGCAAGCGGATCGGCGGTGCGAACTACCAGGTGCCGATGCAGGTCAACCGCAAGCGTCAGCAGGCTCTGAGCTTCCGATGGATCATCTCTGCTGCTCGCAGCGAGAAGGGCCGCCCGATCTCGAAGAGCCTCGCCGACGAATTGTTCAACGCCGCCCGCGGCGAGGGCAAGGCGATCACGAAGCGCGAAGAGACCCACCGCATGGCAGAGGCGAACAAGGCATTCAGCCACTTCGCATGACGGCTTGCAGTCGGCGCGTGCTCATTCGCTGAGCATCTCTCGAACTCGTGACTCCGAGCAGTTCCATTCATCGGCGAGCACGCCCCAGCCGAGGCGCGTGGTCGCTCCGAGTGTGTCGAGCCAGTAGTCGGCTCGCTGCTCGACTTCTTTCCGGATCCGCAGCTTCTCGATGACGTGCTTCGAGGCCTCGTTCCGGTCGGAGCAGTAGATCCGGATACGCGCAAGGCCCATGCCGCCGGCCTCCTGCGGGCGCAACGCCCAGGAGATCGTGTGTCGGCATGCTTCGGTTGCGTAGCCGAGCCCGGCATGATCAGCCGCGATCCAGTAGCCGGTCTCTGCCGAGGCGGTGTCGCGGCGGACGTCGTGGATGCCAGTACCGCCGACGATCGCGCCGGTCTCGCGCAGTGTTACTGCGAGTGTGATCGCGGTGAACGTGTCGGGTTTCTCAAGAACGATCGCCTGCTCCGCGATAAACCCTGCGGTCTGGGCTTTCGTGCGGTGCCCTTTCTCGGCCCAGGTTACCCACGGGTAGAGGTAGTCACGCGAGGCGGCGATGACGTCGAACAGCGCATCGAGATCGGTGAGCGCAAGCGGACGGATCAGCAGCCTTGGTGTCTCGAAGCTGGCCAGGATCGGCGACGGTGCCCGCCATCCCAGCCCTTCGCTCGGTCGTTCGTTCTCGCTCGCGCAGCGGGTCATGCCGGGAGTCTAACCCCGATAGAATCGTCCATGTCAGACGACCAGCCAACCACGCGCCGGCACCACCGCCAGACGCTGCTGGAATGCTGGGGTGACGACGGTCAGAGCCGGGTCGGAGAAGCCACGGCATTGATCGTGGGCGTCGGCGCCCTCGGCTGCGGTTCGGCCGAGCTGCTGGCGCGCGCCGGGGTCGGCAAGCTCGTCATCATCGACCGCGACATCGTCGAGCGGACGAATCTCCAGCGTCAGACGCTCTATGCCGAATCAGATCTCGGGCGTCCCAAGGTCTCGGCCGCGGTGGACCGTCTGCATGCGATCGATGCGGGCATCGAAGTCGAGCCGATAGCGTCGCATCTGGACAGCGATCTGGCCGCGGAGCTTGTGCCGGGTGTTGATCTCATCCTCGACGGCACCGACAACTTCGAGACGCGCTACCTGCTCAATGATGCTGCGGTGGCATACACGAAGCCGTTTGTGTACGGCGGTGCTGTTGCGACGCGAGGCGCTGTCATGCCGGTGCTGCCCGGTCGGGGGCCGTGCCTGCGGTGCGTGGCGGCGATGCTGCCTGCGCCCGGTGCAACGTGCGATACCGCCGGCGTGCTCGGCCCGGCGGTCGGATGGGTTGCGGCCCGTCAAGCGGCGCTTACGCTCCGGCTGATCGTCGAAGGCGCGGACAGGCTGCCGATCCGTTTGGAGTCGTTCGATGCATGGGAGGGCGTCGGGCGGGCGATCGATATGGCCTCGGCCAGGGATCCTGCGTGCCGGTGCTGCGTCGGCCGCATGTTCG
>JBCCZQ010000049.1:0-24746 GCA_039187315.1 Planctomycetota bacterium | reverse complement strand
GCGACGAGCCAACCCGCGAGCCAGCCGAGCCCGCCACCGATGACAATGGTGTTTAATAGGCCGGCGAGCACGTCGTAGAGCGCCGACTGCCCCTGGCCGGCTCGGACGGCCTCGAAGCACAGGATCGCCAGCAGGGCACCGATCGGGTCGATCACGATGCCCTCCCAGCGGAGGATCGGGCCCACCTCACCCTTGGGCCGAACGTGCCGCACAAGCGGGATGACCACTGTGGGCCCGCTCACAGTCAGGATCGCGCCGAAGACGATCGCCAACTCGATCCCCAGCCCGAGGATGAGGTGAGCGCCCGCCGCCGCAAGCACCCACGTCACCGCAGCACCGATCGAGACCAGGTTGCGGACGACCTTGGTCCCCCTGCGGAGTTCGCGGAATCGCAGCGTCAGGCCGCCCTCGTACAGGATGAGACCGACCGAGAGGGCCACGAGCGGGTTGAGCAGGTCGCCGAGGAGCCGATCCGGATCGAGCGCGACGCCAGCGTCTGGGAACATCGACGACAGACCGGGACCGACGAGCAGCCCGCAGCCCAGCAGCAGAAGGATCGCTGGGATGCGGATCTTCGAGGCGGTCCACTGGGCCGCGGCGCCCAGCGCCAGCACCACCGCGATCGCGACGAGGGGATCGTTCATCGGAGCGGGTGGATCCTCGTGGCGGCGGTCGAAAGGACCCCGCGGGCGGCCGGCGCTGCCGGCGGCGACAAAGGCCGCGGTGGGATTCGAACCCACGAATAACGGATTTGCAATCCGTCCCCTTAGTCCACTTGGGTACACGGCCCGGTTGCGATCAGGCCTGTAGTGTAGACTGAACCGCAACGCGTCGGGCGGCCGTGACCGACCCGCCAGCACCCCCGAACGCACGGAGGCGATCGGCATGCCGAAGCACACCCAAGCACCCACCAGGCGGCTGCTCACCCTGCTGGCCGGCTCCTTCCTGGCGGGCAACCCCCAAGCACAATCGATCACCGATCCCGAGCTACGCAACCCGGGCGTCGATGACACCCAACGCCGACTCCGCGATGCCGACACCGAGCCGGCGGAGCGGATTGAAAGCGAGGCGGCGCGCGATACCCAGCCCGTGCGGCCGCACGCGCCGGCAACACTGGACTCGCTGCCGGATTCGGCCCGGCTCTTGCCCGAAGGATCGCACCTGATCATGGCCGAGGGTCGGCTCGCCCGGACCAGCTTGGGTGCCTGGGTCTTCGCGCCGACGCGCGAAACCAACCCCGACGGCACGGCCGCGCCGCCGGTCAGGCCGCTGATTTTGCTGCCATCACGCCAGCTGGCGCGGCTGACTCAGCTGTACGGTGAACGCGAACCCGGCGCGGGCGTCCGCCTCTCCGGGCGGGTCACGCTCTACCAAGACCAGAACTACCTGCGGATCACAGGCATCGGAACCGAACCGACCAGCCCCGGCCCCAGCCCGAGCACGAGCCCCGAAAGCCCGCGAGAAAGCCAGCCGGCAACGCCCGAAGGCGTAGACGAGTCCACGCGTCGGCTGATCGAACAACTCGAGGCTGAGCGCACCGGCGTGCGAGGCGTTATCGCGAGCGCGGGCCTGAACGATGCTCCTGCGGCGATCGAAGAAGGACGCATGCTCTTCCGGCGACGCGCGAGGCTCACGCGGCTCGACGCCGGCGAGCTCGCGCTCCGCTTCGACAATGACGAAACCGCCGGGACAGAGCTGCTCCGATCTGACGACGCCGAGGCCAAGACCCAAGGCCAGGCTCCACTCGACGCGGCGCTGGTCATCGCGCCCTCCGCAGCACTCGAGGCCATCGAGGTGCTCATCGAACGCCACGGCGACGGGCGGAGCGTCCTCGTCAGCGGGGAAACCCTTGCATACGCGGGCCGGAGCTACCTGCTGCCGACGGTCGTCGTGCTTGAGCCCGAGCCTGAGCTGCGATCTCGCCAGTAAACCGAAGCAGGATTCCAAGCCAGCGACCCATCCGGCGGCCTCGGTGTCAGACCGACGCGACTTCGGGCCGATCCTCGCTGGCCAAGCCTGTCGGCGCTGCGGTCTGGACGCGCTCACCCAGCACGGGGCTGTACCGCGAGCCGTAGAGCGGCAGCTTCTTGTTGACCTCCTGCTTCGGCAGCAGGGGCTGGATCAGCACGACGAGGAACGCGAGGCCAGCGTTGGCGATCAGCAGCTGCACCCACGAGGTCATGCCATAAAAGACCATGACAGCCGTGCCGACCACGACGATCAGCGAGAGCGGGATCATGCTCTGCCAGCCGAGGAACATCACCTGGTCATAGCGCAGGCGCGGCAGCGTCCAGCGGATGAACATCATGAACACGACCAGCACGATGGCCTTGGTCAAAAAGACGGCGAACTTGGCCAGCACCGCCAGCAGGCCCGTGTCCTCAACGCCCAGCAGCGGCACGCCCGGGATATGGAACCCGCCCAAGAACAGCAGCGCGAAGAACGCGCAGCTCGTCACCATGTGCATGTACTCGGCCAGGAAGAACAGCGCGTAGCGCATCGAGGCGTATTCGGTGTTGTACCCACCGACGAGTTCCTGCTCGGCCTCGGCATTATCGAACGGGGCCCGGTTCGCCTCGGCCAGGATCGCCACAAAGAACAGCACCGCCGCGATCGGCTGCGCAAAGAGCATCCACCCGTTCTCCTGCTGATAGGCGATGATGCCCATCGGCATGATCGTGCCCGTCACCAGCAGCACAGCCATCAGGCTCAGTCCCAGCGGGATCTCGTAGCTGACCATCTGCGCGGTCGCGCGGAGCCCGCCCAAGAACGAGTACTTGTTGTTCGAGGCCCACCCGCCGAGGACCACGCCGTAGACCCCCAGCGACGCTACCGCCAGCAGGTAGACGACCCCGACGTTCGCGTTCAGCCCGGCGACCACAACCCGCTCGCCCCCTATCGGGCCGAACAGCCACTCGCCGATCCCGCCGATGATCGGCACATCGCCGATGGGCGGCATCGTGAAGTAGCCGCCCCAGGGCAGGATCGCAAAGCCCAGGATCGCAGGGATGACAACCGTTGCGGGCGCGAGCGTAAAGAGAAACCGGTCCGCGCTGCGGGGCATGTAGTCCTCCTTGAGGAGGAACTTGATGCCGTCGGCCAGCGGCTGGCCCAGACCCAGCGCGCCCTTCAGGAACGCCAGGAACGGCAGCCCGAAGTCGAAGCCCACCCGGTTCGGGCCGATACGGTCCTGGATGTACGCGCTGACCTTCCGCTCGAAGAACGTCATGTACGCCACGGCCCCAAGGATCACGTGCACCACGATCAGCAGCACATGCACGCTGACGAACAACTGCGTGGTCATGAAGCCGTGGATGATGTCGCGGACTGGGTCGAGGAAATCCATGAGCAGCACTCTAGATCGTCGGTGGCCATCACGCCAACCATCGTTCGGCAGTGGATCGGGGAATCAGACCCGATCAGCGGCGGGCGGTCCTCTCCCAGTCAAGGGTCATCGCGAGCCCGAGCTTCTGCCCGAGCTTGCGCCAGCGGCTGGCCCTGAGCTGCGCGATCCGCGTGCGGAGCACCCTGATCTCAGCGGACTGCGACCTGCTCAGCGACGAGACGGTCTCGAGATCACGCTCGAGGCGTCGGATCTTCTCCTGGGTGTCGTAGCCGGACATGGTCGCCGCATCCGCATTCGCACCGGGCGTATCCGGAGACTCGGTTCGCGCTGTCATGCCAGCACCCCTCCGGCCGCCTGACCGTCAGCGATCCGCACCACACCCTCGACAAAGTCGCGGTGGTTGGCGCAGCGCGGGCACTTGTTCTGCCCGCCCAGCTTGCCGCGGCTCTCCATCCAGCGGTGGAAGGTGCCCGCGGGCACCGTGGTGACCGTCGGGGGGGCCATCCCGAGCGAATCGGTGCGCTTCGTCGTGTAGTCGACGTTCTGCTGCTTGAGCGAGGCGTCAAACGTGTTCCGGAAGCGATCGGCCGCGTCGCCCCAGAGCTTCGATTCGATGACCAACTCGAGCCCGGCGGGCGTGTCGCCATCGGGATACACCGGACCGGCGGTGAACTCGCCGGTCTTGACGCCCACCGCCGCGGCGGCCTCGCCCACGGCCGTCTCGATGTGCTCGACGATCAGATTCTCACCGAACGCGTTGATGAACAGCTTGTGGCGGCCGACGATCCGCAGCCGGCACGGGCCCTCGCCGCCCACGCCGTCCAGGCCCGCCGGGATGGTGTCGAACTCGACCACGTCGCCGAGCACGTACCGGCACAGGCCGGCGCACGTGGTCAGAACGACGACGTACCGCTGGCCCTTCTCGACCTCCCACGCGGCGTGAGCCGTGGGTGTGTCCGACTCGATCTCCTCGATGGGCACGAACTCGAAGAAGTTGCCGATATCAGCGCACAGGCGCAGGCTGGGGTCCCACGGCTCGTCCTGGATCGCGACGAACGCTTCGCTCGCGGGGTAGAGTTCGAGCCGCATCGGCAGGTCATCGGCGCCTTCGCCCTCGATCAGCTCGGTCAGGTGATGCTTGAACGGAGCGTACTTCACGCCGCCGTGCACGAAGACAAAGAAATTCGGCCAGAGGTCGCGGACGCGGTCGGCCTTGCGGCCGCGCTCCTTCCCGAGCGCCAGAAGCCGCTCGAGCAACACGCCTGACCAGCTCGGCATGCCGCTGATCATGCGGACGTCCTGGTCGATCGTGCGCTGCGCCATCGCCTCGATCTTCTCTGGCCAATCGTCCATCAGCGCGATGTCCGCGCCGGGCGAATAGACCTTGGTCAGCGGCCAGTGGATCAGGGGCATGACGAGCCCGGACAGGTCACCCGTGCGTACGCCGTGCTCGTTTTCGTCCACAGCCGATGAGCCGCCGAGGAACAGCACCTGCCCTCCAAAGAGCCGCCCGATCGAGACGCCCCACCGCATCATGGTGGCGAAGATGTCAAGGCTCGCGCGATAATTCGACTTGAACATCGCCTCGGACTGGGGCATGAACTTGTCGCCCGCGGTCGTTCCGCTGGTCTGGGCGTAGGCCTGAACGAGCCCCGGCCAGAAGACATCGCGCTCACCGTGTTCGCGCGCGCGGACGATCCGCTCGCGGTAGCCCTCGTATGTCCGCACCGGCAGCGATTGCCTGTATGCGGGCAGCAGGTCGCGGTCATCAAGGCCGAGCAGCTTCGCGAAGCCGCCCTCTCGGCCGAGCTCGGTGTCGGCGGCGGTGCTGAGGATCCGGCGGAGCTGCCGCATCTGGATCTGGGCCGTGTTGGCACGCCACCAGCCGCGGTCGTCCAGCTTCGGCCGTCGCAGCGCGAGCCTCGCTTCCAGCCCGTACCCGATCGTCGAGGTCCAAGAGAGCCCGGCGTCGAGGTTCACACGCAGCGGGTCGTCGCCTTCGAACCGTGTCGGACTGCCGGAGTTCATCGCGGACCCGAGGCGGTACCGGCGGCCACCTCTCCAGCGAACGCCCGGAGCTCCGCCGCGAACCGGTCGGGCATCTCCATCATCGGGGCATGGCCGCACTGGTCGAACCAGACCAGCTTGGCGTTCGGGATCGCTTTGGCGAATTGGCTCGCCGCCTCGGGCGGTGTCACCACATCCTGACGACCCCAGACCAGGAGCGTCGGGCAGCGGATCTCGCCGAGGCGTGCGCCGAGGTGGTCCTTGCGGGCCGAACGGCTGAGCTTGATCATCGCCCGTGCACCGGAGCGCTGCGAGAGCTCGGCGTGCGCACGGTCCAGGTCCGACTCTCGGATGTACGCCGGGTCGAAGAACAGTTCGGCGAGGCGCTCGCCGAGCCACTCCCGGCTCGGGCGCAGCTGCACCTCGCGGACCGTCGTGCGCTCGATCAGCCCGCTCGATCCCGCGAGCACAAGGCCCGCGACCCGGTCCGGGTACTCGAGTGCCACACGGGTCGCTACATGGCCGCCGAACGAGTTGCCCACCAAGATCGCGGGCTCACCCACATGCTCTGCAAGGAACCGCGCGGTCAGCTCGGTCGCGCCGTCAACGGAACAGTCCGTGCCCTTGAGCTGGAGCAGCGGCAGCTGGAACAGGACACACCGTGCCCGATCCGAAACCGATCGGGCCGAGTCCTCCCAGTGCTCATTGAGCCCGACAAGCCCGTGCAGGAAGCACATCGGCACACCGCTCCCGAACGACCGGACGTGCGCGGATACGGTCTTCCCGCTTCGGCCGACCAGATCGACCATCTCGTGCGAGCGAAGGTCGGTCGATACACGCAGACCGCTTGGATGACCGACATCGGCCAAACTCGAGGCCCTGGTGGCGGCTGAAGAGGGCTGCGGTGTCACGTCGGCGGGTGCTCCGTTCCTGCCCTGTGCGGCAAGATCATCGATCCTAGCGGATGCCTCCGGCCACAGTCCCCTTTCAAGGACCAATCGCGGCGGAATCCGGCGTGCCGACCGCTCTCAGCCGGCACGACCCGAACGGGCCTCGACCGGAGGGGCGGCCTTGACCTGACCATCGTACATCGTCACGACCCGGTCCGCCCGGGCCGCGACGCGCTCATCATGCGTCACCATCACCAGCGTTCGGCCCGATCCCCGGACCGACTCCAGCGAATCCAGCAGCGACTCGCCCGTCGCGCGGTCGAGGTTCCCCGTCGGCTCGTCGGCGAGCACGATCGGCGGGTCGTTCATCAATGCCCGAGCCACAGCCACACGCTGCCGCTCGCCCCCTGAGAGCATCGAGGGACGGTGCCTGAGCCGATGGGACAGCCCGAACGACTCGAGCAACGCCGAAGCCCGCTGCCGCTCATCACCCAGGCCGCTGAGCCTGCCTTTTCCGATGATCGAGCCCAGCAGCGTGTTCTCAAGCACCGTCAACTCGGGCAGGAGATGGTAGAACTGAAAGACGAAACCCACCGTGTCACGCCGATATCGATCAAGCGCTGCCGGGGCGAGGCTGCCAACCTCGACGGGCGCGGCGGCTTCATCCGTTTGAACAACAATCGATGAGGCTTGTCCATCACCCGTCCGGTCAGGCCGATCCAGCCCGCCCAGCAGGTGCAGCAGCGTGCTCTTGCCCGACCCTGAAGCACCGAGCACAGCGACCCACTCGCCGGGCCCGACCGCAAGCGAAGCGCCGCGCAGCACGGGCACATCGACCTTCCCGAGCCGATAGGTCTTCGACAGGTTGGTTGCCTCGATCACGTGCATGGTCGTTGGCAGCTCCAGCTCACTCGAAACGCAGGGCCCGCACCGGGTCCATGAAGGCTGCCCGCCAGGCCGGCAGCAAGGCGCCCAGCGCGCAGCTCACGACGCCGGCCGCGGCCACGATCGCGACCTTGCCGGCATCGAGGTCCTCCGGGATTGTTGTGAAGTAGTACACCGCCGGGTCCCAGATCGTCAGCCCGAGCGCCGAGCCAAGCCAGTCGTGGATCGCGTTGATGTTGCCGATCACAAGCAGCGCAAGCCCGATGCCCAGCGTCGTGCCGACCGCGCCGATCGCCAGACCGTACCGCACCCAGAGCCACGCCACCCCCAGCCGGCTCGCCCCGACGGCCCGAAGGATGCCGATGTCCTTCGTCCGCTCGCTGACCATGCTCCAGAAGATCGCCAGCACCAGGAAAACGCTTGTCAGGCTGATCACCCCAAAGATGAACAGCACCAGGGCCGTCTCCTTGCGGATCGCGTTGATCAGCGTGGCGTTGCGGTCCTCCCACGTCAGGATCCTGACCTGCTCGATGGGTGGCGCCGCCGCGTGCTCACCGGCGAATTCGGCGTAGATGTCGCGCACCCGTTCGCGCAGCGTCTCCAGCTCTGCCTCGTCCACGCCACGGACCAGCACCGACGTCACCCGCGCCGGCTCCACGCCCACGACCTGCGGCAGAACAAACCGCTGCTCTCCCGTCTCCGGATCGGTGACCAGCTCCGGCTGGCCCGCCGCCTCGACCCGCTCGGCCTCGTCCATCTTGAGCATGTCCTGGAGCTCGGCCAGCGGCACGTACATCGTGCTCGAATCGATCTCGAACACGCCCGAGGCGAACTCGTTGGCGATCTCGAACCGCCGCGCGACCGGCTCGAGGATCCCGCCGCGGGTGTCCGTCGGCAGCACGTTGGCCGTGATCGCCCGCCCGGTCAGGTAGTCGTCGATCACGAACCCCGCCGGGTCGCGGATCTCCCGCTTGCCGTAGATCTCGAGCCCGAGGACCGCTCTCGGCGTTTTGGAGAGCGCCTCCGGATCGGGCGCGAGTGTCGCGCCCTCGCGCTCCCGGCGTTCGAACGATGCTCGGGCGAGGGCGTCCGTATCCAGCCGTGGGTCCATCCCCAGCGTGTCCTTGCGGATCGGTTCGTCGAGCGGCTTCCAGTACAGCGACCGCCGGAAGCCCGTCACACGGTCGAACGATTCCGGCTCGATGCCCTTGATCAGGCACTCGGTCACCCGGAACTGCCCCAGCGAGATCAGCCCGAACGCATCGACCGTCGGTGTAGCGGCGACGATCAGCTCGTCGGCCTCCAGACGGGCCATCAGGTCCTGGTAGTGCGCGATCCCCAGCTGCGGGCGGCTGATCTCCACATCGCCGATCAGCGAGCGACCAGAGTTGATCAGCTCCTCAAGGAACCCCCCCATCACCGACCAAGTGATCAGCTCCATCGCGACCGAGAGCATGACCGCCGCCGAGGCGAGCAGCGGCATGATCTTCCGGGTCAGGTAGCGGCGTGTGAGCAGGGCCTGGTACATGCGATGCCGACTCTATCCGGTTCCGGGGGGCCGTCTTGCACCGCACTAGAATGAACACGTGATCGGCGTTCCGCTCCAAATCGGGCCTGTGTCCCTCCAGAGCAACCTCATGCTCGCGCCCATGGCCGGCTACTGCGACCTCGCCTGGCGGATCACCTGCCGGGAGCTGGGCGGCGTCGGCTTGGCCTGCACCGACCTGCTCAGCCCCCACGGCCTGCTCCGCGGCAACCAGGAATCAGTCGATCTCGCCCGCACCAACGACGCCGACAAGCCCATCGGCATGCAGCTCTACGGGGCCGACCCGACGCTGATGGCCGAGGGCGCGATCTGGGCCGCCGACCACGGCGCGACCGTCGTCGACATCAACATGGGCTGCCCGGTCGACAAGGTCGTCAAGAAAGACGGCGGCAGCAAGCTGATGTGCGATGTGCCCGGCGCAGTGCGGATCGCCGAGGCGATCCGTAAGGCCCTGCCCGAACACGTTCCGCTCACCGCGAAGATGCGGCTCGGCTGGGACGAGGCGGCGGTGCAGGACCGCTGCGCCGAGACGCTCGCCTGCCGGCTGACGGATGTCGGCTGCGTCGGCATCACGGTCCACGGCCGAACGACCGAGATGCGGTTCAAGGGCCAGTGCCGCCGTGAGGGCATCAAGCGCGTGGTCGAAGCGGTCGGGGCGTACACAGGCGGCACGATCCCGGTGCTGGGCAACGGCGACGTCACCTCCGCCGAGGACGCGCTCGCCATGATGCGTGCAACCGGCTGCGCCGGCGTGATGATCGGGCGGGGCGCGATGGCCAGGCCCTGGATCTTCCGCGACGCCTGGGCGCTGCAGACAACCGGCCATGCACCGCCTCAGCCCTCGCACGCACAGATCGTGGGCATCACCCGGGGCTACTTCGACCGCATGCGCGAGTACCGCGGCGACCACTACGCCCTGCACAAGATCCGGACGCGTGTCTCATGGCTCGTCAAGCCCATGAACAGCCGGCATCACTCGGCCAAGCCGCTCCAGCAGGCAATCCGGACCGCGCCGACGGCCGAGGCCGTTCACGCCGCCCTCGACGCCTATCTCGCCGGGCACCTCGCTGTCCGCCGGGAGCCGGCCGCCGTCTGACGGCCGAATTCTTTCAGCAATCCTGACAGGACAGCAGCCCTCGCGCATCTACGGCTCCATCGAGTTCGACGTCTCGAGGTCCCCGAGTCCGGGCGACGCGGGGCGTGAGCGAGGGGACGCGCATGCCGAAGCAGACCAAGATCTTCGTCGCCATCGTGCTCGCGGTCGCGGGTCTGAGCCTCGCGATCCGCGGTCTTCTGCCGACGCGCAGCGAGCGAACGGACACACCCAAGCCAAGGCTCGTAGCTGCGGACGGCTCCGTGCCCGAGCCCGTCCAGCGTGAACGAGCTCCCGCGAACCTCCGAGAAATCGACTGGATCGAGGACGAGGATGCCAGCTACGAGCTGACCAGAGTCCGCAGCGACGCGGACGCTCGCTCGCAGGCGCAGGCGATCGGCACGCGTGTCGACGCGTCCAGCGCTGGCGCGGGCGCAAGCCTGGCAACCTTGCTCAGCGCGCTGACCACGAAAGACGGTGACCTTGACGCCGCGTTGTCCGAACTGGGCGGGGCCGAAGGCCAGGGCCCCGGCGCGTTCGATGCGATCATCGGTCCGCTGCTGCGCCACGCTTCGGCTGACCCGACGGCGATCCGGATCTCGACGCCCGAACAGCCGCCCGAGGCCGTGCGCGGTATCTCGGTCAACCGAAGCGTGAACCGCGACGGCGACAGCGACCCGCTCGATATCACCACACTATCGGCCACGTTCGAGAGCCGTTTCCCCGGCATCCTCGATCAGGGCGCCCGCGGCGAACTCATCGAGGTCAAGATCCCGATGCGGTCGAAAGGCTCGGACGCCGACGGACCCGACAGCTGGTTGACCCTCGTCCTCCGCAGGACCGGCGCGGGTTGGCAGCCGGCATCCGCATCGCTCGCCACGACCGACAAGAGCGTGATGGACCACGTCCGCAGAACGATCGCCGACCTCCGGCAGTCCGGCAGCGAGAACGAGCCCAGGGGCGGCTGACCCGTCTCATTCCTTGGAGCGATAGTCATGACCACGTCCAGCCGACGCCGCGCGTTCACACTCATCGAACTGCTGGTGGTCATCGGTGTGATCGGCATCCTGATCGGCCTGATCCTGCCCGCGCTGGGCTCGGCTCGGACCCAGGCTCGGCAGACGCTGAGCCTCACGAACGTCCGTTCCATCGGCCAGAGCTTCGCGCTCTACGCCGATGCGCACGAGGTCTACCCGTTCCCGGGGAAGATCGATATTGACAACGCCTCGGTCCCGGGGGATCTGTACTCGATGCGCTGGTACGCCCGCGACGGCGAGGCGATCATCGCGATCAGCGACGTCTGGCCCATGGCAACGCTCTGGCCCGCGCTGGTCAGCGACATCACGCCATGGGAGGAGGCATTCGAGATCTGGGTCTCGCCAGGTCGGGACAAGTCCCTGCCCGATGTGGACCTGCTCACCGAGCTCGAGCCGCAGGAGGTCGTCAGCTACGAGTACAGCCACAGCTTCCTCGCCCGGCCGCGGAACTGGTCGGACGGGGCATCGGCGGACCCGTCGCTGGTCGCGCCGACCCGCCCGGCGGGTGTACGCAGCCCCGCTGGCAAGGTGCTGCTCTATGACAGCGACCTGACGTACCGGCGCGAACAGCCCGGCATCGTGGACGGGCACTACGACGCGCTCACCCCGATGGCATTCGCCGACGGGCACGGCGATGTGCTCTCCCCGCTCGACGCCAAACCCACGACGCCCAACCCGCTCAACGGCACGGACATACGGGCGCTGCACAACACGGTCGAGGGCATCCAGGGGATCGATTACTGATCCATCGGGATCGGTTTGACGTTGGCGTCTTGTCGGGGATGCATGGTCGGGTCTAGGCTCTCGGAATGCGTTGTATACAACGACGCCAGGGAGCACACCATGACGACCACCGCGCGGGCCGACAGCACCGTGTTCACCGAAGCGCTCGAGCGGCTCGACACCGCCGCCGCCTACTCCAAGGCGCATCCGGAGACGATCGCTCGGCTTCGCCAGCCGCAGCTGGTCACCGAGGTCGGCTTCCCGGTGCGGATGGACGACGGCCGCGAGGAGGTCCTGACGGGGTTCCGCTGTCGGTACGACGTCGCGCGAGGCCCGGCCAATGGCGGCCTGCGGTTCCACCCTGATGTCTCGCGCGATGAGGTCATGGCGCTGGCGTTCTGGATGACCATCAAGTGCGCGGTCGCGGACATCCCGTTCGGCGGGGGCAAGGGCGGGGTGATCGTCAACCCGAAGCAGCTGAGCTTCGCCGAGCTCGAGCGGGTCAGCCGCAGCTTTATGCGGGCGATCAGCGGCGTTGTTGGGCCCGAGATCGACATCCCGGCCCCCGATGTGTATACCAACGCCACTGTGATGGCCTGGATGATGGACGAGTACGCTCAGGTCACCGGGCGGCTTGCGCCGGGCGTCATCACCGGCAAGCCCGTTGCACTCGGCGGCTCGCTGGGACGCAACGACGCTACGGCCCGCGGCGGGTTCTACCTCACGCTGGACTACATCCGCGCATCCGGGCTCGACCCCAAGGCCATGACCGTGGCGATCCACGGCTTCGGCAACGCGGGTCAGCACTTCGCACGGCTCGCTGCCGAGGTCGGCATGACGGTCGTCGCCGCGTGCGACTCTCGCGGTGGCATCTCGAGTTCCGGCGGGCTCGACGTCACGAAGCTGATCGACGAGAAGAACACCGGCGGCCGGGTCGCCGGGCAGGGCGAACCGATCTCGGGCGAGGACCTGCTCGCGCTGGATGTCGATCTGCTCGTGCCGGCGGCGCTCGAGAACACGATCACCACCGAGAACCAGGGCGGCGTGCAGGCGCGGGCGATCCTCGAACTCGCCAACGGCCCGCTGACCAACGACGCGGACGATGCGTTGCACAGCCGCGGCGTCACGGTCATCCCCGACATCCTGGCCAACTCGGGCGGCGTGACCGTGAGCTACTTCGAATGGACCCAGAACCGGGCCGGCCTGGCTTGGCCGCTGGAAGAGGTCCACACGCGGCTTCGCGACAAAATGTCCTCGGCATTCGATGCCGTCTGGGGCCTGGCGACGGAGAAGCGGATCTCGCTGCGGACGGCCGCCTACTCGGTGGCACTCGACAGGCTGGCCGATGCCCACGAGGCCACCGGTACAGCAGAACGCTTTGCCTCGCTCTGAGCCCGTCGCGGTCCGCCGAAGGGCGGATCCTTTTTCGGACGATCGGGGACGGATCCTGGTCCGGAATTCGGTGAACCGAGACGCGGTCTGCTCGTACAATGCTGGCATCAAGCGGCCGCGACGTCATGCTGCTGGACCGGAAGATCGACATGCCGTGGCCCCCAGCGCCGCTGCGGCTGAACCCCATGCCACACAGGCGCCGCGATCGGGCGTCTGATTCGGGAGCTCTGGTGTGACTCATCCTGCTTTGTACCGAACACTCGCCCGCGTCTCCGCCCGGTCGGTCGTCCAGACAGGGGTCGCGGCCGCGATGGTGTTCGCGGGGTCGGTGACGACCGCGCAGGCCCAGCCAGCTTCGACCGAAGCGGTCGCATCGGCTCAGACCGAGGTCCGCGTTGGGCCCAGGCTCGAGTACACGCCCCTCGAGGCCGACTTCGGGCTGATCGATGATTCCAGGCCGGTCTCACTGAATATCACGCTGACCAACACCGGCGACGAGCGCCTGGAGATCCCCGAGCAGGGCGGGATCCGCGGGAGCTGCGGGTGCACGATCCCGACGCCTCCGCAGTACACGCTCGAACCCGGAGAATCCATGGAACTCAAGGTTGAGTTCGATCCGAAGGGGCGTCACGGCCCACAGGCCAAGACCGTCACGATCAACTCCAACGTCGGGACGCCAACTGTGATCCCGGTCAAGTCGCACATCATCCGTCGGGTGCTCTTCGTTGAGGGGAATGCGAGCATCGGCCAGATCGATGAGGGTGATACGAAGACTGTCCGCATGCACGTGCAAGGCATGGACGAGTCGTTCCGAGTGACCGAAGCCACCACGAACCGTCCCGATGCCATCAGGATCGAGATTGTCGGCCAGGAGATCATCGATCGTGAGAACCCCGTGACCGGTCAGATCACGCAGGTGGGTCAGACTGCGGTGGATGTCACGCTTCTGACGACGGCCCCGATCGGTCGGCTCAACGCGCTGCTCGAGATAGTCACGACCGATGCCGAGGTGCAGGAGCACTCGACGAACATCGCGGCCGATGTCCGTGCGGACATCCGGCTCGCGCCAACGAGCATCCGCCTCGGAGCGATCGCGCCCGGTGACACAGTCGAAGAGTCGGTCGCGCTGTTCAGCAACAAAAAACGTGAGTTCAGCATCCAGAACGTCGTGTTCGTCTCGAGCGATCTGTCAGCCGAGGACCGGGCCAGGTTCGAGGTCACGCATGAGCCGCTGCCGGAGGACGACGAGCGCCACGGCTACCTCGTGACAATCCGGGGCGATGTGACGGACACGATGCGCCTGATCCGTGGGCGGCTCGTCATCGTGACCGATTCGCCGACACAGAAGGTCGTGACAGGGGCTGTGGCGGGGGTCGTCCGGGCGCAGGCCAGGTAGAACAGGCCAGGTAGAAAACAGACCCCGCTGCACCTGGCACGCTCGCACGGCACGGTTGCCGTAGGACCCGTCGATACCGCTCGCTAGGGGAGCCGATGAAGGGATACCTGCTCAAGCTCGCGGTGCTGATCGCCATCGGCGCGGCTTCCGGGTTCGCGCACTCGTTGGCGGCCCCGTTCCGCCTCGAGCCCGACGCCCCGCCAGCACAGACGATCCAGCTCGGTGACGCCGGCACTGACTCCGGCACTGACGCCAGTACGACCGCCGGTACCGAGTCCGGTTCAGATACGGGCTCGGCGACCGGCTCGGGCTTGGAATCAGAACAAGCTCACGAAGCGGACCCGGAGCCGACACCCCAAGCCGGATCCGAACCGTCCGCGGACGCGCCCGACGCGATCGTGCTGGACTCGCTTGAGATCGACCTCACGACTGCGCGGCTGCTTTTCGAGAACGGCCTGGCCGATTTTGTCGACGCCCGCATCGCATCGGAGTTCGAGGCGGGACATATCGAGGGCGCCTACCACATCACGCCTGCGATGCTGGCCTCGGGATCACCCGCGGCGATCGACTTCCTCCGCACAGATACGCCGATCGTGATCTACTGCGGCGGGGGCGATTGCGACGACTCCAAGCTCGTCGCCGAGCGTCTCCAGCGGCTGTTTTTCTTCGAGCAGACCCACATCATGACGGACGGGTTCCCGGCCTGGGCCGAGGCCGACCTGCCCGTCGGGACGGGTCCCGACCCCTTCGCGGAGTAGCCATCGCATGCCCAGCGAAGCATCAAAGCCGGTGAGCACCCTGTCGCTGATCGCCCGGATCCTGCTCGGGCTGGTCTTTGTGATCGCGGCGACGAACAAGCTGGTCGATCCCGGCTCGCTCGCGGCGGCGATCGATAAGTTCGCGATCCCGGGGCTTACGGTCGAGGACGCGCCTTGGCTGGTCAAGGCGTCCGCATACTTCGTGCCTTGGCTCGAGCTCGCCGCGGCCCTGGCCCTGATCGCCGGGCTATGGACACGAGCGGCGGCCACAATCCTGACAGGCATGCTGGTGGCCTTCTCGGTCGCGATCTGGTCGGCGGCGATCGACCGCGGGCTCTCCTTCGACTGCGGCTGTTTCGGCGATCTGAAAGGCTTCTGCACGGGCGACGCGGGCTGGTGCAACGTGATCCAGAACGGCGTGCTGGCCGGATTCGGGATCATCGCGTTGGCAGCCGGAGGGGGGCGGGCCTCCGCGGACGCGCTGCTCTGCCCGGACCGGGGCCCAGACGATGACGCGGGCGATGGTGACATCGACTTCGCCTGAATCGACTTCTGGCCGGGTGCGTTCCTACACTCTCCGCTGAATCCATGCCGTCCACTCCCGTTGCCGACGCCTGGCGCGTCGGCCGAACGACCGTGACGAGGAGACCACATGAGCCGTTTCACACGCTTTTCGGGCGGTCCAAAGCCGCGTCTGACGCAGACCTCGGGCAAGGGCGTTGTTTACGTCGATTACAAGAACGTCGAAGATTTGCGGCGGATGCTCAGCCCGAACGGCAAGATCTATGGCCGGAAGCGGCTGGGCTCATCGGCCCGCGAGCAGCAGATGATCGCGCAGGCCGTCAAGCGGGCCCGGTTCATGGGGCTGCTGCCGTACACCTCCGCGACGCTCTAACGGCAAGTCGATCCGGCGTGCGACCTCGTTTCTGAGAATACGGTCTCACGCAGATTCGATGGACGGGCTGATTCTGGCCCCATCCGCATAGACAAATCGTGTACGATCACAGCGTGCAGCTTGTGATCCCACGTGACTACCGCGCGATCGCCGATGAGATCGCCGCCACACTCCCGCGCGAGGCGGACCGCGTCGATCGGATGCGGCTGGTGTCGGATGTGTGCTGGGATGTCCTGTCGGTCTCCGGCGTGAGCTGGATCGGGTTCTACACGCGCGAACCGGGTGCCGATGAGATGGTCCTGGGCCCGCGCCGCGACAAGCCAGCCTGCTCGCCGATCGAGCTGCACGGCGCCTGCGGGCAGGCGTGCGTCGAGGGGGTGACGCTCGTTGTGACGGATGTCGCGCGGCTTGGCGACGGATACGTCGCGTGCGATCCGCGCGATCTCAGCGAGCTGGTGATCCCCTGCTTCGACGAGGCCGGGGTGTGCTGGGGCGTCCTGGACGCGGACAGCTTTGAGCGCGGCTGCTTCGACGAGCACGACGCCCGCGCGATCGCATCGATCCTCCAGCTCGCCGGGCTTACAGCGAGCGGACCGGATGTGCCGGTCCGCGTGATCTGAGTATCCCGGGCGGCTAGTCCAGGTCCCACGCCTCGCGGAGGCCGGCGTTGATCGGCGCGTCGAGGATCTCCTGCGCTTCCCAGTAGTTGACGGCTCGTGTGTGGCCGTCTGCAAAGCCCATGGCGGTGGTATCGTGACCGTTGACATACTCGGCGCGGTTCATGGCGACGAGCAGGTCGGCCCGGAAGCTGTCGAGGTCGGCCTCGCCGAACTCGGTCCTCAAGACGATGTCCCCCCCGCCGTCCCATGCGGGACCGGATGGCGAGTCGAGCATCTCTGGCGTGATGTAGCCGTTGTCGATGAGCAGATCGATGCTCTCCGGGCCGCGGCCGTTGTTGTCCTGGCCCCAGATGATCGCCGCCTGCACGACGGCGCGGACCTGTGTCTGCCCCTTGATCGCCTGTGCTGAGGCGCGGGCCTGGCCGAGTGCGGGCAGGAGCGCCCCGACGGACATGCCGGGCAGAGAGAGGGCCATGTTGCTGCCGTACGCGCCGGCAAAGGCTGCGGTCTGGACAAGGAACGAGGCGTCGGAGGTCCCGCGGTAGACGAAGTTGTCGCCGTCCCAGGTCCCGACGAAGCCGGTGGGCTGGATGCCGCCGACGAAGTCGGCGTAGCTGGGCATGATCACGCCGGGGTCGGTGAAGTCATCGAACGGCTTGCGGACGGTATTGGCCAGCGCAGAGGAGACGAGCGAGGCGATGCCGTAGCCCTTGTCGGCGAAGCGGGCCGTGTCGCGGTAGACGATCGAGGAGACATCTGGGCTCTGCCAGCCGCGGAGAACGGCGTCCTGGAACCGCTGGTTGTCGAGGACCGAGGTCTGCGCTTGCATTTGCCCGAGCGCGCCGATCAGCGCGGTCGGGGTTGCGGCTGCAACGAGGCTGTCACCGACGACGGCCCAGGAAATCTCGAGCGGTATCGGCAGGCCGGGCGTGACGAGGGTTTGGACGGTTTGCCCCGCGTGCTCCCAGCTGCGGGTGCGGGCGTAGCCCCGGCCGAGGGTGGCGCCGAGCTGGTTGGCGTTGGCCATGGCGGCGGACTGGGCCTGGTTGAACGCGTCGGCATCGCGCAGTTCGAGCACAAGGACGGTGGAGAGCGCCATGCCACCGCCGGTGGTGTCGGATTGGTAGATGATCCAGGTCGGGCCGACGTTCTCGAGGACGCCCGCCCGCAGGTCGAGCCCGAATCCGTCCCTGAGGAACGCAAAAAAGTCGCGGCCAGCCTGCTCGCCCGCGAACTCGACAATCGGGACGATCCAGTCAAGGGTGGTCACGGCCGCCTGGACGTAGGTCGCGTCCTGAGGAACGACGGCGAGCGCCTCGCGGTCGAGGCGAGCGTCGCCGATCATGCGGTCGAACCATCCGCCGGCGTTTCGTATCTCGATGGAGGTGTGCAGCGTATCTCCGGCATTGCCGCTGACGAGCGCGAAGGTTGCCTCGGGCGCGTCGAAGAGTCCGAACTCGTCGAGGATGTCGTGGAGCCGCGGGTCTTCCTGGCGGAGTTGACGCTGGCCCAGCGAGACGAGGGTGCCGATCCCCAGCTCTGCCGACAGGAGCGGCGCGACGCCCTCGGGCAGCAGGCTCGAGTCGACGCGGACCGAGGCGGGCTCGTCGCGTCCGAGCAGGAGGTTCATGGTCTCGGCGCCCTGGTCACGGCCCTGGAAGATGCGTGCGCCGCCGGCAGGCGTCTCAAGGACGCGGGAGCCGTCTTCCATCATCCGCACACGCTCGCCGGACTCTTCAAGTATGGTGTCGACGAGCGCCATCGCGTCGCCGGCACCTCCGTTGGGGATCGCGGTGATGGCTAATGCTGGGAGCTCGTCCTCGTTGAGCTCGACTTGCACTCCCAGGCCGCCGGTGATCAGCGACCAGAAGGCGCCGATCTGATCGGCGTTCGGCTCGGGCTGACCGATCTCGCGTGGCAGGAGGACGAGGCGATCGCCGAGCATCATGAGGGCTCGGAACGCGGCCTCGTCCTTGGGCGCGGGAGTGATATCAGAGATAGGCGCAACACGGACATCGGCGATGGCCTGTGATGCGGCCGGCGCCGCGAACGCGAGCGACGCCGTCACAGCGAGGCCGGCAGCTATCGGGTATCGGTGCATCGGAGTCGAACGCATGCGTGTCATCGTGGATCCCCCTGGCCGTGCGGCCGGCGAACTGTGCGTGTCCTAATCCTAGCCCGGGATCTGTGGGGCCCCGGCTCTGGCTAGAACGGTGGGTCTGGCTAGAACGGCGGCTGGGACTCGAACGTCCGAAGCCGGCGTGTGCCGGGCAGGCGGATGCCGAGCGTGCTCGCATGCAGCATCAGCCTGCTGACAGGGTCGCAGCCGGGCTGCTCGGCCTGGCTGTAAAGCGGGTCGCCCAGGATGGGGTGGCCGAGCCCACGCGGGTCGGCGACGTGCACCCGGATCTGATGCGTCCGCCCGGTCTCTGGATAGATCCGGAGGCGCGTGCGGTCGATTTCGCGCGAGGCGACGCGGTACCGGGTCCGCGAGGCTCTGCCGTTGTCGGCGACGATCTGGCGTGGCCGGTTCGGCCAGTCGGGCCGGAGCGGGAGGTCGATCAGGCCCTGATCCTGCTGCACATCGCCCGCGACAAGGGCAGTGTAGACCTTCTCGACCCGGCGGCGCTCGAACTGTGCGGAGAGGAATCTCTGGGCGGCCGGGTCCAGGCCAAGGATCATCAGGCCCGAGGTGTCCATGTCGAGCCGGTGGACGATCAGGGGACCGCTGGCGTCCGGGAAGGCCGTCCTGACGCGTGCAGCGACGCAGTCGGCCTTTGCGTCGCCTCGGCCTGGCACGCTGAGCAGCCCTGCGGGCTTGTCGACGACGACGCTCCGCGCGTCGGCATGCAGGATGCGCATCTCCGATGGGGTCATCTGTTCCTCGGCCGGTGGGAGGACCCTGTAGACTGGAACACAGCGATGGTAGAACCGGACGATTTCGGGCTCAGGCCCATGCAGACGCTGGCGCACACCGGGACCACCGCCCGGCGGGTGACCCACGGCACGTTCTGGCAGAGCTGGCTGCGGCAGGCGAGCGATCACCGCGCGATGCTCCGGCCTATGCGCGACGGCGACGACCCGAGCGATCCGACCGCCACGCATGCCTTCGAGAGCACGCGGCACGTCGCGGTCGGCTGCCGGCTTGAGCGGCCCGAGCACCCCAGGGGCGGTGTCGTCGTGCTGCACGGGTACAGCGACCCACCCACGCTGGCCGAGTCGATCGATCGCCGGCGCCCGCTGGTCGAGCGTGGGCTCGCGGTCCTGGCCATCCGCATCCGGGGGTACCCCGGCTCGCGGGCGCAGGTGGGCGACCTGACCGCGGCGGAAACCGGCTGGATCTGCCATGGGCTGGGCGTCACCGACAAGGGCGGCACCGTCGACGCGTGCCGCTGGGTGCTGTGCGATGCGGTGGCGGACGTGCTGTATGCGGTGGCGGCGCTGCGGCGAGCGTTGCCGGACGGATCACCGGTATCGCTGATCGGGCAGTCGTTCGGCGGGGGGCTGGCGACAATCGCGGCTGCGCAGTCGTGCGCGAGCGAGGGGCTGCACCCGGAGGTCGCGATCGAGCGGCTCGTTCTGGGCGTGCCGACCTTCGGCGACTGGGACTGGAGGCTGGAGCGGACCCACCCGGCCTCGGTTGGCTCGGGTGGTGAACTGGTGCGTTTTCTCAGAGCGCATCCGGGCGATGACGAGGGCATCAGGCGAACGCTCGCGCTGTTCGATGCGACGATCCATGCTCGCCTGGTGCACCAGCCGACGATCTGCAAACTGGCGCTGCGGGACGATGTTGTACCCGCGCCGACGCAGGCCGCGGTCTACAACGCGCTCGGCTCTGCGCCGGGCGAGAAGGCGCGGTTCCTGACGCCGTTCGGCCACTTCGACGGCGGGATCGCCGATGCCCGCCGGCACGCGCTGTTCGACCGCTTCACGACCGACTTTCTCGATCCATCACTCGAGCCTGCCGAGGCGATTGCGCTTTGGGAGGACACGCTCGTGCGTGGCGACCGCGGGCCCAGAGGTGGATCGTGAGCGGGACACTCTTCGGCCCGGAGCCCGACCGCGCATCGGCGGACGCTGCGCTCGTTCGTGCGTACGAGCGTGCCGGGCGGACCCTGGACGACCTGCCGTACACCGACGCTTTTGAGTCGCTCATCGCCGAGATGCGCACCGTAGAGCCGCACGCCGAGCATCGGGCCGTGTTCCACCGGCTGCACAACCTTCGCAAGGCCGGGAAGCTGCCGCGGCTTGGCCGGGCTTCCTCGTCGCCGCCGAAGCTTGACTACGAGCACGAGCAGCTGCTGATCGGCCTTGTGACCGATGCCGCGGGGCGGATGGGACAGCGTGACCGGCTGCCGTTTACAGAAGACTTCGACCGGCTCGCGGCCGCGTTCAATACGACGACTGGCTTGCAGCTTTCGCACCACGACCTGTGGCGTGTGATCGCGAAGCTGGCGAAGTAGCCGGGCCGGGTTTGTCTCCGCCTATCCTGCGATGAAAGGGGGTGCATCGTGCCCGCTTCGATGGATGCGCTGACCGAGGCTCTGATCGATTACGCCGGCCTGTTCCCGCCGGCCAAGCTCAATATGGGGCCGGCCTGCTCTGCCTTCGCGCGGCACCTGCAATCCGAGGACGCGTCCCGCATCAGCCACTTCGTCTGCCCGGCGTCGCGGCTGGACGAGCTTACCAAGCACGGCGCTGCGCTCATGCCCGGCACATACGCGACCAGCGGCTACCGCGAGATGGCCGATGCCAGCGAGCCTTGGAAGGTTTCGGCGATCCTCCAGGCCGAGCACGCCGAGGAGGGCTTCGCGGCGGTCGGGGCGTTCAACGAACGGCACCGGACCGAGGATCGCGGGCTCGCACGTGTCGACACCGTCGAGGTGAAGGCACCCTCGGCCGCGTTCATCGACGAGGCGATCGCCGCTGCGGACGGTGACCTGTTCCCGTTCTTCGAGATCGACCACCGCGAGGACCCGCGCGGGCTTATCGCGGCGCTCAGCGGACAGCGGGCGGCGGCCAAGATCCGCTGCGGCACCGTCGAGGTGAGCGGCATGCCGACGAGCGAGCAGGTCAGCCGCTTCATCCACGCCTGCGCGCTCGGCGATGTTGTCTTCAAGGCAACTGCCGGCCTGCACCACCCGATCCGCGGGACTTACCGGCTGACGTACGACGACAACCCGCCGATGGGCCAGATGCACGGGTTCGTGAACGTCTTTTTGGCCTCTGCATTTGTCTACGCCATCAAGCTGAGCCACGAGCTGACCATCGCGCTCCTCGACGAGACGGATGCCGCGAAGTTTGCGTTTGACGACGCCGGAGCTGTGTGGCACTCGCCTGATGGCGAGCTACACGTGAGCACCGATCAGATCGCCGCGTGCCGATCGCGGTTCGCGGTCAGCTACGGCTCGTGCAGTTTCGACGAGCCGGTCAACGAGAGCCGCGAGCTGGGTTGGCTGTGAGCGAGCGAGCCCACACATCGAGCCTCCCTCTCCCTCGCCCCGCGGGAGAGGGCCGGGGAGAGGGCTCTCACGCCTCCAATCCTCCCCACGCTCGCTCCCTGACCAAACGATCACACACGACCAGCACGGCCCGCCAACTTCGTCAGGACCAAACCCCGCCCGAAGCCATCCTCTGGAAACATCTCAGAGCCGGTGGGCTCGGCGGTCTCAAGTTCCGACGACAGCATCCCGCCGGACCGTTCGTCCTCGACTTCTGCTGCCAAGCCACTGGGCTGTGCATCGAGGTTGACAGCCGGTACCACGAATCGCGCCGAGCGGAAGACGCCGGACGAGACGCGTGGCTCGCCGAACGTGGCGTTGAAACGCTGCGCGTCACCGCCCGCGATGTCTCGAAGAATCTCGACGGCGTGCTGAGCACGATCCTTCGAAAGTGCCAGGATCGAGTGGCCGCGATCGAGGCCGAGAGAGAACGGAAGAAGCAGTAGCCCTCACCCCGGCCCTCTCCCGCGGGGCGCGGGAGAGGGAGGAGATAGCCATGCCCTACGCCATCGACGAGACGCACGACCCGAACCTCGAGAGCTGGGTCGAGTCGGCCAACGACCCGGAGACGGACTTTCCGATTCAAAATCTGCCGCTGTGCGTGTTTTCCGGGCAGAGCAGCGATGAGATCGGCGTGCGCATTGGCGATCAGATTCTGCGACTGAGTTGGCTCTTCGGTGATGAGAAAATCGATTCGCTGGCCACGGACGTAGAGTCTGAGGCCCTTGCCGAACTCTTCAACCATGGCGGCGAGTCTTGGGCGAACTACCCATCATGGCACTCGTGGTGGACGCTCTGCGATCAGGGCTCACTGCGTAGTTTTGTTTCGCGCGTTCTCCGCTCAGAAAATAAGTCAGTTGCCGAACAAGCGCCCCTTCGCTATGCGCTGGTCTCCGCGCAAGACGTCGTACTTAAGAACCCCATCACCGATCTGCGCGACTACACCGACTTCTACGCCTCGGTCTTCCACGCCACGAACGTCGGCTCGATGTTCCGCCCCGACAACCCGCTGCTGCCGAACTACAAGTGGATCCCGGTCGGCTACCACGGCCGGGCGTCGTCGGTCGTGCCGAGCGGGACGCCGATCCATCGGCCGAGCGGGCAGCTCGCGCCGGCCGAGGACGGCGGCGCGCCGAGCTTCGGGCCGTGCAAGATGCTCGACTACGAGCTCGAGCTCGGCGTGGTCATGGGACGGGGCAATGAGCTGGGCCAGCCCATCCCGATCGGCGAGGCCGAGGACCACATCCTGGGCGTCTGCCTGCTCAACGACTGGTCGGCCCGGGACATGCAGAAGTGGGAGTACCAGCCGCTCGGGCCGTTCCTGGCCAAGAGCTTCGCGACGAGCGTGTCGCCGTATCTGGTCACGATGGAGGCCCTCGCCCCGTTCCGGAGCCCGGCGATGGCACGCCCGGATGGAGACCCCAAGCCCCTGCCCCACCTGCACAGCGAGCACGACCAGGCCCACGGCGGGATCGACATCACCCTCGAGGTCTACCTCTCCAGCAAGCAGATGCGCGACAAAGGCTTCGACCCGGTTCGGCTCAGCCGGGGCTCGTTCAAGGACATGTACTGGACCATCGCACAGATGGTCACCCACCACGCCAGCAACGGGTGCAACATGCGGCCGGGCGACCTGCTGGGCTCGGGCACGGTTTCCGGACCGGACCGCGGCAGCCGGGGCTGCCTGCTCGAGCTGACGTGGGACGGCGACCCGTTCGCGGCCGAGCCGAAGCTCGTCCCGGGAACACAACGGACGCCGATCGAGTTGCCCACCGGCGAGCAGCGGAAGTTCCTGGCCGACGGCGACGAGATCGTGCTCAAGGGCTTCTGCGAGCGGGACGGCTTCCGGCGGATCGGATTCGGCGAGTGCCGGGGGATCATCGAGCCGGGCACGCAGTCCGGCTGAGGGGCCGTCACAGTGGCCGGACTCCGTTCTGTACCCTCGCCCCCTTGCTGGGGGCGGCTTTTTCAGACGCCGAACACACGCCCTGTCCGAGAAACACGGATCGATTGAAGAAACTACCGTGCGTGACGGTTGGGTGGATGAGGTCCGGAGACTGAGGCTGTAGACTAGGATTCGAGAGGTACGCTCGCAGGTGACACGGGTGCAGATTTACCTGCGGGTTCCGGCAGAGGCCGACCATCCATAGCGCGCCCGTTGTCCGATGCCACAAACGTGGAGTTGATCGCATGGCGAATAGCGGAACGAAGAATGCTGTGATGGTTGTCATCGCCGTCGGTGCGCTTGTAGGCGGGATCTACGGGCTCAGCCGCGGCGTCGAAGGCAGGCCCGCGCCACAAGAAGACAAGCTTCAGCATTTTGTTGATGCGGGAACGGTCGAATCGGCCTCACCTGTTGGGGTCACGATGACCGTGAAAGAGTTCAACAGGCACATGCGCGAGAGTGAGCCGATCGTCCTTTCGAACGGGAGCCGCGACATCATGCCAGCGGGTATCTGCCCGACCGATGGCCGGTACTACGCCCTCGTAGGACACGCACAGATGCCCTCGAACTGTCCTCACTGCGATACCGACCTGTCGGGCTACGACGTCAACGGTCAGCCGAGCCGCTGATCGGTCGCTCTCTTATCGGCAGATCCCTGATCGGCATCCAAGCGGCTGCGTTCACCGCGACGAGGCGGCGAGGGCGGTCGGAT
>JBCCZQ010000048.1:0-24832 GCA_039187315.1 Planctomycetota bacterium | reverse complement strand
GGCCGGTCGTTTCGGCGAAGCGATCGGACTGATGTTCCAGGCTGTCGATGACCTGATCGACGTCGAGCAGCCAGCCGAGCACGCCGGCAAGCAGACCAGCAAGGACGCCGAGGCCGGCAAAAGGACCTACCCCGTTGTGCATGGCATCGAGGCGACCCGGGCGCTCGTCGCAAGGCTCGAGACCGACGCGCATGCGCTCGCCCACGAACTCGCGGGCCGCGAAGGCCGAACCAACGGGGCGTTGGCGCAGATCGTCGCCTATCTCGCCCGGCGTGACCGATAACTCGCGGCATCCAGCCTGTTTTTGTGGACCCCGACGCCCGTTCGAACGACTACAATGTTTTCAGGAATCACTGAAATCACCCGCCCCTGCTCTGCGAATACGGGGACAGCCGTTCCCAACAACCCCGCAGCGACCGACAGACCAAGGCCTGCCGCCCGATGACACGACTCCCGAGCATCCAATCGCCCGACGACATCCGCCGGCTCGGCGTTGAGCAGCTCGGCGAAGTAGCCGCGGAGATCCGCGCCGCGATCATTGATCAGGTCCAGCAGACCGGCGGCCATCTCGCCCCGAACCTCGGTGTCGTCGAGCTCACGCTCGCGATGCACTACGTTTTCGACTTCGCCCACGACCGCCTGCTCTTCGATGTGGGCCACCAGTGCTACCCGCACAAGCTCATCACCGGCCGATATGACAAGCTCGCCAAGCTCCGCACCCGCGAGGGCATGGCCGGATTCCCCGAGCCCCGCGAGAGCCGCTACGACCAGTTCTCCGTCGGCCACGCCGGAACCGGCATCTCAACGGCCGTCGGCATGGCCCGCGGCGACACGCTCAACCGCGAGGCATTCGACCCGAAGACCAACCCCAAGGGTCGCCGCGTTGCCACGATTATCGGTGACGCCTCGATCGTCAACGGCGTCGCTATGGAGGGCCTGAACAACGCGGGCACGCTCAAGCGCCAGTTCCTGATCGTTCTCAACGACAACGGCATGTCGATCGCGAAGCCGCAGGGCGCGATGGCGCAATACTTCGATCGCGTCCGGCTCAGCCACACCTACACGGGCCTGAAAAAGGCCGGCGAGTCCGTGCTACGCAACATGCCCGGCGGCGGGATGGTCAAGGACGCCTACCACCGCGCGGGCGAGGCCACCAAGGCCATGCTCGCCGAGAACGCATGGTTCGAGCACTTCGGGCTCGTCACCGTCGGCCCGATCGACGGACACAACCTGCCCGAACTGATCGAGTTCCTGACCGAGGCCCGCGAGTTCGATCGGCCCATGGTCCTGCACGTCAAGACCGTCAAGGGCAAGGGGCTCGATGTCGCCGAAGGCGACGCGACCACCTTCCACTCGCCCAAGCCCTTCAAGATCGATCGCGACGACGACGCCAAGAACTGCCGTGTCGAGATCACCAGCGGCGGCCGCTCGTTCACGAGCGCGTTCGGCGACGCGATGCACAGCCTGATGGCCCGCGATGAGCGAGCCGTCGCCTGTACGGCCGCCATGCCCGGCGGCACGGGCATCGACCGCGTGCTGCCCGACTTCCCTGAGCGAACCTGGGACGTCGGCATCTGCGAGTCGCACGCGATGGACATGATGGCCGGCCTTGCCAAGACCGGCTTCAAGCCTTTCTTCGCGGTCTATTCGACGTTCCTCCAGCGCGCCTTCGACCAGGCTTTCCAGGAGGTTGCCCTCCAGGGCCTGCCCGTCCGTCTGTGCCTGGACCGCGCCGGGCTTGTTGGCGGCGACGGCGCTGTCCACCACGGGTTCTGCGATGTCGCGCTGCTTCGCACGCTCCCCGACGCGGCCCTGACCGCCGCCATCGACGAGCCCAGCCTTGCCGCAGCGCTCGAGTTCATGCGCGGCTACGACGAGGGCCTCTCCGCCGTGCGCTACCCGCGCGACGATGTCTCCGACAGGTGCGGCGACGCCCCGCCGTTCGAGCTCGGGAAAGCTCGCTGCCTCACGCCGACGCTCGATGTCACCCGGGGCCACACCCCCGACGCGCTCATCCTCGCTTTCGGCACACCCGCCATCACTGCCCTCGACGCAGCCGATGCGCTTGCCGACGAGTACCGCGCTGCCGTCTACGACGCACGCTTTGCCAAGCCCATCGACGATGCGCTTGTCGCCGCGGCTATCCGATCGGGCCTGCCCGTGCTGACGGTCGAAGACCACAGCGTGGTCGGCGGGTTCGGTGCAGCCGTGCTGGAATCGGCGCAGCGGCAGGGCCTCGATGCCTCCCGCGTGACCATCCTGGGGCTGCCCGACCGGTGGGTCTATCAGGACAGCCGCTCGAAGCAACTCGCCGAGGTCGGGCTGGACGCGGCAGGTATCGCCCGGAGTGTCCGCGCCGCCGTCGCCGGTCAGCCCCAGCCACAGCCCGACGCGATCGAGCGCGAGTCGAAGCCAGAGTCAAAGCCAGCGACGCGGACCACCGCGACGCCCTAGATCGGCCGGAGCGCCCAACTATGGCCGATCCACGCCGCGTGCTCCTGATTGTCAACCGGGACAAGCCCGAAGCCGAAGCGGCCGCCACACGTCTCGAGCCCGCTGTACAGCGATACGGCACGCTCGTCGCCAGGCTGCACACCCACGACCAGATCGAGCCCGCGCACACGCAGAACGCTGACCTGGTCGTTGTCATCGGCGGCGACGGCACGCTGCTGGCTGAATCCCGCCGGCTCGCCAGCACCGGCTTGCCGATCATGGGCGTCAACGCCGGCAAGCTCGGCTTCCTCGCCGAGTTCACACCCGACGATGCCGAGCGATACGCCGTATCTGTATTCGGCCACGATCCGCTGCGAGTGCGCCACGTACCCATGCTCCGCGTCGCGCTGCACGACAACGGCCGAGCCACTGCCGAGCACGCGCTCAACGAGGCCGTGGTTACCGCCGGACCGCCCTACCGCGTCATCGAGCTGTGCATCCACATCGACGGCGAACGCGGCCCCGTGGTCCGCGGCGACGGCCTGATCGTCTCGACCAGTCTCGGCTCCACCGCGTACAACGTCTCCGCGGGCGGGCCCATCTGCCACCCGGGTGTGGACGCCATGCTCATCACACCGATCGCCGCGCACTCGCTGGCGTTCCGGCCTATCGCCGTGCCGGCCGACGCCACCGTTGAGCTTGTCCCGACACAGCTCAACGACGCCGACGGCTCGGGCGGGACCACGCTCGTGCTCGACGGTCAGGTTCAGCACCCACTGCGGCTGCACCAACGCGTCCGCATCACCACCGGCGAACGGCGCGTGCCGCTGGTCACCAACCCCGACGGCAGCTACTGGCGCACACTGGCCGACAAGCTGCACTGGGCCCGCGCACCCGAATTCCGCAGCGGCTGAGATCCGCGGACCTCTACGACGCCGTTGCCACGCCCGTCGATGGCGGAGCCGACGAGCGGCCGAGATCCTGCCGCCCGAGCAGGGCCAGCAGCCCACGACGGAAGTCGATCATCAGCCCGAGCAAGAGCGGCACGAGCACGAGCGTGAAGACTGTCGCGACCAGAAGCCCGCCAATCACCACCGAGCCAAGCCCGCGGTACATCTCCGAGCCCGCACCGGGCACGAGCACCAGCGGAAGCATCCCGCCGACCGATGTCATCGTGCTCATGAAGATCGGCCGCACGCGTGTCCGCACGCTCGCCGCGATCGCGTCGACCGGCTCCATCACGCTGACGCTGCCCGACCCGGTCTCGGCGCGCCCCTGCATGAAGTTCAGCGTCTGGTGCACGATCAGGATCGCGTTGTTGACCACCACGCCGATGAGAATGACGAACCCGAGCATCGTCAGCACATCGAGCTGCTGCGTCGCGATCGTCGGGTCCGCCGCGGTCGCCGCGTGCACGATCGCGAGCCCGCCGAACCCACCCACAACCGCCAGCGGCACCGTGAACATGATCACAAACGGGTACAGGAAGCTCTCGAACAGTGCGCACAGCAGCAGGTACGTCACCAGCAGCGCCCAGACGAACCGGGCCATCGCCAGCTCGGGCGACGAGCCGAACGTGAACAGCACCCCGCCGATGACGCTCAGGAGCAGCAGCGCTCCGACCCCGCCGTAGCCGAACGCCGAACGCCGAGCCGCGATCGCCCGCGCGAAGCCGAACAGCGCGAACAGACCGCCGACCCCGATGACACCCAACCCGAGCCACCGCGCCGCCAACGCCGCCCCAGAGGCGGGCACACCGCCCCCGCCGCCGGTTCCTGAGGCACCGAACAGCGCAGCCTGGACCTCGTCGAGCTTGGCCGCCGTGCCCTCGAGCCGGACACGCATCGTCCGGTCGATCAGGCCCTCGTCTCGCGCCGGCTGGATGAACGCCGAATCCACCTCCGCGATCACGTCCTGCACCGCCATGCCCGGCGGAGGCGTGATCAGCAGCTTGACGGCCGGGAGCTCCTCGATCCGCTGGATCGCCTGCGGCGCATTTGTCGTCGACGCCACCACCAGCGTGTCCAGCGGCACAACCGGACCCGCCGGCGTCGCCACCGGGATCTCCGCCATCCGCTCGAGATAGTCCAGCTCGCCTCCCGACGGCACGACGACCATGTCCACCGACTCACCGGTCAGCTTGAAGTCATCGACGAACGCGCCGTCGAACAGCCCGCGGACGACCGTGCCCACGTCGCTCGTCCGCAGCCCGAGTTCCCGCGCCTGACGCGTCAGCTCGACCTGCACCTCCGGCTGGCCGAGGTTGAAATTCCCTGGGTCGGGCCTCACACGACCGAGCCCGTAGTTCTCGTGCGTTAACGCCGCGATCATAATACGCTCTGCCGCTGCGACCACCCTGTTGAGATCCGGGCCCATGATCTCGATGTCGACCGTGTTGCCGCCGCCGACGCCTCGGCCGAACAGCGACGACTGCTGGGCGCCACCGAACGTGTCAGGAAGTGTCGCGATGTTGTTCGTAAGCAGCTGTCCGACCGGGATCACAACATCTTCTTGAGCACTCGTTGCTCCAGTGAACATGCCACCGCCGAACGAGCCGATGAAAAAGTTGCCTACGACGACAGGGTCGTACGCCAGCGGGTTGCCATCTTTATCGACGCCGTAACCGATCGGAGGCAGCTGCGACGGATCCTCGCCGTTCGACTCGAGCACATGCTGCATGTACGGCAGCACCTCTCCCTCGATCCGCTGGGCGTAGTCCGTCATCTCCTCGACGCTCAGCCCAGGCGGGATCAGCATACCGCCGAACACCAGATTCCTGTTGCCCGCGGGCAGGTAGTCGAGCGGTGGCGCGAGCGTCAGCGCTCCGTACAGGCTCAGCCCTGCCATCACAACGATGACCAGGGGCCGGACCGTCCACCCGCGCACGCCGCGCTGGAGCCACGCGATCAGCGAGCCGAACCGGTCCACCAACCACCCCAGCGATGCGCCCAGGCCGAACAGGCCCTCCCAAGCCGCGCGCGCCCGTCCGCGACGCTCGCGCCTCGGCCGCAGCCACCGCGAGCACGCCGCTGGGATCACAGTGATCGAGATCACCAGCGACAGCACCACCGACGACACGATCGCGATCGACAAATCCCGGAACAGCTGCCCCGCCTCTTCCTCGATCGTCAGCACCGGGATAAAGACCGCCACCGTCGTCAGCGTGCTCGCCAGGATCGCGCCCCAGACCTCGCGCCCGCCGCGGTACGCCGCCTGCATCGGCGAGTCGCCCTCTTGCACGCGACGATAGATGTTCTCCAGCACCACGATCGCGTTGTCGACCACCATTCCTACCGCGAACGCCAGCCCAGCCAGCGAGATCACGTTCAGTGTCCGCCCAAGCCCCAGCATGATCAGGAACGTGCCCACGATCGAGATCGGGATCGCCAACGCGATCACGCCCGTGGTCACCAGCGAACGAAGGAACAGCAGCAGCACGACCGACGCGATCAGCCCGCCCACCCACAGGTTCTGCGTCACCAGCTCGATCGATGAAGCGATGTAGATCGTCTCGTCGTACACCTGGCGCATCCGAAGGCTCGGCCCCACCACGGGATCGAGCCGCGGCAAGATCTCCGCCCGCACTTCGTCCAGACGCAGCCGCAGCTCTTCCATCACATCGACAACGTTCGCGCCCGACTGACGGATGCAGTTCATCGCGATCGACGGGTTGCCGAACGACCGCACGAATCCCCGCTGCTTGTCGTGCCCGAACTCGACCGACGCCACGTCCCGCACGTACACAGGCTTGCCGTCGCGGTACGCGACCACCGTCGACAGCACATCCTCCTCGACCGCGAACTGCCCGACCACCCGCACCCTGTAGTCGCGCTTGCCCTCGCTCAGGGACCCAGCCGACACGTTCGTGTTCTCGCCCCGAAGCGCCGTGATGAGATCGCCGATGTTCAGGTTCCGCAGCGCCAGCGCCTCGTTGTCGGCCAGCACGCGCACCTCGCGTTCCCGCCCGCCGAAGATGTTGATCTCCGCCACTCCGTCGATCCGTTCGAGGAACGGCTTGACTTCTTTGTCGAGGCGGTCAAAGAGCGTGGTGATGTCGAAGTCCGGGTGCTGTGCCGCGACCCGGGGGTCCAGATCGATGATGATCCACGCGATCGCGTTCTCGCTCGCGCCGTCGGCAGCCTTGACTGTTGGCTCGTCGACCTCATCGGGATAATCCGGCACCTGCCGGAGCGCATCGCTTGTCTCCTGCAACGCCCGGCTGATGTCCGTCCCGATGTAGAACTCCAGCGAGATGACCGCCTCGCCTTCCTGCGAGACCGACGTCATCGTCTTGAGGTTCGAGACGTTCTTGAGCCGCTCCTCCTGCTCCTTCGTGATCTCGTCGACGATCTCCTGCGGGCTCCGGCCGGGCCACTCTGTCGTGACGGTGATCTCCGGGCGATCGACCGACGGCGTGAGCTGCACAGGGATCGCCGTTAGCCCGATCAGGCCGAACATCACCAAGAGCAGCACGCCCACCGTCACGCCGACGGGCTTCGAGATCGCGAGCCTGACGATGTCCAACACTCAGCTCCTGCCTTCTGGTTGGCCGGCGGTTTCCGCGCCGGGCTCGCCATCGTTCTGCCCGCCGTTCTGTACGATCACCGGCTGCGTCGGGACCATCCGCTCGTTGCCCTCGACCACAACCGACATCCCGGGCTGCAACCGACCCGCGCGGATCGCCACGCGATTACCGACCGCAAACTCACGGCTGATCCGCACCGGCACGCCCATCAGCCCCTCGCCCATCTCGTTCGGCACCGTCGTGTACACGAACTCGCCCCCGCCGTCGCGAAGGATCGCGTCCTTGTGCACCGTGACTGCCTCGACCCGCGCGCCCGTCGGCACTTCCGCCACCACGCTCATGCCCGGCCGGAGCTCACCCGCCTCATCCGGCACCAGCACACGCACCGGGAACAGCCGGCTCAGCGGGTCCGCCGCGGGCACGACCTGGATGATCGAGCCCGGCCGCGTCTCCCCAACCGCGTCGATCCGGACCTGTACCACCGGTTTGGCGCTGCCCTCACCGTTCATCGAGGCGATCGTCCCGACGTAGCGCTCGGGCACATCGATCCAGGCCTCGATCGAGGCCGACTCGTACAGCTCGACCACCGCGGCGCCCTGATCGAGCCACTGCCCGACCTCGGTCATCCGCGCAACGACCCGGCCGGCGAACGGCGCCCGGATCGTCATGTCCGCAAGCCGCTTGTCCGCCTGCGCAATCGCCGCCTGCGACGCGGCGATATCGGCTTCCGCCCGCTGCAGCCGAGCGCTCGCGACGGCTGACTCAAGCACCGCGTCGTCCAGCTCCTGCTGGCTCGCCGACGCCGCCTCGCGCAGGCTGCGCACCCGCTCAAGCTCCGTCTCAGCCAAGTCCAGCTCCGCCTGCCGCTCGACAAGACCCGCCTCCAGCGCCGACTGCAGCGCCCGCAGCCGGTTCAGCTCCAGCTCCAGGTTGCGCCCGTCCAATTCGGCGATGATCTGTCCCGACGCGACCGCCTCGCCCTCACGCACCGCCAGCTCGAGCACGAGGCCCTCCTCCTGCGTCGCCAGCCGCGAACGCCGACGCGCCCGCAGCTCACCCGTCACACGGCGCATCTGCTCGACCGACTCAAGCCGAACCTCGTCGACGCGCACGTTCGCCACCGGCGGCTGGGCGATGGCCGCACACGACGAGAGCGCCAGGATCACCGACACCAGCACACCCGCAACACGCATCATGCACGCTCCTCACCGTCCAGCGTCCGCTCGAACGCTGTGACATTCGCGATCAGCCGCTCGAGTAACGCCTCGATCGCCGATACCTCGTCCTCGCTGATCCCATCGAGAAACCCAGCCTCGAACCGGTCGGCGAGGCCTTCTGTCGCCTCCAACGCCGCGCGGCCGATCTCAGTCAGTCGCACGTACACCGTCCGGCCGTGCCCGGGGCGACTCTCACGCACCACGAGCAGCTCGGCCTCCATCGCCGACAGCATCCGGCTGACCGCCTGCACGCTCAGCGAGGCGCACTCGCTCAGCTGCCCGACCGTCGGAGCCACACCGTCCGCCTCGATCTCACCCAGCGCGCACAGCAACAGCCACCGGCTCGAGGTCAGCCCGATCTCAGCCGAAAGCCGATCCCCGACTCGCGTGATCCGGTGGTGCAGGGTGAACACCCGCCGCACGAGACACGCCTCGCGTCCTGTGACGGCTTCGCGCTCTCCCTCCGGGGATGCCGATTTACCACCCATGACCGAACGCTAGGCCTGGGATCCTATTTGTCAACATGTTGAATCACACCGATCCGAACCCAATCATCGCATCGCCACTGTGCAGCGCCGGTAGCATCCCCACACTCGTTCGAGCCCACTCCGGAGCGCCCGCAATGACCGACCGCCCGATCGTCCGCCAGCTCAGCAGCCGCGCGCTGCCTTTCGCATGCCTGTCGACCGCGGCGCTGCTCGCGCTCGCTGCCGGCTGCTCCGCCACCCAAGAGTCCACCGCTACAGCCCAGCCGTCGGCCCAACCCGCAGCCGAGCCCACACCCCCCGCGGCCTCGATCAGCCAGACCCCATCGCCCCGCACGTATCAGCCAACGGGCACCCTCCTTGATGCCCTCCAGCCGAAGGAAGCCACCGGCGTCGATCGCTTCCTCCAGCAGTTCCCAGAGGCCGACGGACGCGGCATCACCATCGCCATCTTCGACACAGGCGTCGACCCAGGTGCGCCCGGCATGCAGGTGACCACCACCGGAGAGCCCAAGGTCGTCGACGTCATCGACGCCTCCGGATCCGGCGATGTCGACACCTCCACCGTCCGAATCCTCTCCGACGAGGGCACCATCGAGGGCCTCGCGGGCACCACGCTCACGCCCAACACCCAGTGGGCCAACCCCACCGGCGAGTTCCGCGTCGGCCTCAAGCCCTCCAGCGAGCTCTTCCCCGCCGGCCTGGTCTCCCGTGTCATGGCCGACCGCGACGAGCCGTTCACCGAGGCCCACAACGCCCTGGTCGCCCAGGCCAAGCGCGACCTGATCGCCTTCGATGACGAGCACCCCAAGCCGACCGCCGACCAGCTCGAGGCGCGGGGCGAGCTCGAGAAGCGCATCGAACTGCTCGGGTCTCTACGCGACAGCGACACCGACCCTGGCCCGCTCTATGACTGCATCGTCTGGCACGACGGCGAGCACTGGCGTGCTGCCGTCGACACCGACACCGACGGCGACTTCGCCGACGAACAGGCTCTCACCAACTTCCGCACCGAGCGGCAGTTCGCCACCTTCGGCGACAAGGACCTGCTCAACTTCGCTCTGAACATCTACAACGACGGCGACGTGCTCTCCATCGTCACGGACGCCGGCTCGCACGGCACGCACGTCGCCGGGATCACCGCCGCCCACTTCCCCGACCAGCCCGAGCTCAACGGCATGGCCCCCGGCGCCCAGATCGTTTCGGTGAAGATCGGCGACACCCGCCTCGGCTCCTCGAGCGTCAACACCGGCCTGATCCGCGGGCTCATCGCCGTCGTCGAGCACGACGTCGACATGATCAACATGTCCTACGGCGGTCCCGCAGCCTTCCCAGATACCCGCTACCGGATCGACCAGATCGCTACCGACATCGTCGACAACCACAACGTCGTCTTCGTCGCCAGCGCCGGCAACGCCGGACCCGCGCTCTCGACCGTCGGCGGGCCGGGCGGCACGACCACCGCCATCATCGGCGTCGGCGCCTCGATCACCCCCGAGATGATGGAGGCCCAGTATGCCGTCCGCGAAGGCTGGGGAGAGCTCCAGTACCCATGGTCCAGCCGCGGGCCCACGCTCGACGGCGATATGGGCGTCGACATCACAGCCCCCGGCGGCGCCATCAGCCCCGTCCCCAACTGGACACTCCAGAAGAACCAGCTCTCCAACGGCACGAGCATGTCCTCGCCCAGCGCCTGCGGCGCTATCGCGCTCGCGCTGTCCAAGCTCAAGCAGGAGGGCCAGACCTGGCACCCCGCCAGCATCAAGCGCGCCATCAAGGCCACCGCCCTCACCATGCCCGGCCAGTCGCCCTGGGCTCAAGGCGCCGGCATGCTCCAGATCGACGCCGCATACGAGTACCTCGCCAACTACGTCGACGATGAGACCCGCGACATGCGGTTCCATGCCCGAGGCCCCGGCAGCACACGCGGGCTCTACCTCCGCGAGCCCAACGAGACCGACGAGCCGACCGAGTTCTCCCTGTCGCTCAGCCCGGCCTGGCCCGAGGACATCGACAACCGCCGACGCGTCGACTTCGAAGCCAGGCTCAACCTCGAGGCCACCGAGCCCTGGATCGAGGTCGCACGCTTCCACAACATCGCCGCCAGCGGCCGGAGCACCACCGTCCGCGTCGATCCAACCGGCCTCGAGCACGGCGCCCACTTCGCCGAGATCCTCGCGACCGACCAGGACCACCCCGAGCGCGGCCCGATGTTCCGGTTCCCCGTTACCGTCATCAAGGGCATGCAGCTCACCGCCGAGGACGACTACACCTTTACCGACACCATCACGACCACCAGCGGCGATCTGAGCAAGTATTTCTTCCACGCCCCAGTGGGCGCTACATGGATCGATGTCATCGCGCGCCGCCTCGACAGCGACACCAGCCGCACGCTCATCCTGCACATGATCCAGCTCGCCGACGACGAGGCGTATGTGCATACCAACAGCCGCAGCTGGATCAGCTTCGACGACGACGACGTCGAGACCCGCTCCATGGCGATCCGAGGCGGGGGAACCGTCGAGCTCGCCGTCGCACAGAACTGGTCCAGCCTCGGCCAGGGCGAGTTCGAGATCGAAGTCCGCTTCCGAGGACTCACCCCCGAGCCCTCCCAGGTCATGATCCACGGCGCCGCGCCCGTCACCCCGCTCGACATCCGCAGCCCGCTCCGAGAGGCCAACGTCAGCCCCAGCGGCTCGCTCACCGGCCTGACACGATCCACACGCCCAACAGACTGGGACATCACCCCGCTCGACCCGCAGCGTGACATGCTCCCAGAGGGACGACAGATCTACCAGCTCATTTTGACCTACGACCTAGCCATGCCCGCCGACGGCTCGGTCACCATCGACCCGGCGATCAACTCTGCCGCCCACGCCTGGGACGAGTACGAATCCTTCCTTTGGCACGTCACAAACGGCGACGGCGAGCAGCTGGCCAACAGCGCCGGCGAGGATGAGACCATCGAGCTCGACGAGGGCGAGTACACCCTGACGCTCCACATACGCCACGAGGACCCGTCATCGCTCGACGCGTTGACCGACCTCTCGGTCCTGCTGACCCACGGCCTCAAGAGCCCCGTCGGACTGAGCTTCGCGGGAACACCCGATGCGGCGCTCGCGGGCCGCGGTGGCTTCCGCTCGCGCGAGCTTGATGCCGGCGGCACCGCACGCGCCTACATCGCCACACCCACCAAGCTCCCCGACTTCGCCGAGCCCGGCGACGTGCTGGTCGGCTCCTTCACCCTCGGGGCCCGCACCGATCTCGGCGGCGCCACCACCAAGCCAGGCGGCTGGCCCGTCGCGATGGCTGTCGCGCCTGAGCCCAACGAGAAGCCCGAGATCGAGCCCGCGCCCGAGCCGGACGAATCCAACAACGATGAAGCCAGCGACGAAGCCGATGAGGACACCGACCTCGCCCAGGATCTAGCCGACGAACCGGCCGACGAAGAAGACACCTCCGAGGTGCCAACACGCCTCGACGAGCTCCATGAAGACATGCTCGCGCTCAAGATCGCCGCCCTCGACGACCTCATGGGCGACGACGACGCCGACCTCTTCGACCGACTCACCGACGAGATCCGCAGCGAGATCGAAGAGAGCGACGCCGAGTCCCTGCAGCTCGCGCTGGCCGAGATGCGCCGCGCCGCGCAAGAACCCAAGGACCAGTCGCCGGAGGACGCCGAATCGTTCGAGCCAACGCTCTCCGCCGGCCTCGCCGCAGCGCAGGATGTCATCGAGCGCATCGACACCGACGCGCTCGCGGCCTACCGCGGCGTCAACCGCGACGAGGACAGCGACGACTTCGACGAGGAGCTCGACGAGGCCATGGCCGCCCAGACGGACGCCCTCCTGGCCGCGCACGACCAGATCATCGCGCTGCGTACCAAGGCCCTCGAGAACCGAGACGAGGGCACCGACGCCGACGGCATGATCGAGGCTCTCGAGGACGCCATCGCCGAGCACCGCCGCTGGGAGGACCCCGAAGCGGAGACGCTCGGCAACGCCGAACTGGCCATCGCCCAGGCCCGCGGCCGATATGCGACCGCGCTGGCGATGATCGACGCAAAGCTGGAAGACGAGCCCTCGGCCGAACTCCGGGAGCAGCGGGCCGAGCTGCTGGACTCGCTCGGCTGGGGCATCTGGGCCGATCGCGCCCGAGCCCGAGCCATGCTGGCCAGCCCGGCCTTCGAGCGGCTGTTCTGAATCGCTTGGTCCCCGCCAGATCCACGGCGTGGGTCGCGGCGGTGGAATTCAACCGACCCTCAGGGTGTGGAATCCACTCCGTCTTGAGACTCGAAATCGGACCCCGGGAGCCGTTGGCGGTAGACTGCGATCGGCCCTGTTGATCCGTGATCGAGCCATGATGTCTTTTCGTCCGTCCAGCAACGTGCATGCCGCTCAAGACGCTGCGCCGCTCGTCTGTGTCATCGATCCGGACCCAGCCATCCGCCACGCACTCACCGCGGCGATCACCGAGGCCGGCACACGTTGCCAAGCCTACGAGACAGCCGAGGATTTCCTCGCCGACATCCCCACCACCCGTCCCGCCTGCATCGTCGCCGAGACCGACCTTCCTGGCATCACAGCAGCCGACCTGCTCGAGCGGCTGAGCATGATCGGCGACGACCTGCCCATGATCATGATGGCGGGGCAGGCCCCGCTGACGCTCGTCAGCGTCGCGCTGCGTTCCGGCGTCGTCGACTTCCTCGAGAAACCCTTCCGGACCGGCATCCTGATCCACCGTATCAGCGAGGCGCTCGACGTCAGCCGGATCGAGGTCGCACGCCGACGAGCCGTCGAACGCCTCGCCCGCCTCACCGCCCGCGAGCACGAGGTCCTCGACTACCTAACTGACGGCAAGCCCGTCTCTGAGATCGCGCGACAGCTCGCGCTCAGCCCCAAGACGATCCAGGCCCACCGCGCAAACATCATGGACAAGACCCAGACGCTCTCGGTCGTCGAGCTGACACGGCTCTGTCTCTTTGCAAGACCCGAGCGAAGCACCGCGTTCCTCGAGCCCAGGCCGCCCGCGGGCAGGCCCGAACGCCGCCGAGTGCGCCAGGCCGAAACCGCAGCGGCGAACCTCGTGAAATAGAGGCCTCAGCTGCACTGCCACAGTGCATTGCCCCGCTGTATCGCCCGGCTGTATCGCCCAGCTACATGGCCTGGACGTTCTCCGGCGGGCTCAAGCACAGCGAACGCAACGCTCGGCCGCGCGTGGTTCGCGCAGGCTGGCGCGCGTTGGTTCAGCGGGGGGTCGTCCGATCGGGTGCACGAGCCGTCGCCGCCTAGTACTCCCAGCTCAGCAGGATCGAGTAGCTCGTATCGAACTCGTTGTCCTCAACGCCGTTCTGCACACCGGGCTGGGCGTCGAACTCGGTCTCCACCCGTCCGACGAGGGACATGTTCCGATCCGGATCGATCAGCCAGCTGTACTCGGCACCCGCCGTCACACGCACGTTCTCGCCGTCGCTCAGGTCGAACAGGGCGCCCACAAACGCAGAAAAATCCTGCCGTTCGTCGATCGCGGTCTCGTATTCGGTCTCGAACGTGAGCAGCGGGTTCCACGAGGTGTCGGCGCTGCCGACCTCAAGCTCACCCGCGCCGCCCACGCGGGAAACGAGCCGCTCGTCTTCCTCATCGATCCACTGGTACCCGACGCCCGCCTCGATCAGGAACCGCCCATCCCACGCCTTGAGCTCGTCGTACTCCGAGATGCCCTCGACATACGCAAACCAGTCCGAATCCGGGATCTTGTAGTCGTTGGCCAGCGTCAGGCGGGCGTTGTTCGCGCCGATCTCGCCATCCGAACGCGAGAAGTTGTAGAGCAGCTCGTAGCTCGAGCGTGACTCGTCCGTATCGCGCTCGCCGTCGGTGATGAACTCGATCGTGTTCGACTCGGAATTGCCCGTGGTCCCGAACACGCCGACCAGGAAACGCCCGTCCCAGCCATCAAAGAAGCCCGATGGCGGCGGTTCCTCTGCCTCGGCGCCCTCGGCATCCTCGTCCGCGGCGCCGTCCTGCGCAACCGTCGGCGACACCAGCGTGCCCAAGGCCAGCCCCGAAACCAGGGCCAACCACCACGATCCAAGTCCGTCTGCACGCATCGAGCTGTCCTCCGTGTAGCAGCAAGCCGGCCGGCTACAGCCGGGAACATGACACCAGAGGCGACTCCGCCTCGGTTACCGTGTGTTGTTCGGCTACAGGGAGCTAAAAACGCCAGAACAGGAGCACCGAGAGATCGAAGTCGTTCCGCTCCGGCCGGCGGTTCGGGCGGGCGTCGTACCGGTTCTCCGCCTTGAGTCGCAGGCCCAGGCCGGACTCGGGGTCGATGTCGACATCCCAGTTCGCCCGCGCGATCAGGCGGTACCGGCTGACCTGCTCGAGCTCCGGCAGGTAATCCAGGCTCGCGCCGACCCGCTGCCGATCACCGATCTTGTGCTTGAAGTTCACGAAGAACGCACCCTCGGGCACATAATCATCGTCCGGCCCCCCGAACTCACGCCGCACGCTCCCACCGATGCGAGCGACAAGCTCGGTCTTGTCGTTCTTGAGCGCCGTATACCGCGCCCCAGTCGAGACATTCAGCCGGTAATCGAAATCCTGGAAACGATCGAGATCGCCGTCGGCCCGAAGGAACACCCCGGAAAACTTCGTCCCGCCCGTGCCCCAATCCTGGATCGCGCTCGAGGTCAGCCGGTTCTCGGATTCTCCCGCGTTGTTCCGCGCGATGACGTACTCCGACCGCAGCCGCGTCGAGTGGCCATCGTACTTCTTGTTGATGTCGAACCCGCCACGGAACCGCGTGCGGTCGTTGTTGCCAGAAGCGAGTTCGAGCCCGAAGCGCAGCTCGCCGTCCCAGCCAGTAAAGATATCCCGCAGGATGCTCGGCTCGGGCGTTGCCTCTGGCCCCACGGCGGCCTCTGCCTCACCGGCCGCAGGGTCAGGTCCGACCTCGGGCTGGCCCCCGCCGTCCGGGTCCGTGTCGATGACCGAAGGCACCGGAGGCGTCGGCTCGGAAGCCCAGTGCTCAAGCGACGGCGCCGGCGTGGCGACCAGCCCCATCCAGTCATCCCCCCGGGCGTCGCCGGCAACACCGAGTAGAGCCGACAGCATGACCGCAAACAGACCGGCCCACCCGACTGCCTTTCCACCTATACAGGGGACTTGGTTGTCACTCCACGCCGCGAGTCGCACCAGTCGCTCACACCTGCTCTGACGATGACACCGACAGGCGCACGCGCCACCGATGGCCCGTGACCCGGGCAGACGCCCAGAATGCGCCCGCCGTACACTCAGGATCGGCACGACGAGGCGGCCGCGGGAGAAAACCCGCCCCGGACAAGCACAGCGTACCGTTGAACCCCGCGGAACCGAAGGACCGATGGACGTTTCCGTGAATACGAACCACACACGACGATCCGTGGTCCTCGCCGGGCTCGGCTCGGCCGCATCGATCGCGCTGACAGGCTGCGCTTCCCGGGGCGCTGCAACGCGGAACGCTGGCCTCCCAGGACCGCGATGGCCGCACGAAGGCGGCTTCGATGACACGCCCGCCCCCTCGACCCGACCGAGACCTCGCCCCGTCGCCACCGGCACGATCCGCGTCCAGCCGAGAAGCACCTGGACGAACACCGGGCCGATCGTCTCGCAAGCAGACCCGATGGTCCGCGTCGAACGGCTGACCGTCCACCACGATGCCCTTCCACCGATCGCCATCCGTTCACGGGCCCAGGCCGCCGACCGGATCGAGACCATCCGCCGGAGCCATGTGCAGGGCCGCGGCTGGGCCGACATCGGCTACCACTACATCGTCGACCCGACCGGCGGCGTCTGGGAGGGTCGGCCCATCCGCCTCCAGGGCGCCCACGTCCGCGATCAGAACCCGCGCAACGTCGGCGTCCTCGTCCTTGGCCACTTCGACGAGCAGCAGCCGACGCCTCAGGCGCTCGCGGCCCTCGACGCGACCATGGCCGAGCTCTGCGGCCTGCACGGCATCCCGCTCGGCCGCGTCAAGACGCACCAAGAGCTCGCCAGCACCGGCTGCCCGGGTTCGAACCTTCAGCGGTACATGATCCAGACACGGGCCCGCCACGGCCGGCTGGCCCAACGCCTGATGACGACCTGATGACGATCTGACCCGAGAGCAGCCTCTGCCTAGGCGTCGGCTTCCGGTGAGCGACGCTCACCGAAGATCGACGAACCGACGCGGACCACATTCGCGCCCTCTTCGATCGCGACCTCGTAGTCGCCGGACATCCCCATGCTGAGGATGTTGAACGCATCCTCGCCGACGCCCACACGCAGGAGGTCGTCGTACAGATCGCGCAGCCTCGAGAAGTACGGCCTGGAGTCCTCCGGATTGTCCGCGTAGGGCGCCATCGTCATCAGCCCGCGGCAGCGCAGGTAGGCCATCGACTCGATGCTCGTCGCCAGCGCCTCGACCGCGGGCACCGGGCAGCCGAACTTGGATTCTTCCTGCGAGACATTGACCTGGATCAGCACATCCGTGATCCGCTCGCGCTTGAGCCCGACGGCCTGGAGTTCCTCGGCCAGCCGCAGCGAATCGACCGAGTGGATCAGCCGCGCCGCTTCGATGACCTGCTTGCTCTTGTTGCGCTGGAGGTGGCCGATCATGTGCCAGCGCGGCAGCTCGAGCTGCTTCGTACCGCCGCCGCCGAGCCTCTGACGCCTGCGGACCCACTCGTCCACCATCGCCGCCCGCTGGGTGAGCTGCTGGACCCGGTTCTCGCCGAAGTCTCGGTGGCCGTGCTCGATCAGGTCGCGGATGTCATCGAGCTCGGCGTATTTGGTCACCGCGACGAGGATGACCCTCGAGGGATCGTGCCCGCTTCGGCGAGCGGCGGCCTCGACCTTCGACCGCACCGCCTCGTACCGCTCGATCAGGCCGGCCGTTTCCGGCCGAGGCCGGTCCCCCGAGCCCCGGGTCGTCTCGGCCATCGGCGATGCTCCGCTCGCGTGGGTTGCCATCCGTGTCGCGCCTCCGTCTTGCAGCGCCCTGCTCTGCCCGCCGTCCTGTGCGGGGACCCGTAGGATACGCCCAACGCGCATCGGGCGCACCCAACCGCACCCGCAAGGAACCGACAGCCATGGCGACCCAGAACGACCCGCCGATCCGTCCCGAGCCCCGCCTTGAGCCGACCCAACCGATCGCCGTCGGCGAGACCGCCCCCAACTTCACGCTCACGAACCAGGACAAGGACCCCTGGACCCTTGCCGATGCCGTCAAGAAGGGCCACGTCGCGCTCTGCTTCTACCCCATGGACTTCAGCCCGGTCTGCTCGACCGAGATGAAGTGCGTCACCGACCAGATGGCCGACTGGCAGAGCCGCGGCGTCGAGGTCGTTGGGATCTCCTGCGACAGCTTCTTCGTCCACGAGGCCTGGGCCAACGCCATGGGCCTGAAGCAGACCCTGCTTGCCGACATGCACCGCGACGTCTGCAAGGCCTACGGCTTCTACTGGCCCGACCTGAATATCGCCGGCCGGGGCACCGTGCTCATCGAGCAGGCCGACAACGGCCAAGGCCGCGTCCGCTGGGTCGAGAAGAGGGATATCCCCGAAGCAATGGCTCTGGAAAATCTGCTCGCGATACTCGCCTGAATGCAAATCGCAGCCAGATTTTTTTGCCGCCGCTGCGAGGACTGTCCCGTGTGTCAGACACACCGCCGATCCGATCACACAGAAATGAAAGCATCGAAGACACATAACTGTGTCTTGTGTATGGACGCAGCAGGGACCAAATAAAGCCAAAGCTTGCCGTACACGAATGACTGGTTTATGTTCCTTCACCTTTGAGTGGAAGAGGACACGAGTCATGCCGTACTGCATCTACTGAGAAGCTAAGGAAACTGGCTCCAGACGCTCCGAAGCTCCATGAACATTTTGAGCTGCTGAACGGTCTGGCCCAACTCATCGCATTGCGCACGCGGACTGCATGACGGTTCGCACTCGTGAGCCGGAGATCGATGTATTTCTGCGGGATTTCATGATCGCACGAGTCGCCTGTGTACCACATCAAGTCGGGTGCTACGCAAAAGATGCGGCATGGATTCTGCCATAGTGCATACCACCGTCATTGTGGTGCACATAGCCGCGTTTAAACTGCAACCCGATCCGCCGATCTGAACATTCAGACGGCCACGAGGCTCGTCCCGATCCCTCTTTGATATCGCAGGGTGCAGGGTCGAGTTCGGCGTGCATCGTTCAGCCAATAAACTGGGGATAGCACACTCGCTGCAGGGTCTGTCGAAACCGGCCCACGACGGATCACGCTGAATACGACGAACGGGCTTCCCGGTCCGCTACAGTCGGCTATGAACAACGACCCCACGCCCGGCAGGTCAGCCAACACCCCCCACGTCCTGATCATCCGCGATGGCTGGGGCGAGAACCCCAACCCCGAGCACGACGCGTTCAACGCGATCAAGATTGCGCGCACGCCCGTGGCGGATCGGCTCATGGCCGAGTGCCCCACCACGCTCATCGCCACCAGCGGCGAGGACGTCGGCCTGACCGACGAGACCATGGGCAACAGTGAGGTCGGGCACCAGAACATCGGCGCCGGCCGGATCGTCGACCAGGACGCCGTCCGCATCACCAAGGTCTGCCGTGAGCACCGGCTCAGTGAGATCGAGGCCATCGCGGGGGCCATCGCCGCGTCGCGCGATGCCGGGAAGGCCCTGCACCTGATGGGCATCAACTCGGACGCAGGCGTACACGGCCAGCTGATCCACCTGTACGCGCTGCTCGAGCTCGCCAAGCAGCTCAGGCACCCGCGTGTGTTCGTGCACCTGTTCACCGACGGCCGCGACACCGGGCCGTTCACCGGCAAGGGCTACGCGGAACAGGTCGAGTCGATGTGCGCCAAGATCGGCGTGGGTCGGGTCGCCTCGGTCGTCGGCCGATACTGGGCGATGGACCGCGACAACCGCTGGGAGCGGGTGCAGAAGGCGTATGACCTGCTAACAGGCCGGCGCGATGCTCCGAGCTTTGCCAGCGCGTATGAGGCGATCCAGGACTACTACGACCGCCCGACCGAGGGGCTCGTTGGCGACGAGTTCGTCGAGCCCCGGACTGTGGGTGACGCGAAGAATTCGCGGATCACAGGCGGCGATGCGGTGGTGTTCTACAACTATCGCGGCGACCGCCCGCGCGAGCTGTGCTCGGCGTTTCTGATGCCGGAATTCTTCGGTTCGGACGAGCTCAAGCCCTCACCGGAATCCGGCAAGCTCGGCTTCGACCGGGGCGACAAGCTCGGGCTCGATTTTGTCATCATGACGCCGTATTCCGAGCGTCTTGCGGAACTGGCCAGCGTCGCGTTCCCAAAGCCGCCGAAGATGGTCGACATCGCCGGGGCGTATCTGTCCGGGCTCGGGCTGACGCAGTTCCGCTGCGCAGAGACAGAGAAGTACCCGCACGTGACGTTCTTCTTTAACGACTACCGCGACGAGCCGTTTGAAGGGGAACGCCGCGAGATCATCCAGAGCCCGAAGGTCGCGACCTACGACTTGCAGCCTGAGATGTCGGCCCGAGGCGTGGCGGATGCCGTGCTGCGCCGGCTCGATGCGTCCGACTGCGAGGATGTCATCGTTGTCAACTTCGCCAACGGCGACATGGTCGGTCACACGGGCTCGCTGGACGCAGCGGTCAGCGCCTGCGAGACGGTCGATGCGCTCACGGGTGAGATCGTCGACAAGACGCTCGCGCGGGGCGGGTCGCTCATCGTCACCGCAGACCACGGGAACGCCGAGCAGATGTTCAACCCAGAAACCAACGCCCCGCACACGGCCCACACGCTCTACGAGGTGCCTCTGATCGTCGTCGGCGACGCGTTCAAGGGCCGATCGCTGCGGACCGGCGGGAGGCTGGCGGACATCCTGCCGACAACTCTTGACATGATGGGTCTCGAGAAGCCGGATGCGATGACCGGCGCATCGCTCTTGGCTTGACACCGGCTTCGTGGCGCTAGCGCCCGCCTGGCAGCCGGCCGGAGTGCGGCGGGGGCGGATCCTCGTGCTCCGGCGCGTTGCTCCCGGTTTCGAGCGTGCTCAGCCTGGCTTCGAGGGCCTCGATCCGCCGCAGGGCGGCGGCAAGCCTTTCCGCGGTGTCACGCAGCGCCTCATCGAGCGCATCGGCCCGCTGCTCGGCGAAGCCGACGGCTTCTTCGAGCTGCTGCTGGCGTTCAGGATCCATCACGTCCTCCCAATCGGTGCGTGCTGACGCCTCGCGGCCTGCAGCACGGTACGCTGCCTGTGATGCCGACCGCACGTCACGCAACGCTCGCCGCACTCGTGGCGCTGGGTGCTTCGGGCGACGTGTGCGCGCAGGCAGCGGCCCGGGGCGGGCTCTTCGCGGCACCTCCTTCGCTCGATCGGCACCAGCCCGAAGACGGCGCGGACCCCGACGGAGCTGATCGTGAGGTTCCGGAGCTTGCGGCGTATGGCCAAAGAGACTCGCAATGGCTGACAGCCGGGGTGCGATACGCCGACGACTTCAAGCCCGCGGTAGATGTCAGTCTGTTCCTTCAGTACTCGGTGTTCGTTGAGCCGAGGGTCGAGCTCGGGGGCGAGCTGGCGGGCTGGGTGGCGTTCCAGGACGACGACACCGTCGCGGGCAGCTTCAGCCTGCTGGGCCGGTACCACTTCCTTCAGCGGGAACGGTGGTCGCTGTTCGCCGAGGGCTCGCTGGGCGTGTTCTACGCCGAGGACACGGTTCCCGACGCGGGCACGAAGTTCAACCTGCTCCCGAGGCTCGGCTTCGGCGGCACGTACGAGCTCGGGCCGGGCACGCGGCTGATCGGCGGGGTGCACTGGCACCACATCTCCAACGCCCGGACCAGCGGCGCGGACCGGAACCCTGCACGCGACGCGATCGGCCTGTTCGTGGCCGTCACGTGGGCGATCTGATCGAGATACAGGTTGGGGCGGGCTCAGCCGGCCTGCTTGAGCGCCGAGCCATCACCGGAGGGCAGCGCCTCGATGACGACGCGGTTCCGGCCGCCTTTTTTGGCGCGGTAGAGCGCCTGGTCGGCCGCCTCGATCCAAGCTTCGGGTGAGACGTCGCTTCGGCCGGCCGAGCCGGCCACCCCGACCGAGACCGTCACGGACCGCTCTGGGTGCGCCGGCCATTCCAGCTCGGCAAGCTTCTCTCGGATGCGGTTGCAGACGACGTCCGCGTCCTCGGGCACGGTCTCGGGCATGATCAGGACGAATTCCTCGCCGCCGAAGCGACACGCGATGTCGCACGAGCGGCATTCGCGCTGGATCAGCGCGCCGAAGACGCGCAGGGCCTCGTCGCCGGCGGGGTGCCCGTACGTGTCATTGATCGACTTGAAGTGATCCAGATCGAAGACCCCGACGCACAGCGGCTTGCCGTGCCGATCGTTCTCGCTGGTGACCTGCTGCCAACGCTGGTCGAAGGCGGCCCGGTTGTAGAGGCCGGTGAGCCCATCGATGTGCGCGCGCTGCGCGAGCATCGTGACGAGATCCGCCATCCGCAGCGCCGAGCGAAGACGGACGCGGAGCTCCATCAGATCGAACGGTTTTGTGATGTAGTCGACCGCACCAAGGTCGAAGGCGGTGACCTTGTCTGCCGGGCTCTGGAGCCCACTGAGGACGACCACAGGTATGTCGTGCGTGACGGACGATTCCTTGAGGTGGCGGAGCACCTCGAAGCCGTCCATCGTGGGCATATCCAGATCCAGCAGGACCAGGCTGGGCATCAGTTCGATGACGCGCTCGATCCCCTCGGCGCCGTCGGTCGCGGCCTCGAGCTGGAGCTGTTCCTGCTTGAGCCGCGCCTGGAGCAGGCGGTGCACGTCGTTGCTGTCGTCGATGACGAGCACGACGTGGCGCGTCTCGGTCTCATTGGGTGCCGTGAGTTCACTCATGCTGCACGCTTCGTCCGGCGCGAGGCCGGCTGCTGACTTCCCCGCAGGCCCGCCTGGTCGGCGGGCATCAGGCCGCGATGCCCCTACACACACACACGCTGGCACATCGCGACCAGCTCGTTCAACTCTCGCTTGAGTGACGCCACATCTGAATCGGCCGGCAGCGCCAGGAGCGAAGCCTCCACGCGACCCGCCGCAGCGCCGACCCCGTCGAATCCGTACCCCCCGCTGGCGCCCTTGAGCTGATGCGACAAGCGCGTCAGCGACACGCGGTCGTTCGAGTCGTACGCCGTTTTGAGCTGCGCAACGCGGCCGGGCAGATTCTCCACGAACTCCTGCACAAGCTCGAGCATGTCCGGATCGTCGGAGAACGAACTCCGGATCGGCCCTCGATCGCCCTGCGAGAATGTCCGTGCCATGCCTGCTCCTCGGTCACCGGGACGGAGACACAGGGGCATCGGCTGCCTCGCGGGACGGCTTGATGCGAGAAAACAAATTACAGACATCGACGGCGTGCAGAAGCCCGGCATCAAGCGATCCAAGGCCGGGCGGCGCGGATCAGACGGACCTGTCAGATAGGCCCTGAAAGAGGGGGGCGACCGCTGCAGGCGTGCGCCCTCTCGACACGCGGCCTACGCCCCGTTGCAGCTCTCTGCATCCAGGTAACCGGTCACCCACGCGAAGAAGTCCGAGTCGGTGATCTCGCCGTCGCGGTTGATGTCAGCGCTCGGATCGCCTTGCGTGAAGGCGGTCAACCAGGCAAAGAAATCGGCGGAATCGATCCGCCCGTCGCCGTTGATATCCGACAGGCAATCGATCTGGCGCTGGACGAACGCGACGGCGGCCGCGGCGTCGAGCCGACCGAAGCCGGACCGCTCGTCCCACCCGGGCTCGCCGAGATCCTCGGCCGTGGCCAGCATCGCGGCACGGACCTCGTCCGGCGTCAGCAGCGGGTCGACCGAGAGCAGCAGCGCCGCCACGCCCGCGACGAACGGCGCCGAGATGGACGTCCCCGACTCGAGCGTGTAATCGACGCCCGGCGCGAGAATCGACCGCGTCGTGGTCAGGACATCAACGCCCGGGGCGACGAGATCGATCTCCGGTCCGAAGGCCGAGAAAACCGCGACACGGTCGTTCGCGTCGGTCGCACCGACCGCGATGACCTCCGGGTAGGCGGCCGGGTAGAGCACGCCGCGCGTGCCGGTATTGCCGGACGACGCGACAACGACCACGCCGGCCTCTTTTGCGTCCCGGACCGCTGCAGCCAGGATATCGCTGGGTGCACTGAGTCCGAAGCTCAGAATCGCCACATCCGCGCCCGCATCGACCGCCCATTCCAGGCCTTCAGCGAGCCAGACGTCAGAAGTGAAGCCCAGGAAATTGGCCGTCGTTACAGGCAGGATCGGCGAACCCCACGAGACGCCCGCGATGCCCTGGGCGTTGTTCGACATTGCGGCGGCTACCCCGGCAACCTCGGTGCCATGCCCGCTGATCTGGTCGTCCGTATCGGAAGGATCGGCGCCCACGACGTTGAACCCGGGCAGCAGCTTCTCCCGCAGATCCGGGTGATCTGCGGCGATGCCAGCATCGAGCACGGCGATGACGACATCCTCGCTGCCGGTGGTCTTGACCCAGGCCGCCGCGGCATTGATATCCCCGTTGCTATCGATCTCGGTAGTCAGCGTGTCGTTCAGCAGCGCGTACTGCTCGCTGAACAACGCGTCATCGGGGACAATGATGCTCGATGTGTCCGGGCTATCGATCGTCGAGCATGGAAACCCGACGCGAGCCGGGGACGCGCTCAGACCGGGCACGGCATCGATCGCGGCTGCAGCTTCGCCCGCATCCACGCCCGGGGGCAGCCTGACGACACGGTACTGCTGGGCAAGCCGCGATCGCTGGCTGACGCCGGCCCGGCGAACCGATGCGGCGGTACAGTCAAGAACAGAAACGAGACGGCGCTCAACGTCGACCATCAGCGATGCGTCATCGCTCTTGAGACGAACGACAATCTCATTAATATGCTGTGGGGCTTGCTGTGAGACTTGCCCACCGCGGTGCTCGATGAAGTGATTGCCTCGACCCTGATCCATGTTGGTGAGGCTGTGCTGGAGCGGCAGACCCGAAGACTGCGCGGAGGAGGCCGCCGTACCTGCAAGCAGCAGGCACAGACCGGCCAACAACCAGCGGTCGGGTCGGTGCATCGTGTCTCTCCTCTCAGAAACGGCCGAGGCCGCTTTGTCTGTCGCTCTCTCGCGC